>JAABSN010000005.1 GCA_011390385.1 Thioalkalivibrio nitratireducens | reverse complement strand
TCTTTTCCCGCAGCAGCATCACCTGACGCTCGACCAATGAAATGGCGCCACCAGTCGGGTGCGGCAAACGCAGGACATCCAGCAAGGCCAGATGACGTTCGAAGAAATCCGGATGTTCGCGGAGATGGGTCTCGACCGCGGCATCGGTAAGAAATCCCGCTTCGGGTTTTGGTGAGCTGGCTGTCATCGCTCGATTCGACCGTGGAATACCGTGGTGGCGGGACCGGTCAGCAGCACCGGATCCTCAGCATTTCCAGACCAGCTTAGCACAAGGCTTCCGCCGGGCAGATTGACCCTGGCCCGCGCATCCACCAGCCCCCGACGGCGCGCGACTACCATGGCCGCGCAGGCACCGGTGCCACACGCCAGTGTTTCGCCGGCCCCGCGTTCGTGAACCCGCAGGTCGATACTGTCGCGCCCGGTCACGGCGGCGAAACCCACATTGACCCGAGCCGGAAACCGCGGATGCGTCTCGATAACCGGCCCCAGGCGGGACACCGGGGCGACAGCAACGTCGTCGACCAGCAGGACCGCGTGCGGATTGCCCATCGAGACCACACCGACGGCAACATCGGCGCCCTCGACGTGCAGCAGATACGGGTCGCGCTCGTGGTCGGCCCGGAATGGAATCTCACTGAGGCCAAAGCGCGGACGGCCCATGTCGACCCGCACCTGTCCGTCGGCCTCGACCTGCAGCACGATCGGCCCAGCCAGTGTCTCGACGGGAATCGTGGTTGCCTCGGTCAGACCCTGCTCGCGCACGAAGACGGCGAAACAGCGTGCGCCATTACCGCACTGCTCGACCTCGCCGCCGTCGGCATTGAAGATCCGGTAGCGAAACAGCGCCTGCTCCGGGTTTCCGGGCGGTTCCACCAGCAGCACCTGATCGCAGCCGACACCGAAATGACGGTCCGCGAGAAAGCGAACGTCTTCCCGCGTCAGAGTGACTGCCTGGCGGACAGCGTCGATCACGACGAAATCGTTGCCGAGTCCATGCATCTTGGTGAATGCGAACTTCATCTCAGGGTCACCGCCTTTAACCAACGGATCAAAGCCGCCCCCAAACCACGAGATGGCGGTCACTGACCTGTTCGACATCAAATCCGCCAAGTCCGGCCTGGCGCAACTGCCCGCGCACTTCCGCAGGCGTGAACGCGGCGTGCAGCGAGTTTCGGAAATCCCGGCGCAACACGTCAGCGGCATCAGCGGCATGCTGGGCCACCAGCGCATCGACCTGTTCCGTCGAATCCGGCCGGCAGAGGTCCATCACGAAGACGCGCGCGCCCGGTGCCCCATCGCGCAGGATCGTGGTCCACAACACATCCGGTGCGTGCAGGTGATGCAGCAGGCTGTTGGAGATGATGGTCGCATAAGGTGCGCCGGGTCCGCGGGCCTCCGGCAGCCGGCCCGGCAACAGGGTCACCCTCGGTCCGGCCGGATGCTGTCGGCACAGATCCTGCCCGGCCGCCAGCATCGCCGGCGCACCGTCGATACCCTCGACCATGCACAGCGGATAGCGGGCGGCGAACCGGAGACTGACATCCCCGGGGCCACAGCCGAGGTCCAGCACGAGTCCATCGACCGGCTCGGGAAAGCGTTGCGCGAACAGGTCCACGAAATGCTCGTGCGGTTCGCTGAAGTCGGCCTCGGCATAGGCGCGGGCCTGGTCTTCATCGAGCATCAGCTCGGGTTCCGGGCAGCGCTGCATCATGCATCCTCCGGCAGCATGCTCTCGCGCATCATGAGTTGATCCACTTGCTCGCGCCGATTCACGATGAAGAACGCGCCACCGTCGACCATCACCTCGGGCGGACGCGGCCGGCTGTTGTAGTTGCCGGCCATCACGAAGCCATACGCCCCGGCCGAACGCACCGCGAGAAGATCGCCTTCGCGCAATGCGAGTTCGCGGTCCCTCCCCAGGAAGTCTCCCGTTTCGCAGACCGGACCCACCACATCATAGGAGCGCTTCGGCCCGCCGCGCGGGCGTACCGGCACAATCTCTTGCCATGCCCCGTAAAGAGCCGGCCGGATCAGATCATTCATCGCGCCATCGACGATCGCGAAGTCCTTGTGGGCGGTGTGCTTCAGGAACGCCACCCGGGTCAGAAAGACCCCTGCGTTGGCTGCGATCGCCCGGCCTGGTTCGAGCATCACTTTCAGGCGGCGCCCCGCCAGCACCGCGCGCAGAGCCGCTGCGTAAGCAGCCGGTTCCGGGGGCGTTTCGTCGCGATAGCGCACGCCGAGCCCACCGCCGACGTCGATATGCTCGAGACTGATTCCCTCTTCCTCCAGCGCATCCACCAGCTCCAGCACCCGGCGCAGCGCATCCGTAAAGGGTTCGAGACGGGTCAATTGAGAGCCGATGTGGAAACCCACGCCCCGGATATCGAGGTGAGCGAGCCCGGCCGCCTCGCGATACAGGTTCCTCGCCACGTCGATGTCCACGCCGAATTTGTTCTCGCGCAGGCCGGTCGCGATATACGGATGGGTCTTGGCATCGACGTCGGGGTTCACACGGAACGAAACCGGCGCGCGCAATCCCATTTCCCCGGCAATGTGATTGAGAAGTTCGAGCTCGGGCTGCGACTCGATGTTGAAGCAGTGGATGCCTACCCGCAGAGCGCGGCGCAGCTCGGCAATGCTCTTGCCCACCCCGGAAAAGACAACCCGTGAGGGTTTTCCGCCCGCGCGCAACACGCGCTCCAGTTCTCCACCGGAGACGATGTCGAAGCCCGCACCCAGGCGCGCCAGCACATCGAGCACTGCGAGACTGGAGTTGGCCTTAACGGCAAAGCAGACCTGGTGCGGCACCGCCCCCAGTGCATCGACGAACGCGCGGTAATGCCGAGTCAGCGTCGCTCGGGAGTAGACATAGGCGGGCGTTCCCACGGAATCGGCAAGATCTTCCAGGGATACCTCCTCGCAATACAGTACGCCGCCACGAAGTGCGAAGTGATCCATCAGCGCCGCTCCTCCGGCGCATCCTCAGGCAGGTAGAGATCGCCCTTCTGCCCGCAGCTGGCGAGCATCTGCATGGATCCGAGAGCGATGACGAGGACGATGAAGACCAGATGTGCTTTACAAGGCATGATGGCGCGGGTCCGAAAAGAGGTTGGGATAGTGTAGAACGCTGTGGCAGTCTGTGCATTTGGCCGCACACCCCGGATATGGTCTACACTCGCAAGCTCAACGCCGTTTTTTGGCGGCGACCGGGCGCTGGCGGGGGCGCCTGCGCAGTCGCGCCGGCATTGCGGCACGCGCCCGGTTGAATTTTGGTGAAACCCTGTGGGAATAGAATAGTCTCAACCCTCGTCCGTACCACAGGCGTTTTCAGACCAACGCCCCGGATGTTCCGGACCGACCCCAAGATGAGAGGAGATCTCCATGACAAGTACTAAGCGCCGTGTCTTTCTCAAAGGCACCCTCGCTGCCGGCACCGTCGGTGTCGCTGTTGGTGCGGGCCTGCTGGCACCGAGCCAGCTTCTCGCCGCATGGCCGGAACCGGCCTTCAAGGCCCGCGGCTATGAAGAGAGCCTGAAGGCCGCGGTGGGCACGACCGACATGCCCGCTGGCGACATTGAAATCAGTGCACCGGAAATCGCGGAAAACGGCATGGTCGTTCCCGTGACAGTCGAAACCGGCATGGCCGATGTGACCGAAATGGCCCTGTTCGTGGTCAACAACGGCTCGCCGCTGACGTCCAAGTACATCCTCGGCGCCGGCGCCGTGCCGATGTTCGCGACCCGCATCAAGATGGGAGAATCGTCCGACGTTGTCGCCGCGGTCAAATCGGGCGGCACCTGGTACAGCGCCTCGCGCGAAGTGAAGGTCACCATTGGTGGCTGTGGCGGCTGATCGACCGGCCCGTTTGAACCGACTTTCCCAATTTCTGGAGGTATAGCAATGTCCACCATTCGAGTTCGCGCCCAGGAAAGCGGCGGTGTCGTGACCGTCCGTGCCCTGATGTCCCATCCGATGGAAACCGGCACCAGCAAGGACGCCGCCGGCAACCTGATTCCGCCCCACCACATTCAGGTCGTCAACGCCGAAGTCGAAGGCACCGAAGTGATGACCGCCTACTGGGGTGTGACGATTTCCCGGAACCCGTTCTTCCAGTTCCAGTTCGCCGGCAAGAAGGGCGACAACCTGCAGCTGTCCTGGAAAGACAATCAGGGCGGCAGCGACAGCGTCACCGCGACCATCAGCTGAGTTCGACCTTGGTGTCAGCGAGGAAGCCGGGGCTCGTCCCCGGCTTTTTTGTGCCTGTTGTCTTCCAGCAACGTCAGGGCATACATTCTGCGTTACCGGGAACGACTGCTCCGCAAGGCGAGTCATGGGCACGGGACCGAAACCGATAAGGCAGCAGGTCACGCGCCCAGCGGAAACGCGCAGCGCGTGGAGGCCGCCCAGCGACAAGCCAGTGCGTGAGTCATGAATCGGGGCCGATCGCAGGGGTAATCAGGAGGCGCATATGACGCATAAGGCGAGAACTCCTCTAGCGGTGCCCGCGAGCCGCGCCGTCGAACCGCTGGAGCGGCCACTACCCGCCCCGGCCGAGCCGCGATTGCGGCGGGCCTGCTCCTTCGAACAGATGGAACCCCTGTGGCGACGACTGCCAAGCCGCGACGCAAGCGGTCAGCGTCTGGCCGATTTCATGATGCTCATCCCGGGCCTGAAGCGGCGCAATGACCTCGAGATCCGGCAACGCCTGCAGGCCATCCACCGGGTACTGGAAAGCTACAACGAGGTCATCGCATTCGTCGAGATCAACCTGAGGATCAACACCCTGTGGGTCTCTGTCCAGGCGCGTCCAGGCCTCTGCCTCGAAATCCCCACCGCCATCCAGTCCGTGGTGCCCGAGGCCCTGTTGATCGGGCAACGCGCCGACCGGTAGGGAGCCAGCATCTGGCAGCCTTCCGAATGACGTCACCGCCCGCCAAGGGGGGGGTTCGGCTCCTGGAGCAGCGGCCAGAAGATCCTTCCCACATGCCGAAGCGCATTCGGCTTGCTAAACTGGTATTTTGCTATAGCATCAGCAGCCATGAAAGCGCGCACCGCAATCGTTCAAAGGGACACTCTGGAAACCCGGATTCGGGTGGAACTGAATCTGGATGGCACCGGCATCGGCGGGTTTCACACCGGTTTGCCCTTTCTGGACCACATGCTCGACCAGGTTGCCCGGCATGGCGTCATTGATATGGACATTCAGGCGGATGGGGATCTGCACATTGACGCCCATCACACCGTGGAGGATATCGGCATCACGCTCGGGCAGGCACTGGCGCAGGCTCTCGGTGACAAGAAGGGAATTCGACGTTACGGACACGCCTATGTGCCGCTCGATGAGGCGCTCGCTCGGGTGGTCATCGATTTCTCCGGTCGTCCCGGGCTCGAAATGCACGCCGACTTCCGGCGTTCCCATATTGGTCAGTTTGATGTCGATCTGTTCCAGGAGTTCTTCCAGGGCCTGGTCAACCATGCCCGGATGACGCTGCACATCGACAGCATACGGGGGCACAATGCCCACCATGTCGCGGAAACGATTTTCAAGGCCTTCGGACGCGCCCTGCGCATGGCGGCAGAACCGGATCCGCGCATGACCGATATCACGCCATCCACCAAGGGCGCCCTGTAAGGCGAACCGCGCAAGAGGGCGTTGCAAAGATGCAAAGTGTCGCCGTAATCGACTACGGCATGGGCAATCTGCACTCGGTGGAGCGCGCGCTCCGGCACGAAGCGCCATCCGGTACGCAGGTGCTCCTGACAAACGAGCTCGCGGTGATTCGCGAGGCTGATCGCCTTGTCTTTCCCGGACAGGGCGCCGCGGCCGATGCCATGCAGGCACTGCGCGCCCTCGGGCTGGACAGTATCCTGCCTGAGCTCGCTGCCACCCGGCCATTTCTGGGCATGTGCCTGGGGCAGCAGATCCTGCTCGACTGGAGCGCCGAGAATTGCGGGGTTGATCTGCTGGGCGTGATCCCGGGCCGCGTCGAGCGCTTCCCGGATCACGCGATCGACCGGGAAGGCCGCCGCCTGAAGATTCCGCACATGGGCTGGAATGTGGTACGTCAGGTACGCGAACATCCACTTTGGCACGGTCTGGCTCAGGAGTCGTGGTTCTATTTCGTGCACAGTTACCGGGTACGGCCGACGCGGACAGACGATATCGTCGGCGAAACCGATTACGGGGATGTCTTCGCCTCGGTGATCGCACGGGGTTCGATGTTTGCGATGCAGTGCCACCCGGAAAAGAGCGCCGCCGACGGCTTGCGATTGTTGAACAACTTCCTGCGCTGGGACGGCACCTGGCGATGACAAACCTTTTTCAGCGTTTCCATGTTGGAGTCGATAATGCTGGTCATACCCGCGATTGATCTCAAGGAAGGCAAGTGCGTCCGCCTGCGCCAGGGACGCATGGACGAATCCACGGTATTCGGCGATGACCCCGTGGCGATGGCTGGACGCTGGGTCGATGCCGGCGCCGAGCGCCTGCATATCGTCGACCTCGATGGCGCTTTTGCCGGTACCCCGAAGAACGCCCAGGTCATCCACGACATTGCGGAGGCCTACCCGGGTCTTCGCATTCAGGTCGGCGGAGGGATTCGCGATGCCGATACGGTGCAGGCGTACCTCGAGGCCGGGGTCGAGTTCGTGATCATCGGCACCAAGGCGGTCAGCGCGCCGCATTTCGTCAACGATCTGTGCCTGGAGTTTCCGGGCCGCATCATCGTTGGACTCGACGCCCGCGACGGCAAGCTCGCGGTGGACGGCTGGTCCAAGCTGTCGCACCACGACGTGATCGACCTCGCACAGCACTTCGAGAGCGATGGCGTGATGGCGATCGTTTACACGGACATCAGCCGTGACGGCATGATGCAGGGTGTGAACGTCGAGGCCACCGCGCGACTGGCCAGCGAGGTCCGGATTCCGGTGATCGCTTCCGGCGGCGTCAGCTCGCTCGACGACATCCGGCGTCTGCTCGAACACGAGGACGCGGGCATCGACGGTGTGATCGTCGGTCGGGCGCTGTACGAGGAGACCTTCACCCTGCAGGAAGCGATCGCACTGGCCGGAGAGCAGGCCTGACCCATGCTTGCACGCCGGATCATCCCCTGCCTCGACGTCGACGCCGGCCGCGTGGTCAAGGGCGTGAACTTCGTTGGCATTCGCGACGCCGGTGATCCGGTCGAAGTGGCGCGCCGCTATGACGCGCAGGGCGCGGACGAGATCACCTTCCTCGACATCACCGCCAGTAGCGATGAGCGCGAGACCATCGTGCACGTGGTCGAACAGGTCGCCGAACAGGTGTTCATCCCGCTCACCGTGGGCGGTGGCATCCGCGAGGTCACCGACATCCGGCGGCTGCTGAACGCCGGTGCCGACAAGGTTTCGATCAACACCGCCGCGGTTCATCGCCCCGAACTGGTTGCCGAGGCGGCGGCACGGGTCGGCAGCCAATGCATCGTCGTCGCGATCGACGCCAAGCGGGTGCAGGACGACGCAGAATTTCCGCACTGGGAGGTCTTCACCCATGGCGGGCGCCGCGGTACCGGCATCGACGCAGTGGCCTGGGCCGAGAAGATGGTTCACATGGGCGCTGGCGAAATCCTGCTCACCAGCATGGACCGCGACGGCACCCGGATCGGCTTCGACCTCGACCTGACCCGCACGGTGAGCGACGCGGTGAGCATCCCGGTGATTGCTTCGGGCGGCGTCGGCGAACTCGCGCATCTGGTTGCGGGGGTGGTCGAAGGCCACGCCGACGCGGTCCTCGCCGCCAGCATCTTCCACTTCGGCCAGCATACCGTGGCAGAGGTCAAGGCGGCGATGGCCGCTGCCGGAGTGCCGGTACGACCCGCGCGCGAGGCCCGTACATGAGCGGCGAAATCCTGCAGCGGCTCGCAGCAGTCATCGAGGAACGACGGCAGGCCGATCCAGAGACGTCCTACGTTGCTTCGCTGCATCGGCGCGGTCTCGACGTGATGCTGAAGAAGCTCGGCGAGGAGGCTACCGAAACGGTCATCGCAGCCAAGAACCCGGACGACGACGCCCTGGTTTCGGAGATGGCGGATCTCTGGTTCCACGCACTCGTGGTATTGTCTGCGCGCGGGCTGCATCCGGATGACGTACTGGGTGAACTCGGCCGCCGCTTCGGCCTCTCGGGCATCAGCGAAAAGGCGAATCGCGGGACGGCGGGTAAACGCTCGGGTTGAATCAGGGTCCAAGTTCAAACTTTTCAACATTTTCATCGTCTTCGGAGGCATCCCATGGGGATTGGCGGTATCAGCATCTGGCAGCTTCTCATCATCCTGCTCATCGTCGTGCTTCTGTTCGGCACCAAGAAGCTTCGCAACATGGGCGGTGATCTCGGCTCCGCCATCAAGAACTTCCGCCAGTCGGTGAAAAACCCGGAGGGCGAGGAGGAAGAAGCAGACAAGGACGACACCCAGCGGCGCGAAGGCGAGGAGATCCCGAAGGTCGAGGACCAGCACAAGGGCCGCGTGATCGATGCGGAGGCGAAAAAGGAATCGCAGTCGGGTGGTCCGAGCGGCGGCAGCCAATCCTGAACGCGGCCCTGCGAGACCGCACGGAACGCAACGGGTAGACCATGTTCGATATCGGCTTCTGGGAGATCATGATCATCACCCTGGTGGCGCTGCTGGTCGTGGGGCCGGAGCGCCTGCCTGCACTTGCGCGCGAGATCGGTCGCTTCGTGGGAAAGGCGCGGCGCTTCGTCAACAGCGTGCGATCCGATATCGAACAGGAGCTGCAGACCGAAGAGCTCCGCAAGATGCTCAAGGGCCAGGAGCAGGAGATCCAGGAACTGAAGAGCATGATGCAGGATACCGAGGAAACCCTGCGCGAGGACCTGAAAGAGACCGAGCAGACCCTGCGCGAAAACATGGATGATGTAGCGAACGCGAACACCTCGGGGAAAAGGACGAAGTTGGACCCCGAGGGAATGCCGGCCACCGCAACAAGGAAGGGCGCGGCAGGAGGGTCGGACACGCCCGGACAAAAGGTCGACGGTCGCCCGCGCATCAAGCGCGTCCCGGTCACGGACAACCTCGATGCCGATCTGCTGACAGACGCTCCGCCCCCGCAGCCCGTGGAGCGCAAGTCGACTG
The DNA here is from genome assembly GCA_011390385.1 of Thioalkalivibrio nitratireducens. Next base: position 37,577 of record JAABSN010000005.1, on the reverse strand, counting down.
AGGAGACGGACGGCGACGGGACAGCGAACAAGGCATGAGCAACAACCGCAAGAAGGCCAGTGGCGAACCCAGCACCGAGGCCACCGAGACCCTGCTCAGTCACCTGATCGAACTGCGCGACCGGATCCTGCGCATGTTCCTCGCGATCCTGGTCGTGTTCCTGATGCTGTTCCCGTTCGCGAACCAGATCTACACCTTCCTGGCGACCCCGCTGATGGTGCACCTCCCGGAGGGCACCAGCATGATCGCGATCGAGGTCGCGGCGCCGTTTCTGATCCCCTTCAAATTGGTGCTGCTGTTGGCGGTCGTGCTGACGATCCCGTACACGCTGTATCAGCTATGGGCCTTCATCGCGCCGGGGTTGTACAAGCACGAGAAGAAGATGGCCGGGCCACTGGTGGCCTCTTCCACCATCCTCTTTTACCTCGGGATGGCATTCGCCTACTTCGTGGTATTTCCGCTGATCTTCGCCTTCTTCACCGCAACGGCTCCCGAAGGCGTCGCGGTGATGACCGATATCTCGCGTTACCTCGACTTCGTGATCATGCTGTTCATCGCCTTCGGCATCGCATTCGAAGTGCCGATCGCGACCATACTCCTGGTGTCGATGGGCGCGACCACACCCGAAAAACTGGCCCGCAAGCGCCCCTACGTGATTGTCGGAACATTCGTCATCGGCATGATCCTCACGCCCCCCGACATCATTTCTCAGACCTTGCTCGCACTGCCAATGTGGATCCTGTTCGAGATCGGACTGGTCCTCTCAAGAATCATGCAGAAGCGCAAGGCGGAGCGGCAAGCCGCCGAAGGGCGCTACGATGATTCCGAAGAAGACGGCCCTGACGACGACCCGAGCAGCGGTGGCCCCGGGGCCGGGCCCCGACGTGGTGGCCCCGGCGCGGGCGGACAGACCCCTCGGCCTGCGACCGGTGGCTCCACGACCGCCTCGGGAACGGCAGCTGCCAGCACATCGGCAAGGGCAAGCACCGCAACGAGCGAATTCCGCCCCCTGAGCCCGGACGAAATGGATGCCGAACTCGACCGGCTGGAAGAGGAAGAACGGCTCGTCGCCGAAAAGCGCGCGAAGACGGAGCACAAGAACAAACACCCTGCCGATGCAGACAACACCAGCGTAGAGTCTACCGAGCCCCCCGCCAGGAAGGACTGATCAAGCTCCTGCGGTCATCACGCTCGACGTGGCTGCCCGTGACCCTGAAGAGAGGAGGGTCCCCCGCCGCTCGCACTCCAACGCGCCTTCCCAGAGTGACGCAAAGTCCTCAGGCTTTCTCGGACTCGATGACTTCCGGCTCGGCAGAGATCGGGAAAATTTCCGAATAGGCGCCATACAGTGCGGCCACGACAACCGGGCCCAGGACGAGGAAGCCGAGCCCGAAAGGAAGCATTGCGAAGAAGGCCAGCACAAAATAGATCAGGCTGAAGATCACCAGGGGGCCAAGGTTGGTGACGGTCCCCCTGATGCTCGCGACGACCGCGTCGCCCAGTTCCACCCCACCGAAGTACACCAGTGGAATCGAAAACGCGAGGAGAGCAAAGACCACCAGATACATCAGGAAGATCACGAACATACCGAAGAAGCCGATCCCGGCCAGCGGAAACTGCACCGGTTCATTCACTGCGCCAACCTGCAAGGCACTGCCGATGAAGACCGCCGTGACGACCGCCATGAACACGGTTGCCAGCAAAGCGACCAGGCCGAGCAGAAGCAATGGAACGCGCCGATGCTGATCCTGAATCGGATGAAACAGGTGACCAACCGTGACTCTGCGACCCTGCTCGACTTCATGCGCAATCTTCAGGAGCCCAGCCATCAGGGCGGGCGAAATGACCGCCACCACCACCCCGCCAAGCAATGGGATCAGGTTCAGCACCAGGCTGATCAGGAAGAAGACCACCACTGCCAGAACCCAGGTCAGAGGGTCCGCGATGAAATTCTTCCAGCCGCGGCCGAACAGGCCCCAGCCCCGGTTGAGTTCGATGCTGCGGATATCCATTTGTCGCCCCCCTTGCTTGCCAGACTCTATTAACGGTCGTTTGCCGGAAAATTGTCAAACGGCCTGGCTGAATTCGCCGGTCAGATGAGCAAATCGACGCCTGCCGCCGGAATTGCACCGAAATAATTCACTTGAACGCCACGATCAGCTGTGGCAGCATGACATCATTAAATTAGCAATCGCTAATATATTTGAATTATTGGCGTTCTGCATATACACAAGTTATTGATAATGAGGAATTGAAATGACAACGCGCTTCATTCTTACTGGCATAGGCGGTTTCCTGGTGGGGGTCGCAGCGATGATGCTGACCGCGTTCTCGGCCGCTCCCAAGCTGATGGTCGTCGAGAACGACAGCCTGTTCGCCTTCGAGGACACCATCGAACTGATCAAGAGCGCTGCCGCCGAACAGAGCTGGAAGGTGCCCACCGTGCACATGATCCACGACGCCGTCAGCCCCTACGGCTACGAGGTCGACCGCGTGGCCGTGCTGGAACTCTGTCAGCCGCATCACGCGGGCAAGATACTCGCCGAGGATCGGGCCAAGGTTGTGACTTCGATGATGCCCTGCCGCGTTTCCGTATATGAAACGACCGACGGTCGTGTCGTGGTCTCGCGAATGAACACAAGCCTGATCGCGCAGGCATTTGGCGGCACCGTGGCCTCGGTCATGGCCGAAGCCACACAGGAAAACGAATCCATTCTCAAGAGTGTGATCCGGTAACAACCGGACCCAGGGAGTAGGCCGGCAGAGTCCTGTTACCAGGGGAGCCGCACTCCTGGCACAGGCCCCCCGCTGGGAACAACCTCTGGCCGCGATTCCGCGGCTCCCATCGCGGCAGGAGACCGGTCAAGATTCCAGACCCCGGGTGGTGGCCGAAAGCCGCTCCTCCGGGCTACCGATCGTAGACATCCTCGAAACGCTCGATGTCGTCCTCTTCCAGATACTCGCCGACCTGGACCTCGATGATCTGCAGTGGGATCTTGCCCCGGTTCTCGAGCCGATGACGCTCACCGATCGGGATATAGGTACTCTCGTTGGGTGCGACGGTCAGTACCTCTTCGCCACGGGTCACGGTGGCCGTGCCGGACACCACGATCCAGTGCTCGGAGCGATGCTGATGGCGCTGCAGGCTGAGACTTGCACCAGGCACGACCTCGATACGCTTCATCTTGTACCCCGCAGACTCCTCCAACACCGTATAGCTGCCCCAGGGCCGGCGCACTGTCCGATGCAATCTGCACTCGCTGGCATCCCGGCGATGCAGTTCATCGACCAATTCCCGCACCCGCTGCGTCTGGCCGCGAGGTGCGACGAGAATCGCGTCCGCAGTTTCGATCACACAGAGATCCCGTACCCCGACCGCCGCCACCAGGCGCCCGTTGCCCTGCAGCAAGGTGTTGTCGCAATCGATCGCAAGCACGTTTCCCTGCTGTGCATTGCCGCGGTCATCCCGCGCGGCGAGTTCATGAACCGCGTCCCAGCTTCCGACATCAGACCATCCGATATCGCAAGGCACCAGACGGACCCGATGGGAGTGCTCCAGCACGCCGTAGTCGATGGAAATCGACGGCATGGCCGCAAAGTGGGCTGCCACGGCCGGCTGCGGATCAACCGCTCCGGACTCGGCCCACTCGGAGCGGATGCGCTGCAGCACCGTGTTCACTTCCGGCAGATGGCGCTCGATCTCGGCCAGAATACTGGAGGCCCGCCAGACGAACATTCCGGAATTCCACCAGTAGTTTCCGTCCGCCAGAAAATGTTCCGCGGTCGCGGCATCGGGTTTCTCCATGAAGCGTTCCACCGGGGCCACGGCGCTGCCGTCCGTAACCGCGCGGATATAGCCGTACCCCGTTTCCGGTCGTGTCGGCCGGATACCGAAGGTCACCAGCGCACCATCCTCGGCTGCGGCGATCGCCTGGCGCAGAGCGTGGTGGAACGCCGTCCGATCCCGAATCACATGATCCGCGGGCAACACCACCAAAACGGGGTCCTCACCATCGCGGCCCAGCCACGCCGCCGCCAGCGCGATCGCCGGAGCGGTATTGCGCCCGACCGGTTCGAGCAGCGTTCTGAAGGCGTGCAATGCCTGGTAGGCTTCTCCCCGGGCATGTTCAGCACCCGTAACGATCAGCGCCTGGTCAGGATCCACCACCGGTTGCAATCGATCCAGCGTGGCCTCGAGCAGGGATTTTTCGCCATCGATATGCAGAAACTGCTTTGGCAACTGCCGCCTCGACAACGGCCATAGCCGGGTCCCGCTACCCCCGGCCAGAATGACTGCATGGATCATGAGTCGCTCCCTCGTTTACAGGCCTGACGATCATGGCGATGCTCGCCATCCCGGACAAAGAATGGTGTAGGGCGCCAATGAGCGCAGCGAATTGCACCGCTCGAGGCCCGGGAGCCTGGGGTCAGGGCCTACGTGGTATCGGTGCGGTTCGGCTGCGCCTCACGGCACCCAACGTCGGTTCCTTCACGTTAACATCATATCGAGTGGCAAGAGCACTGTCCCGGCCAACAGCGATCACAGGCGTTCGGAATCGCACCAGAAATCGTCGCCGCCGTATCCAGGAAAAGTGGGCTCCCACCGATGGCCGGTCAGACACTCGCGATGAGATCGGCAATCTCGCCGACATGGCGCGAGACCGCTTCCGCATCCCCCCGCGTCTCCACATTGAGCCGCAGCAGCGGTTCGGTATTGGACGCGCGCAGATTGAATCGCCAATCCGCGAATTCCAGGCCAATACCGTCGGTCAGATCGATTCGCGGGTCCTGCGGCGCGAAGTAATCCAGCACCCGTTCGATCACGGGAGGCACCGCCGCCACCCTGTAGTTGATCTCACCGCTGCACGGATAAGCCGCCATGCGGGCATCCACCAGATCGGCCAGCGTGCGCCCGGTGCGGCTGATCAACTCCGCCACCAGCATCCAGGGGATCATACCGCTGTCGCAATAAGCGAAGTCGCGGAAGTAATGATGCGCACTCATCTCGCCCCCGTACACCGCATCTTCCTGCCGCAGACGCTCCTTCATGAACGCATGCCCGGTCTTCGACTGCACCGGAACACCCCCGGCCGCCTCCACCTGTTCAATCGTATTCCACGTGAGCCGGGGGTCGTGCAGAATCCGCGCCCCCGGATTCTTGACCAGCATGATCTCGGCAAGAAGGCCGACCAGATAATAGCCCTCGATGAATCGTCCGTTCGCGTCAAACAGAAAACAGCGGTCAAAGTCGCCGTCCCAGGCGATTCCGAAATCAGCCCCATGCTTCCGAACGGCCGCCGACGTGGCTGCGCGTCTCTCGGGCAGCAAGGGATTCGGCACACCGTGGGGGAAATCCCCATCGGGACGTTCATTGACCAACACGAACCGCAACGGACGCAGCCGCTCTTCCAGCAGTTGCATCACCATGCCGGCACCGCCGTTACCCGGATCAGCGACGATCTTCAGCGGCCGCAATGCCGTGCGGTCGAGATACCCCAGCAGATGTTCGATATACGCGGACTTGTCGGTGTCGACGACGATCCTGTCCGACGTTCCCTGCCTGGATTCTCCCGGCACCAACAGGGTCGACAAAGATTCTGCCGACTCGGCCAGGATGCGGTCCCTGATCGCAAGAAGTCCGCTGTCGCCGCTGATCGGCCGCGCGCCCTCACGCACCAGCTTCATGCCGTTGAACCCCTTGGGATTGTGGCTCGCGGTCACCATGATCCCGCCGTCGGTACCGTGGTGTACGGTACCGAAGTACACCTCTTCAGTCCCGCAAAGCCCGATATCGATGACATCGGCTCCGTTTTCGCTCAATCCCTGAATCAGCGCAGCGGCCAGCGAGGGGCTTTCCAAACGTACGTCGCGCCCCACCAGCACACGCCGTGCCCCAAACTCGGTCACGAAGGCCCGACCTATCTGCCGGGCGAGGGTGGTGTCGATCTGGTCGGGGACGCGGCCGCGTATGTCGTAGGCCATGAAACAGGACAGGTCATTCATACGGTCACACCGGGGCACACCCCAAGACGCCGGTCAAGGCGCGTGAACGGAATCGGCAAGCTGGACCACGATTTCAAGTGCATTCTCCACGCCCTGCCGTGCTGTTTCGCTGTAACGGTCATGGCCAACCTGCCACTCCCAAGCATGAAAAGTATACGCGCAGGGTGCCGATGAGTGCCGCGAATTGCACCGCTCGAGGCCCGCGAGCCTGGGGGCAGGGTCGGCGTCCTATCCGGTGCGGTTCGGCGGCGCCTCACGGCACCCTACGCAGATTCTTTCACGCAACCTTCCATGTCCCGGGCGGACACCCACGGCCATCAAAGGCGTAGGGTGTCAATGAGCGCAGCGAATTGCACCGCTCGAGGCCCGCGAGCCTGGGGACAGGGTCGGCGTCCTATCCGGTGCGGTTCGGCTGCGCCTCACGGCACCCTACGTAGCTACTTTCACGCTAACGACCCACTCCGTAATAGACGAAACCATCCGCGGCCATATTGTCCGGCGAGTACTGATTCCGTCCATCGAAAATGACAGGCTCGTGGCGCATCAGGCGGCGCATGGCACCGAAGTCCGGATGACGGAAAGGACGCCATTCGGTGACCAGCGCCAGGGCATCCGCCCCCTCCACGGCGGCGTACTGCTGGTCCACGAGCGTCAGGAGACCGTCGGCGAACCACTCCGGTGGCAACTCCTCCCGGGCCACGTCCATGGCCACCGGGTCGTAGGCCTGGACCCGCGCGCCCGCCTGAATCAATTGCTGCAGAAGGATTTTCGAATGAGCCTCGCGCATGTCATCGGTCCCGGGCTTGAACGCCAGACCCCACAGTGCGAATACGCGACCCGCAAGCTCGGATCCATAATGGGCGACGATCTTGCCGAACAGATAGCCCTTCTGCTCTTCATTACGGGCTTCAACCGCCTCCAACACCCTCGGATGTACATCGTTGGCGGCCGCCATGCGAATCAACGCCTTTACGTCCTTGGGGAAGCACGAGCCTCCGTAGCCGCAGCCCGGGTAGATGAAGGAGTAACCGATCCGGCTGTCGGAGCCGATACCGGTGCGCACATTCTCGACGTCCACGCCCATGCGGTCGCACAGGTTCGCCACCTCGTTCATGAACGAGATCTTGGTCGCCAGCATGGCGTTGGCAACATACTTGGTCATCTCGGCATCGCGCACACCCATGACCAGCAACCGATCGTGACTGCGCGTAAAATCCGCATAAAGCTCGCGCATGATATCGATCGCTCGTTCTCCCTCCGCGCCGACCACGATCCTGTCCGGTTTCATGAAGTCGTCGATCGCTGCACCCTCCTTCAGGAACTCCGGATTCGAGACCACATCAAACTCGATCTCCCTGCCGCGGCGCCGCAGCTCGGCATCGATCGCCGCCCGCACTTTCTCGGCTGTACCCACGGGCACCGTGGACTTGTCGATCACCACGGCGTAGTCGTCCAGGCAGGCTCCGATCTCGCGCGCGACCGACAGCACATATTGCAGATCGGCCGAACCATCCTCACCCGGCGGTGTGCCCACCGCGATGAAGTGAATATTCGATGTCCGCATCGCATCAGGCAGCGATGTGGTAAAGGCCAGCCGCCCTTCGCGAGCGTTATTCCGGACCATGCTGTCGAGCCCTGGCTCGTAGATCGGCAGGATGCCCTCATTCAGATTCTCGACCTTGCGCGCGTCAACATCCACGCAGGTCACATGGTGCCCCATCTCCGCGAAACAGGTGCCGGTGACGAGACCGACATAACCCGTGCCAATGACTGTAAGATTCATGCGTGATTCCAGGTAGTGTTGAAAACGTGACGCGTGCCCATCAGCCAATGCCCGGCCCTGCCGCAACAGGTCTGATCGACCGCCAGCGGCGCTTCTTGTAGCAGATTCGTATTACAGTCAATGGTCGCAGCCGCTTCAAACCCCGCAGACCGCGACGCCCGGCGGCACTCGACCGCGCGACAGGGGCTATCGAGCGTTCCGGCAAGGAATCTTCACCCGGCGCGCGTGATTGCGTGGACCGGGAGGGTGACCTGAATCAGGTTGAGCAGCACCACCACCCGCTCCTGGCTATTGCGGGCCGAGAACAGCGCCTCGAATCCGGCGAGCGGCCCCTCCGTGATCATCACCCGATCATTCGGTACAAAACCATCCGCTGGCCTCATGTCGATGCAATTGTCGTCGTCGGCACGGGTGCGCAGGGCCTCGATCACCGTGCCCGGAACCACGGGAACACGGTCACCCATGCGCACCAACCCGGCCACGCCACGAGTGGAGCGGATGGGTGACCAATCCTGGTCGCAGGGATCCAGCTCGATGAAAAGGTAGCGCGGGAACATGGATTCCACCTTCAGCCGGTATCGCTCGCGAATCCGACGCCGCAAGCGTACCCGGGGGCGGAACACCTCGAACCCCTGCCTGGCCAGCTCGGTTTCCGCGCGTTCGTCCTGTTGCGGTTTGCAATGTACGGCGTACCAATGCTTCACGATTCCAGCTCCTTGCTCGGCGGGCGTTACCTCGTCACAGTGGTCTCATGCTCCAGAACCACCAGACATGAACCAACCCCATGAAGGTCCCTTCGCGACCCACCACCTACTGCTCACTACCCGGAAACCGCATAGAAATCACGGTACCAATCGACAAATCGGGCGATACCGTCTTCCACGCGTGTCCGCGGAAGGTAGTTCACATCACGTATTAGATCCTCGACATCGGCAAAGGTGTCCGGAACATCGCCAGGCTGCAGGGGGAGAAAATTCTTCTCGGCCCTGCGTCCCAGGCAATCCTCGAGCACTTCGATATAGCGCATCAACTCCACAGGCTGCTGGTTGCCAATATTGTAAAGCCTGTATGGAGCGCAGCTGGTGCCCGGATCAGGAGCAGCTCCGCTCCATTCCGGGTTGGGTGCGGCCACATGATCCAGGGTCCGAATCACGCCCTCGACGATATCGTCGATGTAGGTGAAATCCCGCCGATGGTTGCCGTGGTTGAAGACATCGATGGGCCGACCCTCCAGAATTGCCCTGGTGAACAGGAACAGCGCCATGTCCGGTCGGCCCCAGGGACCATACACGGTGAAGAAACGAAGCCCCGTCACGGGCAGGTTGTAGAGATTCGCATAGGTGTGCGCCATCAATTCGTTGGCTTTCTTGCTCGCGGCATACAGGCTGAGCGGATGGTCCACGTTGTGATGTACCGAAAACGGCTGCGTGGTATTCGCCCCGTAGACCGAGCTGGAACTGGCAAACACAAGGTGCTGCACCCCATGATGCCGGCACCCCTCGAGGATATTCACGAAGCCGACGAGATTGGTGTCGACATAGGCGTGGGGGTTGATCAATGAATAACGGACCCCGGCCTGGGCCGCCAGATTCACGACACGTTGCGGCTGATACTCGGCGAAGGCGCGAGCCACCGCTTCGCGGTCGCCGATATCGATACGCAGGTCGGTGAAATGCGGGTGATCCGCCACTCGAGCGAGTCGGGCCTGTTTCAGGTCCACATCGTAATAAGGATCCAGGTTGTCGACACCCACCACCTCATCCCCACGGTCCAGCAGCCGCAATGCCAGGGCATTGCCAATGAAACCTGCCGTGCCGGTAACAAGAACCCTCACAGAATTCTCCCCGCCCCGAGACCAAGGATCGGATGCTACCACACCGCTTTCCGGTCCTTCACTCCAGACGCGCCGACTGCGGAGGGCACGAAAGCAAGGCCAGCTGCGCGATCACGCATGCGGGTCGCTTAAAGCCGGCAGCACGATCAGGCCACGGACCGGCCCCCGCCAGGTCCGGAAGTCGGCGGCTCCCACAGGTTGCGGAAGGGTTGATGCGCCCGTTGCGGAATATCGGTAGACAACTGCAGCCGAATGCCACTACCCGTACGGATTCCGGATATGGTTCCCCGCGTCACACCATGGATACGTGCCACTTCACCACAGCCGCGCACGAAGCTGGAAGGCGGATCGCCATGCCTTACACGCGCAACGCCGTCCCGGATCTCCACGACAAATCTCACCCGTGTCCGGAGGAGGAAGAACAGGCCCAGAAACAGCGTTGCGAGCGAAAGACCAATAGCGGTCAGGAGAACGACCATCAGCGAATACCCGGTTCCCGCGTTTCATCGGGTGGTGGACGCGTGCAGCCTTCAGCGTTCGCCGCGCTGCTCTCGAACCCCATCAGGCAGACATCCACTCGCGAAATCATCAGCAGGCGCTCGGCGGGGCTGAAGGAACCCGCAGGATCACGTGCGGCGCAAGGAGCAAGGGGTGCGCCGAGGCACCAACAGGGAGCCGGCGTCAACCCGCAGCCTCGGAGTCCGGATCAGGCTCGAATACCGGGAGAACTTCGATGTCCCTGGCACAATCGACGGCCAGCAGAATTCTTTCGTCTTCCACGGCGTGAATTTCAAGGGTGGCAAGATCGCCGATGCGTATGGTCTCACCAATGCGAAAATCGAAAGTATACATTCTGTTCACCTTCCTGGCGGATGTTGTTGGTATTGACCGCGTCCTTCCGTTGGCTTTCGGATGAAGGATGCCGGTGCCATTTTTCCCAGTCAATCTTCAACCTTGCCGCGCATCAGCCACTGCTGCGGCGTGCACTTCAGAAGTTCCGCGTCGCCAGTATCCAGTGGAAATCGCACAAATCATTGAAACGCGGCGTCGCCGAAGGGAACGCTGTGAGGCCGATCCCACGGGCGGGATTCGAGGCATCACCATAACCGTCCGTCATTCAAGGCTAAAACCGACATAACCGTTCGATTTTTTAAACCAGAAAATGCCGGTTGCTCGGGAATTTGCCAGCGACTCAAACCGTCTTGTAGTGCCCTTTTATTTGCTTGATGAGTGCCCGACCCGATTGGCAGGCGCGTACCATCCCTGCCGTTGCCAGACCATCGACAACGTCCGCGGCAACTCCGAGACCATCAGGCGTCGAGCTGGACCCTCAAAGCCGCTGACTTCGGGTGCTGGCCGACTACCGTTCGATGCTCGCCCATCCCCGAACGGGGCTCTTCCATCCTGAGGCGCCGCTTCCGATACCACGTTCGGATCGCGGGTCCGCCATGGCTCGGCGATCACCGGTCGCCATGGACTATCGCGGCGAGAGGAAGAAACTCACGCCACAGTCAACACCTGTTCACGCAGCGTTGCTAAAATGGCAGTCTTCGCAGCGATCAACACAGGACACGACATGGCTGACCCTCGACCCACACCAAGACGCCCGGTGATCCTGATCATCATGGATGGCGTCGGCGTGAATCCGAGCAAGCTGAATAATGCCTACGCTGAAGCCGACACCCCGCGGCTCGACGAATATCTGGCCACCCAGGCGCACACGACACTGGACGCGTCGGGCCGCGCGGTCGGGTTGCCGGCCGGGCAGATGGGCAATTCCGAGGTGGGACACCTCACCCTCGGTGCCGGCACGATCGTGCATCAGGACCTTGTCCGCATCGACGATGCGATCGAGGACGGCAGCTTCTACGAAAACGATGCCCTGGTCACCGCCGCCACCGCTGCACGCACCAAGGAACAGCCACTGCACCTGATCGGTCTGGTCTCCGACGGTGGCGTACACAGCCATCTTCGGCACCTGCTGGCCCTGATCGAGATCTGCCGCCGGCAGAACGTTGCCCCGATCGTGCACATGATCACCGACGGTCGGGACACCCCACCGCGCTCGGCGTTGAACTACCTGCCCGAACTGGAGGAGAAGCTGCGGGAAGCCGGAGGGCGAATCGCCACCGTATGTGGACGTTATTACGCAATGGATCGCGACAAGCGCTGGGAGCGAACCGAGCGGGCATTTCGCGCCATCGCATTCGCCGAAGGTGAACCGGCCGACAGCGCAAGGTCAGCGATCGAGGCAGCATACGCTGCTGGCGAAACCGATGAGTTCATCAAGCCGCGCATCGTCGGAGAACCTCTGCCGCTCAGTGCCGACGCGGTTTGCGTACTCTTCAATTTCCGGAACGACCGACCTCGGCAGCTGACCGCCGCACTGGGCATGGACAGCTGCACCGGCTTCGATCGGGATGATTTTCATCCCGTATCGACAACCTGCCTGACCGAATACGAGCCGCGGTTCCTGTCTCCGATCGCGTTCCCCCCGGAACGTCCCGGAACAACGCTTGCCGGAACCATATCGGCCGCGGGGATCCCGCAATTCCATTGCGCGGAGACCGAAAAGTACGCGCACGTGACGTTTTTCTTCAACGGTGGCCGCGAGGAACCGTTCGCCGGTGAGGACCGGGTCATGGTGCCCTCGCCAAGCGTCGACACCTACGACCAGCAACCCGAGATGAGCGCGCGTGAGGTCGCCGACGAAACCATTGCCGCGATGGAAACCGGTCGTTATGGCTTCATCCTGGTCAATTTCGCCAATGGCGACATGGTCGGCCACACCGCCATGCGTGAACCACTGCTTCGTGCCGTCGCGACGCTCGACACAGAAGTGGGCCGCGTCCTCGACACGGCGGCGAGACTGGAATATTCCGTGATCCTGACCGCGGATCACGGGAACTGCGACGAGTATGTCGATCCGGTGACCGGCGAACCGCATACCCAGCACACCAACTATCCCGTCATGTGCATGGTGATGGACTGCAAACGCTGGCGGCTGACCACTGGCGGCGGCCTTGCCGACGTCGCGCCAACCGTACTGGCAATGATGGGTGTACCACAGCCGAAAACCATGGGAGGGCTCAGTCTGCTTCTGGAAGAGGTTCACGCGGACGCCTGAAAGGATGCATGGGTGACCCCACCCGCCCGTAGCGCACTTGGCCAGGATTCCGATCCATTTGTGCCGCGCGGCCGAGAGGCGCGTGCCACAACTTCCGCGCCACCTGAGTGCGGGCGTTACAACCGGCCGGTGAGCGCAGCTTTCTGGTAGATTTCCACGGTAAAACTCCCGAGCCGCGACGCACGGACCGCGCGGACAAGACCCATGCGACGCCCACTCTGCTTGTCCAGACCGGGCGCGACAGACTGGACAGAGATGCCAACCATTGCGACAAGCCCATCGCGTTCCCTGCCTCGCCTCGTCAGCGTGCTGCTGCTGATCGCAGTCGGCTCACTGGCCGCGCGGTTGACCTGGCAAGTCGCGGAGCCGGACCTGCGGCCTCCGGTATCCATCGAGATCCCCGTGGAAGAGACGGCGCCAGCGACCGCTGCGGCAACCCAGCCTTCCTTCGCGGACAGCGCTGATCTACCCCTGTTCGGGGTACTCGGGGAAACCGCGGCAGTCGAGCCAGTGGTCGCTCCGGAGACCAGATTGAGACTGCGACTGATCGGACTGGCGGCCAGTAATGTTCCGGAACAGGGACACGCGATCATCGCGGAAAGCGGCAACCCGGAACAGCTTTACACAGTGGGCGATTCCGTTGGCGGGGGCCAGGCAAGGCTGCATCAGATCCACGCCGATCGGGTGATTCTCGAACGCAGCGGACGCTACGAGACCTTGAGGCTGCCTCGTGCCGAAGGTATCGTTTCGGGGTCGCCAGAGGCGACTCGCGGGCAAGACAGCCGGATCACCGCCACCCCAACCGCCGACATACCCCGCATTCAGCGTTCCGAATGGCTCTCGGATCCGGAACGCCTCCTCGGGGCGATACAGGCACGCCCGGTGATTCGCGATAATATGCTGCATGGGCTCGAGGTCAGACCCACGCGCAATGCCCGACAATTCCAGCAGGCCGGACTGCGGCCCGGTGACGTGATAACTTCGGTCAACGGAATTCCGCTGTCCGCGATCGACGATACCGATCGCCTGTTCGAGGATCTGCGCAGCCAGGCACAGGTGGATATCGTGGTGGAACGCGACGGCCAGGCCGTTCCATTTGCCGTCCAATTGACCGATTGAGAGCCATGTTCTTACGCAAACTTTCCCGGACCCCGAGGCGCACACCCAGTGCGGAAAAGATCTCCCGCTTGCACAAGCGTATCGGGGAGACGCGGCGATCGCGGCAATCCGCATTGAGTGGTTCGTCTTTCCGGGTCGCACGTAGCACCCTGATCATCGGTCTCCTGCTGTCTCTGTGCTCGCTGGTTCCACTGGCGGCACAGACCGACTCCCTGACGCTGAATCTGCGTGATGCCGAGATCCAGACCCTGATCGACCTCGTTGCCGAGGAGACCGGTACAAACTTCATCGTCGATCCCCGGGTCCGCGGCCGTGTCAGCGTGGTTTCCGGACGGCCGGTCGCGCGCGCGGAACTCTATGATCTGTTTCTGGGTGTGCTGAAGGTCTACGGATTCGCCGCAGTGCCCGGCGATGCAGCGACCAAGATCGTTCCCGACGTGCAGGCCAAACAGAGTGAAGTACCCAACCTGTTCGAGCACGACCGGCTGCGCGACGACGAGATCGTCACCCATGTCGTCCAGACCGATCATGTCAGCGCAGCCCAACTGGTGCCCATTCTGCGCCCGCTCGTACCCCAGGGTGGACACCTGGCGGCCGCTACGGAAACCAATGCCCTGCTGATTTCCGACACAGCCGCAAACATCCGCCGTATCCGTGACCTGATCGCGCGAATCGACCAGCCGCCGACGGAAGGATTCGAGGTGATCGAATTGCGGCACGCCAGTGCCAGCAGCCTGAGTGACAAGCTGCGTGAGCTCGATTCGGGCGCGGGGGAATCGCAGCCACCCAGGTCCAGAGTCCGGGTCCTGGCAGATGAACGCGCCAACGCCATCATCCTCTCTGGTGATCCCGAGCGCAGGCTCCCGCTGCGAGCGCTGATTTCGCAGCTGGACAGCCCGGTCGCGGCCGGCAACACACAGGTCCATTATCTGCGCTATGCGCAGGCCGAGGACGTGGTCGAGGTCCTGCGCGGCATCGCGGAAACCCGGCAGGCGGCGGAGCAGGGCAGCAGTCCCCAGCGAGGGAGCGAAGGGTCGGTACGCATCCAGGCACATCAGAGCACGAATGCCGTGGTGATCTTTGGTGCGCCGGAGGATACCCGGGATTATGCCGACATCATCGACAAGCTCGACATTCGGCGTGCACAGGTGTTGGTCGAGGCGGTGATTGCGGAAGTCTCGTCCGAGCGCGCCCGGCAGATCGGGGTGCAATGGGCCGTGGGTTCGGAGAGTTCCGGGGTCGGATTGATCAACTTCGACCGCGATGGCCGCGGTCTGCTGCAGCTTGCCACCGGCATCGAGGCGTTCCTTGGGGGATCGATCCCGGCGCCGCCCAATCCAGGGGATGGCCTGACAGCCGGTGGCATCGGCCGCAGCGGGAATACGCAGATCGCAGTCCTGATCAGCGCATTGCAGGGCGACTCGTCGAGCAACATTCTATCCACGCCCAGCCTGCTCACGCTCGACAACGAGGAAGCCGAGATCGTTGTCGGCCAGAACGTACCCTTCATAGTCGGTCGGTCGGTCGAGGATTCGGGGCAGGCGTTCGATACCATTCGTCGCGAGGATGTCGGCGTCAAACTGCGGGTGCGGCCACAGATCAACGAGGGTGACGCAATACGGCTGGAGATCGAGCAGGAAGTCTCGCAGATCGCACCTGGAGCCAGCGCCGCGGCCGACCTGATCACCAATACCCGATCGCTGCGGACTCACGTGATGGTCGACGACGGCGAGATGCTGGTCCTGGGTGGCCTGATGGACGAACAACGCGTGGAAACCCGCGACAAGGTGCCAGGTCTCGGGGACATTCCGGCTCTTGGGCGCCTCTTCCGGTACGACGGTGAACGTCTCGAGAAGCGAAACCTGATGATCTTTCTCTACCCGCGTATTGTCCGTACCCACACCACCGGCGCCGAACTGACCAGCGAGAAATACAGCTTCATCCGCAGGCAGCAGCTGATGGAAGCCGAACGGAGCAGCCGGGCCTTCGCGGGCCAGAACCCGGTTCTGCCGGAATGGGAACAATTGACCTATCTGCCTCCGCCATTCGACGAAGTGGACTCGACCCAGCCCAACCGGCGCCGATGAACGCGCTTCACGAGCCAGGCTCCGCAAACACCGACGTCCCGGTGTCGGTGTCGCTGAACCTTGGCTACGGCTTTTCTCGCCGTTTCGGTGTCCTGCCGGGGCCCGTGCGGGATGGCCTGCGCACCCTTTACCTGCGGGCCGATGCCGATCCGGCAGCCATTCTGGAGGTCCGCAGGCGCAGCGCCGAACAGCTGCGTGTGGAGCCGCTCGGCACCGAGGAATTCGAGCGTCGGCTGCGCGAGCAGCACGAGCACAGCAGCAACGACGCCATGAATTTCGTCGAGAGCCTCAACGAAGAGGGTGACCTGCTCAGTGTCGCCGAATCCCTCGCCGAGCCGGAGGATCTCCTGGAGGCCGAGGACGACGCGCCGATCATCCGGCTGATCAACGCTCTGCTGACGGAGGCCGTGCGCGAAAATGCGTCCGATATCCACATCGAACCTTTCGAGACCCGCCTGTCGGTGCGCCTGCGCGTTGACGGAGTGCTGCGCGAGGTCCTCAATCCGCCAATCACACTCGCGCCGCTGATCGTGTCCCGGGTGAAAGTGATGGCCAGGCTCGATATTGCCGAGAAGCGCCTGCCACAGGATGGCCGCATCTCGTTGCGCGTGGCCGGGCGTCCGGTCGATGTCCGGGTCTCGACCTTGCCTTCCGGTCATGGCGAACGGGTGGTGATGCGCCTTCTCGACAAGCAGGCCGGGCGCCTGGAACTGCGGCAGCTGGGAATGGCCGAGACGCAGTACGCCGCCATGGAACGGGTGATTACCCGCCCGCACGGGATCGTTCTGGTGACCGGCCCCACCGGGTCGGGCAAGACCACGACGCTGTATGCCGCCCTGATGCGCCTGAATGACCGCAGCCGCAATATCCTCACCGTCGAGGATCCGATCGAGTACTACCTTGACGGCATCGGCCAGACCCAGATCAATACCCGTATCGACATGACCTTCGCGCGCGGTCTGCGGGCCATCCTGCGCCAGGATCCGGATGTGGTGATGGTCGGCGAGATCCGCGACCTGGAAACAGTACAGATCGCGGTACAGGCCAGCCTGACCGGTCACCTGGTCTTTTCGACCCTGCACACGAACTCGGCGATCGGCGCCATTACCCGGCTGCGCGACATGGGGGTCGAACCGTTTCTGCTTGCCTCGACGCTGAACGGTATCCTGGCGCAGCGCCTGGTGCGGGTGCTCTGCACCCATTGCCGCGAATCGGCGATCGCCACCCACAACGAGTGCATCCAGTTGGGCCTGGACCTGTCCGACCCGCCGATGATTCACCGTGCCCAAGGCTGCGCGCAGTGCAACGGGCTCGGCTACCGGGGCCGTACCGGCATTTACGAACTGATCGAAGTGGATGACACGCTGCGCCAGATGATTCACGACGGTGCCGGCGAGAGGGCGATGACCGAGCACGCGCGCATGTCCGCGCCGAATATCCGCGCCGACGGTGTGCGGCGCATCCTGGATGGCACGACTTCGATCGAGGAAGTCGTGCGTGTCACACGCGAGGATTGAACGTGCTGGCGCGCTGGCGTGGCTTGCACGCGGACCGGCCCGGCCCGGCAGTATTGTGGCTACGGGAGGACACCACCCCTGGCAATCTCTCGGACTCATCCGGAAACGCGACTCGATGGTGAGCGACGATGCCCGCGTTTGAATACCTGGCGCTCGATTCCGGTGGCCGCAAGCGCAAGGGCGTCGCCGAGGGCGACACGGCCCGGGCGGTGCGGGCGCGGCTGCGCCAGGACGGCCTGAACCCGTTACAGGTCGAGGAAGTACGGGAACAGGCCCGGAGCACGGGGGGCCTGTCACGCTCGGGGCGCGGCATCAGCCCGCTGGACCTGGCGCTGGCCACCCGGCAAATGGCGACATTGGCCCGCGCCGGGCTTCCGGTGGAGGAGATTCTCGGCACCGTTGCACGGCAGACGGAGAAGGCCCGCATTCGCAACGTTCTTACCGCGGTGAGAACCCGGGTGATGGAGGGACACGCACTGGCGCCGGCGATGGCTGCGTTTCCAAGGGTCTTCCCCGATCTCTATCGGACCACGGTCGCCGCAGGTGAGCAGTCCGGACACCTGGACCTGGTGCTGGAAAGGCTCGCGGACTATACCGAGAGCCGCAACGCGTTGCGCCAGAAGGTGAGCCTGGCGCTGTTCTACCCGCTGATCCTGACCCTGGTCGCGATCGGCGTGACCGTCGCGCTCCTCGCGTTCGTGGTACCCGAGGTGGTTCAGGTTTTCGCAGGTATCGGGCAGGACTTGCCGTGGCTGACACGCGCCCTGATCGCCACCAGCGACGCGTTGCGCGATTACGGCCTCTGGGCGCTGGCGCTGCTGGTCTTGGCGCTGTTCGTGCTGCGCCGAGTACTTCGACACGAACGCTGGCGAAACCGGTACCATCGTCTGCTGCTGCGGCTACCGCTGATCGGGCGCCTGGCACGAGGCCTGAACACGGCCCGCTTCGCACGCACACTGAGCATTCTCGCCGCCAGCGGTGTCCCTTTGCTCGACGCGCTGCGCACCAGCGGCGAGGTCATTGGCAATCGGCCGATGCGCGCGGCCGTGGCGGCGGCAGCGCAGCGGGTGCGCGAGGGCAGCGGTATCGGCCGAGCTCTGGAACAGAGTGGTTATTTCCCGCCGATGACCGTACACCTGATCAAGAGCGGGGAGTCCAGCGGCAAGCTGAACGAGATGCTCGAGCGGGCCGCCGAAACGCAGGAGCGCGAACTGGAAACACGCATCGCAATGGTGGTGGGTCTGTTCGAACCACTGCTGATCGTGACCATGGGCGGCGTGGTGCTGACCATCGTTCTCGCCATCCTGCTGCCGATTTTCGAACTGAACCAACTGGTGAACTAAACATGCCACGTATGTCTTCCCTCAGCATCCATCGCGCCCAAGGCTTTACCCTGATCGAGATCATGGTAGTCGTGGTCATTCTCGGCATTCTCGCGGCGATCGTCGTACCGCGGGTCATGGACCGCCCGGACGATGCCCGTATCACCAAGGTGAAAAGTGATATCCGGGCGCTCGAATCCGCACTCAACCTCTACCGGCTGGACAACTTTGTCTATCCAGACACCAACCAGGGGCTGGAGGCACTGGTCGAGCAGCCTCGCACCGGACCCGAGCCGCGCAATTACCGCGCCGGCGGTTACATGGACCGGCTGCCCAAGGACCCCTGGGGCAACGACTATCAGTACCTGAACCCGGGCACCCGCGCCACTATCGACATCTTCAGCTTTGGTGCCGATGGCCGGCGCGGCGGGTCGGGAATCAATGCCGAGATCGGCAACTGGAATCTGGACGACTTCTGAGCCTGATGGGCAATGCGGAACGTTCGTTGTTCAGGGAGCACCAACAGGCGTGCCCGCCGAATACACGGCTTCACCCTGCTCGAGCTGCTGGTGGTATTGCTGATCTTCGGGCTTCTGGTCAGCTTCGCCGTGCTGTCCGTGGGCGGGAGCGCATCGCGCCAGATGGAACAGGAAGCGCGGCGGCTGGTGGAGCTCGCGGGGCTGGCGCGTGACGAGAGCCTGCTGACCGGGCAGGTCCGGGCCCTCGGCTTTTCCCGTAACGGCTATGCGTTTCTCGAGCAGATCCTTCTCGACGAACGGCGCGTGACCTGGGTGGCACTCGACCGGGCACCCCTGAAGCCGCACTCGGTCGAACGCCTGGGGGTGCGGCTGCACCTGCGCCAGGAGGGTCGCGTGGTGCCTCTGGATGACCGTGCCGATCAACCACAGATCCTTTTCAATGGTGCCGGGGAGCTGACACCGTTCGAGCTGGAAATACGTCCCGAGGGGGGCGCGGGCAGCATCCTCCGGATCACCGGACAGCGTGACGGCCGCCTGCTGCAGGAAACCCTGCGATGATCCGCGTAGTCGCCCGTCGTGGCTTCACACTGCTCGAAGTGCTGGTGGCGCTGGCGATCCTCGCGGTCGCCCTGGGGGCTCTGGTCAAGGCGGGATCGGAACATACCCGCAACACGCATTATCTGCAGGAGCGCAGCCTTGCGCACTGGGTCGGGCAAAACCTGTTCGCTCGCTACGAAGCCGCCCTGATCCAGCCGCAACGCGGAACCACCAACGGGACGTCGCGGCAGGCGGGCCAGGACTGGGATTACAGCATCGAAATCCGCGAGGAACGGCCTGAAGCGCCAATGGAACTGCCCCCGGTCCTGCGCGTCGAGATTACGGTGTGGCCTTCTGGCGGGTCTGCCGACGATATCCGTGCCCGCGTGGTGGGCTACCTGCTGCCATGAGCCCCATCCGCGCGCACGGCTTCACACTGCTGGAACTGCTGATCGCGGTCGCGGTATTCGCGGTGGTCAGCGCGATGGCTTACGGCGGCCTGCAGGCCGTACTCAACACCGACGCTCAGACCCGGCTCCGGAGCGCCATTCTTGCGGAACTCCAGGTCACCCTTGCGGTACTCGAGCGGGACCTCCGTCAAGCTGCGGCGATCGAACCGCGCGACCGCTTCGGAGACCGGCAACCGGCTCTGCGCTACAGCCCCCTGGCAACCGTACCGGAACTGGAACTGGTGCGCACCGGTAGCGGTGGCCTGGACCGCCTGCGCCGTGTCGGCTGGCGGATTACCGAGGAAGGGTTGGAACGGCGCGTGTGGGGCGTGGTGGATGCCGGCGACGACAGCGAACCGATGGCGCGGGTTTTCCTTGCTGCCCGCGAATCCCGCGGTGAACGCGAACCGGTGCGCATGGAACTGCGCTTCGTGGTTCCGGGTACGCGGGGCGAGGAAATCCTGGACAGCTGGCCCCCGCTGCGCGGTACGGACCCACCGCGAGCCCTTCCGCCACTGGTGGAAATCATTCTCGAAGTGCCCGGACTCGGCCAGGTCGAGCGGCATCTGGCGCTGCCGGGGAGCACATGAAACAACGCGAGCGCGGAGTGGCGCTGATCACCGCCTTGCTGGTCGTCGCGATCTCGGTCACGGCTGCGATCGGAATGAGTGTGCGCGATCATGCCCAGATCCAGCGTTCCGCTCTGGTCTTCGAGCAGGATCATGCCCGCAGCCTGCTGCTTGGCGCCGAAGTCATGACCCTGCGCCTGCTGGAGCAATGGCCGAACCTCGACGAGTTACCCTGGGACAGCTGCCTGTCGCCGCCGGTGCCGCTGGTGGTCGACGACATCGACCTGATCGCACGATTGGAAAACCTGCATTGCCGTTTCAACCTGAACAGCCTGACCCGCGCCGAGGACGCACCGGTCGCCGCATTCGCCGATCTGGTCGCGCGGGCCGGATCCGGGGCCAATATCGCCGCGTGGCAGGGCGAGCAACTGGCCGTGGCAATCCGCGACTGGATGGACCCCGAAACCGACGACCCCGCCTACCAGCTGCGCTCACCCCCGGAGCGCAGCGGCAATCGCCCGTTTCTCCTGGCCTCCGAACTGAACCGGGTACGCGGAATGACGCCCGAGATCTGGGACGCGCTCGCACCCTACGTGACCGCGCGACCGGGAACGGATAACCTGATCGACATGGAGCGTGCCCCGGACATCGTTCGCGATGCCGTGCGTGGCCAGGAGGGGGAGGGTGCCGGGCTGCGTTACTTCCGGCTGTCACTGGTTGCACGGATGCCGCAGCGCGATTTTTTCCACTGTGCCGTGCTCGATGCGCCCAATGGACGCACCGTGGTGCGCGAATTCACCACCTGCGAGAATTGATGATCTGTCACCCGCCTGATGTCGCCGCACGGACCGTTCGCCTCCAGTGGAGCCCCGCCGACGGCGTCGCGCCACGATGCAACGCGGCAGCACCGACAGCCCGTCCCGACTGCAAGACAACGGAACCCGCATGACCTGGTTCGTACTCGAGCTTCCCGAACCCGCCGCCGGAGCCATCACGGGTGAATTGCCCTGGACCCGGATCAGCCATTCCGGCGCCGTGCTGGACCGCGGTTCCGCGCAGCTCGACGCGCTTTCCCATTTGACCCGGCGCGGCGACCAGGTGCTGGCGCTGGTTCCTGGTGAACGGGCGCTGATTCACCACGTGGCGATCCCGGCGCGCTCCCGGTCAGCCCAGCTGCAGGCGCTCCCCTACGCACTCGAGGACCGTCTGAGCGAGGATCTCGAAACGATGCACATTGTCCCCGGCCAGCGCCTTGCGGATGGTCGGCTGGTGGCTGGCGTCGCGGCCAATCGGGACATGGACTTCTGGATCGGCACGCTGCGCGAGGCCGGACTGAACGCGGCTTACCTGCTGCCCGACACGGCGCTGCTGCCGCCGGTCGCCGAGGATCGCCTTCAGATCTATTGCGCCGGCGGTGACCGCTGCCTGATCAGGGAACCCGGCGGTGAGCCGCTGGCCCTCGCGACAGAGCTCCTGCCCTGGTGGCTCGCCCATCGGGACAAGGGGTCCGGTGTCGACTGGCACGGGGCAGGCGAACGGGTGCCTGCCGAAATCGCCGATGACCCGGACACACGGGTACTCGAATGGGATGGCGACCTCCCCGCGCTGCTTGCCCCGGCATTGCGACAGCGTCCGCAGCTGAACATGCTGAGCGGCCGCTACGCCCCCCCGGGCTCCGGTGTCGCCGTGTGGACCCGCTGGCAGGTACCAGCGGCCATTGCCGCCACGCTGGCACTGCTCTGGTCCGGGTTGCTCTGGCTCGAGGTATGGCAACTCGAACGCGAAGTACAACGTGCCGATCTGTCCATCACGGGCCTTTTCGAGGCCACCCTGCCGAATACCCGCATGGTGGACCCCAGAGGCCAGTTCCGCCAGGTTCTCGACGCCGACCCATCCGCGGACCGGCGGCCCAGCGCCATTGCCATTCAGCTCGGGCAGACGGCCCCTGTCCTGGCCGGGTCGGGTATCGAGCTCCGCCAGTTGCGGGCGGATCCCGGCCGGATGGAACTGGAAATGGATCTCGACAGCATTGCGACGCTGGACAGCCTTCGCGGCCGGCTGCGCGCGGCCACGGGTACGACGGTCCGGATCCTGTCCGCCGAATCCGACGAGACCGGCGTGCGCGCCCGGTTGCAGATCGAAGGGGGCAACCCATGATGACGTGGTGGGAAGGTCTGGCGATTCGCGAGCGCCGAATCGTGCTGCTCGCCGCACTGGCGCTGTTTCTCGCTGGCAGCTTTGTCCTGGTGATCGAGCCGGGACTCGAGCGACGCAACGCGCTGAACAGTCAGTTGCAGAACCTCGTCGACGAACTGGCCTGGTTGGAGGCACGAGCACCAGCGGTTCGTGCGCGAATGCTGGCTTCCGGCACCACCACCCCCGCAGTACGCTCCGGCGGATCGCCCCTGGGTGTGGTCGATGTCTCGGCCCGCGCTGCCGGGCTCGGCTCGGCGCTGCGCCGGGTGCGCCCGCTCGAATCGGCGGTCGAGGCCGAACTGCAGGGAGCGTCCTATGCCGCGCTGATGGGCTGGCTGGGCACACTGGAGGATCGACACGGGCTGCAGGTGGTCAACCTGAGCATCGACCGGGGCGATGAACCGGGACGGGTCAATGCGCAACTGCGGATCGAACCCGCCGGCGGTCGTTCGTGATTCCACCCCGCGTGAAACGGATCGCCGCGGGCGCAGGCATACTGCTGGCCAGCTATCTGGTGATGCTCCTGGTCCTGTTTCCGGCCAGCCTGGCCTGGCGCCTCGCCGAACCCATGCTTGAACTGCCTTTCGCGCTCGAAGCCGGCACGGTGTCCGGGCAGGTGTGGAATGGCGAGGCCCACGGGATCCGCATCGATGGACAGGGCATGGGTTCGATCGGCTGGCGCTGGCAACCGGCAGCCTTGATGCGCGGTCAGCTGGGGCTGGCCGCGGAGTGGACCTCCGGCGGCGATCACCTGGTGGCTGAACTCCGGCTCGGACGGGGCAATGCGGCAGCGCAGGCGGCCCGCGGAGAACTGGCTGCCAGCCTGATCCAGGCAATGTTCGACATGCCGGTGCTGCTGGCCGGCCGGATCCGGCTCGATATCACACGAATCCGTTGGACCGCCGAGGCGAACATCGAGGACGCGGTGGGAGTGCTGACATGGACCGATGCTCAAGCAGGTCTGCCCCGACCGCTGGCGCTCGGCCAGTACCGCGCCGAGCTCGAGAACATCGACGGCAGCCTCGGAGTCCGTATCGAGTCGGCCTCCGACTCGCCGCTTTCAGCAAATGGTTCCGCCGCCTGGCAGCCGCCAGACGTATATCGGGTGGACCTCCGGCTCCGGGCCAGCAACGACGGCGGACAGACCCTTGAAAATGTGCTGGCCACCTTGGGCACAAGGCAACCGGACGGCAGCCACCGGCTGCTGATCGAGCACCCCTGATGGAACACCGACCCGCACCGATGGCCATTCTACCGCTCCTAGCTGAACACGAGTTCGATCCGCGCTATGATGCGGATCCGCGACTTCGCACCAAGACCATCCCCATGCCTCTCGCACCATCCCGACTCATTTTGACATTGCTGCTCCTGGCGCTCGCCGGCTGCGCCACGACGCCCGGCGACCCCCGTCAGCCGGCCGTTCCGGATACGCTCGCGCAGGCTCTGCAATCGGGCGACTGCCGTAGTGCTTCCGAGCAGGCCGCAACGATGACCGGAATCGGTGCCGGCCTCCGGTTGCAACTGGCCCAGGTGTGTCTGCAGCGCGGTGATTTCGTGCGCGCTCGCAACGTTGCAGAGGATTTTCTGGCTGCATTCCCGGAACACCCCGATGCCGACTATGTTGCGTATCTGCGGGTGGTGGCCGGGTTCGGCCAATGGTCGAGAGCCTACCGGGTCGAACCGGACGCGGTGATCCGTGAGGGTCGGCAACTGTTCCTTGAAATGGCCGCCTACCTGCGCGAAAGGCCGCTTTCCGAGTACATCGAGGAACTCGCCCCACGCATGATCCGGCTGCGCGAGGGCATCGCCGGTGCCGAGCTCGCGCTGGCGGAACAGGCACGGCGCAACGGCGCGCCGGGCCAGGCGCGCGCCAGGGCCGAATATGTCCTGCAATACTACCCGCGCACCCAGGCCGCCGCGGATGCGGCACGCCTGCTCATGGCGCTCGCGGACGAATGACGGGCGCTTGACGGACCTTGTGCGCGGCCCGGTCCCCGATCGCTTCGCCAACGGCATCGGGCTGCGCGCATGACTCACCCGGAGGAATCGACCGATGTCCGAGCAACAGAACCCCGAGAGCCTGAAGTTCACCGAACGCCTGGCCTGGCTCGGCTTCATGCTCTTCTTCGTGGTCGTGCTCGCAATCTATATCGCCCGCGGCATCGGATTGGAGCAGGATGTCACCGACGCCAATCGCGCCCTGCTCGACGCACAGATGCAGCTCGCCCGCTATACCCGTGACGAAGTCCCCCGACCCGCAGCCGTAGGACTCACGAATGCGCAGATCCAGGCCATGCAGCGTCGCGGAGTCGCCGATCCCGAGTCGCGGTTGCGCCGTGATCTGGCACAGCAGCCGGAGCTGATACCGCACGAACCGGTCCTCGGTGGCGAGATGTATTTCGTGCCGGAAGCGATCCATGCCCTGAATGATCGCTGGGTGCTGGCCACCTTCGAGGATGGCCACGTCCGGGGCCAGCTGCTGCTGGAATACGACATATCCCACGGCAATGTGACGTGGCAGGTCATCGACTCCTACATCGACTAACCCGGGAGTCTGAGGGTCCGAGCCGGCGGCCACCCATGATGATGAAAGGCGCAGGGTGGCAATGAGCGCAGCGCATTGCACCGCTCGTGGCCCGAAAGCCGGGGGACAAGGTTGGCGTCGTATCCGGTGCGATTCGGCTTCGCCTCAAGACACCCTGCGCAATTTCTTTCACGTCAACCGGCCGAAAAGTGGCCCTTCGTACGACTACCGCCCGGTGCTGGCCACCTGGGCCTGGTGCTCGCGAGCCTCGGCGATGCGGGCAAGAACCTGCGCAGGTGCCGTACCACCGAGCAGATCGCGCGCGGCCGCGGACCCTTCCGGGGTCAGCAGGACGTAGACATCGCCATCGATACGTTCGTCAAAGCTCCGCAGTTCCTGTAACGCCAGGTCGGCAAGATCGCAGCCCCGCTCGGACGCCAGCCGCACGGCTCGACCCACGACCTCGTGCGCATCGCGGAACGCGAGGCCCTTTCCGACCAGATAATCGGCGAGATCGGTGGCAGTGGCGAAACCGCGGCGCGTCGCATCGAGCATGTTTTCCGCGTTCACGTTGAGATTCGGCACCATGTCGGCGAATGCTCTCAGGCACCCGGCAAGCGTGTCGACGGTATCGAACAACGGCTCCTTGTCTTCCTGATTGTCCTTGTTGTACGCGAGCGGCTGCCCTTTCATCAGGGTCAACAGACCCATCAGGTGACCGTAAACGCGGCCGGTCTTCCCGCGCACCAGTTCGGGTACATCGGGGTTCTTCTTCTGCGGCATGATCGAAGAACCCGTGCAGAATCGGTCCGGCAGATCGATGAACGAGAACTGAGCGCTGGTCCAGAGAATCAGCTCCTCGGCCTGACGCGACAAGTGCATCATGATCAGCGCGGCGGCGGCCGTGAACTCGATCGCGAAATCGCGATCGCTGACTGCGTCGAGGGAGTTCCGGCAAATCCCGTCGAAACCAAGCAACCGTGCAGTCAGTTCACGATCCAGCGGATAGCTGGTACCCGCCAGCGCCGCAGCCCCCAGCGGCAGGCGGTTGACCCGACGCCGACAGTCGGCCAGGCGCTCGGCATCTCGTTCCAGCATTTCGTACCACGCCATCATGTGATGGCCGAAAGTGACCGGCTGCGCGGTCTGCAGATGGGTAAAACCCGGCATCACGGTCGCGTGCTCGCGCTCGGCGAGGTCGAGCAGCCCGCGCTGGTAGCGACGCAATTCAGTCATCAGCGCATCGATGGCATCGCGCAGCCAGAGCCGGATGTCGGTGGCGACCTGATCATTGCGCGAACGCCCGGTGTGGAGTTTTTTTCCGACCTCGCCGATCCGCTCGATCAGCCGGGCCTCGATGTTCATGTGCACGTCTTCACGCGCCACACTCCAGTCGAACGTACCGGATTCGATTTCGGAGCGAATCGCCGCGAGGCCGGCAGTGATGGTCTCGGCCTCGGCCTCGGTCAGCACCCCCACCGAAGCGAGCATCCGAGCATGGGCGAGCGACCCCGCGATATCGTGCGCATACAGGCGCTGGTCGAAGCCAACGGATGCGGTAAACGCCTCGACGAAGGCGTCCGTTGCCTCGCTGAACCGGCCACCCCACAGCTTGGCGGATGGGTTGGCCTGAGCCTCCGGGGCATCGTGCTGCGACATTGGGCACTCTCTCGCTGGAAACAGCATTCGAGTATATCACCCGGGTTTTTTGCGCCGTGAGCCATGCGGACTCGCGCTGCGCCGGCATGCCCACGGAGGCTATACTTGGATGTTCAGCCCAGCAACGGCCCCCGGCCAAACACGGTTTGCCCATGAAAGACCTCCTGCGTATCGCCACCCGAAAGAGCCCGTTGGCCGTGTGGCAGGCCGAACATGTCGCCACGGCGTTGCGAAGTCTGCACCCGGGGCTCGCTGTCGAGCTCGTGACCATGACCACCCAGGGCGATCGTATTCTCGACGCCCCTCTGGCCCGGATCGGCGGCAAGGGTCTGTTCGTGAAGGAGCTGGAGCTGGCCCTTCTGGAGGATCGTGCCGATATCGCGGTGCATTCTGTGAAAGACGTCCCGATGGACCTGCCCGAGAATCTTGAGTTGCCGGTGATTCTGGAGCGCGAGGATCCGCTGGATGCCTTCGTCTCCAATGATTACGCGCACCTGGATGAACTGCCCGACGGAGCCCGCGTCGGCTCTTCCAGCCTGCGCCGGCAATGCCAACTACGCGCACGGCGGCCGGACCTGCGGGTCGACGATCTGCGCGGCAACGTCAACACCCGTCTGGCGAAGCTGGATGCCGGCGAATACCAGGCGATCCTCCTCGCCGCGGCGGGACTCAAGCGTCTGGGATTCGATCACCGCATCCGCGACCGCATCGATCCTGCGCTCAGCCTGCCCGCAGTCGGGCAGGGGGCGATCGCCATCGAATGCCGCGAAGGTGACGCGGCCGTAGCCGCGCTGATCGATGACCTGAACCACCGTGATACAGCCGACCGTGTCAGGGCAGAGCGCGCGTTCAACCGGCGTTTGGAGGGAGGCTGCCAGGTACCCCTGGCCGCTCACGCCGTACTGGAAGGCGCGGAATTGCAGATCCATGGCTTGGTCGGGGCCGTGGACGGCACCCGGCTTCTGCGTGCCGACATCCGCGGCCCGCGCGAGCTGGCCGAGGATCTGGGGGCCACCCTGGCAGAGGATCTTCTTGGTCAGGGAGCCGGGGCACTGCTCGAACTCGCGCAGCGATAAACGGCATGGAACCCCGGGGAGCAGACCCGCAACCGGGCGTCCTCGCCGGTCGCCATGTCGTCGTGACCCGGCCCGAGGCACAGGCGAATGCCTTCTGTGCAATGCTGGAGTCCGCCGGAGCATCGGTGACGCGCTTTCCCGTGATCGAGATCCAGGGTCCACGGGATCCGGCCGCCTTCGGGGCCATCATCGAGCGGCTCGACCGCTTCGACATCGCCGTGTTCGTCAGCGCGAACGCGGTGCGGCACGCCGTTCCGGAAGCGCTGGAACGGGGACCCTGGCCGACAGGCCTGCAGGTCGCGGCCATCGGCGCAAGCACCGCACGGGCACTCGCCGAACGCGGCCTCCCCGCGGACATCGTCCCGGCGACCCGGTTCGACAGCGAGGCCTTGCTGGAGGAACCCGCGCTCCAGGACATGGCGGGAAAGAACGTGGTCCTGTTCCGAGGCGACGGAGGACGCGAACACCTTGCCGAGACCTTCCGGGCGCGCGGCGCCAAGGTGCTCTATGCCGAGGCCTACCGCCGCGCACTGCCAACGGTCGACCCGGCACCACTGCTGACGCTGCTCGGTACCGGCACGGTCGACGCGATCACGGTCACCAGCGGCGAGAGCCTGCGCAATCTGATGGCCATGCTCGGGCCATCGGGTAGGGGAGCGGTAACGCGCACCGCCCTGATCGTCGGCGCTACCCGGGTCGCAGAATTGGCACGCGACCTCGGGTTCACCGGCCATATCGCGCTCGCGGATGACCCCACCGACGACTCGATGTATCGCGCGCTGCTAGCGCTGGAGTAGCGTGGAAAAACAGCCTCGGAAGAACACGGAAATCACGGAAAAAACGGACCAGATCCCTCGTCCGTGTCTGTCCGTGCTTTCCGTGGCTCGCCTTTTTTCAGGCCTCGATCATCGTCTGACCCATCTGTCGCAATGCGGCCTTTCGCTACGCTTCATTCAAGGTCGGGGCCGGCAGATCGCACGCGGAAACGAAACCGTGCAGGTGCAGTGTTCCGGTGAGGTCGCTGACATGGGCGATCCCGTGCCGATCGAGATAGTCGCCCATTCCGGCCAGCATCTTCGGCAGGCACAGCGGATCGTAGAACAGGCCGGTACCCACTCCCACCGCGGTGGCGCCGGCGATGATGAACTCCAGCGCGTCGGTCGCGTTCACCACGCCACCCTGGCCGATGATGGGAATGCCATGCGGCGCCGCCACCTGGTACACCTGCTGCACCTTGAGCAGTGCAATGGGCTTGATCGCCGGTCCGGACAGACCGCCCTGATTGTTGCCGATCACCGCCTCGCGTCGCTCGACGTCGACGGCCATGCCCATCAATGTGTTGATCACCGCGAAACCGTCGGTGCCGGACTCGATGCAGCGCCGGGCATTTTCGGCAATATCGGTCTGATTCGGTGACAGCTTGGTGATGATCGGCTTGCCGGTGACCGCGCGGCACGCCGCGACGACCCGCGCCGACATGTCCGGGTCATTGCCGAAGGCAACTCCGCCTTCCTTCACGTTGGGGCAGGAAATGTTGATCTCGATGGCATCGATTGGCGAATCGTCGAAGCGCCGGGTCACCGCCACGTATTCCTCGATCGTCGAGCCGGAAACATTCGCGATGAAACGCGTCTCGGAAAAATCCAGGGCGGGCAGGATACGGTCCACCACGTGATCGACACCGGGATTCTGCAGGCCGATGGCATTCAGCATGCCCTCGGGCGTCTCGTAGACCCGGTGCGGCTGATTGCCCAGTCGCGCCTCTCCGGTCGTCCCCTTCAGGCAGATCGCGCCCGCGTCCCGGTTCGAAAACCCGGCAACCCGGGTATATTCCTCGCCGAAACCGACACAGCCCGAAAGCAGCACCAACGGGGTGTTGAACGGAATGCCGCAGAACTGGATCTGCAGGCGCGGATCAACGGGATTGTCAGCCATGTTGCATATCGTCCTCTATGAACCGGAGATTCCGCCGAACACCGGCAATATCATCCGTCTCGCCGCCAACACCGGCGCCCACCTGCACCTGATTCATCCGCTGGGCTTCAGCATGGACGAACAGCGGCTGCGCCGTGCCGGCCTCGACTATCGCGAATTCGCGCACATCATGGAGTATGCCAGCCTCGACGCCTGTCTGGAATCGGCTGCGATCGAACGCCTGTTCGCGCTGACAACCCGTGCCAGCCACCGCCACGATGCGCCGGCCTTCGCACCCGGCGACGGCTTCCTGTTCGGCCCCGAAACTCGTGGCCTGCCGCAGGCGGTGCTGGACCGACTGCCACCGGAACGCCTGCTGCGGATCCCGATGTGCGCGGGCAGCCGCAGCCTGAATCTCTCCAACGCCGTGGCCATCATGGTGTTCGCAGCATGGCAGCAATTGGGGTATGCGGGTGGCGGATGAAGTCGCAACCCGTCGCACGGGCATTTGTGTGTTCCGAATGCTGGTCACGCAACGGGTCTGCGACGCACACATGGGTCTCGGTCCAGCGTTTGTATCCGCCGTTGTTGCCATCGATCAGCACGCTCGCGGGCACCAGGGATTCAACGCATTGAAGGTGAGCGACCGGGCAGGGCTCGCGCCTGTGCCGCCGGCGTGAGCGGGTGCCCCGGTCCGAAACTATTCGACCGCCGACCCGCTGGGCGCAAGGAAGCGCGCTTCGAAGATCTCGACCGGCAGCGGCTTGCTGAAGAGGTAGCCCTGCATCTCGTCGCAACCCAGCAGGCGCAAGAGCCGGGACTGTTCCTCAGTCTCGACGCCCTCCGCCACCACATTCAGCTTGAGCGAATGCGCCAGGGTGATGATGGTCGTCACCAGCGCCTGTCCTTGCGAGGAGTGCGTCATCGCCACCACGAACGAGCGATCGATCTTGAGCGTATCCACGGGCAGCTTCGCCAGGTAACTCAGCGAGGAGAAGCCGGTGCCAAAATCGTCGATCGCGACCGTCACGCCCATGGCGCGTACTGCCTGCAGTGTTGCGATGCTGTGCTTCACGTCCGCCATGATCAGACTCTCGGTGATCTCGAGCTCGAGGCCCGAAGCGGCGCGCGAGTCGACCGCGAGTGCCTGCTCGAGCACGCCTATGAAGCCGGGGTCGCGCAGCTGCAGCGCCGAGACATTCACCGCGACACGCACCGCAAGCAGCCCGGAGTCCCGCCAACGCAGGTAATCCGCGATCGCCTGGTGCAGCGCCCAGCGGCCCGCCTCGTGGATGAGCCCCGTTTCCTCCAGTACCGGAATGAACCGGTTCGGCGGCACCAGCCCGGTGCGCGGATCGTTCCAGCGGATCAGCGCCTCGGCGCTCGCAAGCTTGCCGCTCGCGAAGCTCACCTTGGGC
Organism: Thioalkalivibrio nitratireducens; assembly: GCA_011390385.1. Next base: position 5,964 of record JAABSN010000005.1, on the reverse strand, counting down.
TGGTAGTGCAACACAAACTCGCGCCGGTCGATCGCCTGGCGCAACTGGTTCTCCAGGATCAACTTGCCGGCCACGGCCTTGGTCATCTTCTGCGAATAGAAAAGATAGCGGTCACCGCCCACTTTTGCGTTCTTCAGCGCAGCCTCGGCATTCAGGAACAGGGTGTCGGCTTCCTCGCCATCCTGAGGGAACAACGCCACACCGGCTCTCGCGGCCACGCGATAGGCTTCGTCGTCCACGTGGAACGATTGGTCCAGAAAAACCGCCAGCAACTTTTCCAGCAGTCGCGCCATGTCCCCGGCGTTCCGGATTTCTGGCAGCACCACCGCAAAGTGGTCCGGGCCAACCCGCGCGAGCAGACTGGCGTCGCCGATGCTTTGAGTCAGCCACTCCGCCACTTGTCGCAGCAACGCGTCGCCCGCAGGCCGGCCGAGGCTGTCATTGAAATACTTGAATCGCTCCAGATCCACCAGAAAGACGGCGAGCGAATGCCCGGCGGCTGCGGCGGTTTTGATGTACTGCGCCACGCGCTCGATGAAAAGGCTGCGGTTCGCCAGCCCGGTAAGCGCATCGTAGTACGCCAGGTAGTCGAGCCGATCCTGCTTGTCGATATGGTCGACGGCGAAAGCGATGTCATCGGCCAACTCGTGCAGAAGCTTTGTCTCCCCCTCGTCGAAGAAACCCGCTTCCGGCGCATACAGACAAAGCACGCCGACCGCCGCGTCGTCGATCATCAACGGCAGGCTGATGAGAGAGCGCAGCCCCCGCTCGAGGTGGGCATCCTTGTCGAGGATTCGCGCATCGCTTGCAATGTCGTTGATCAGGACCGCCTTGCGCTCGCGCACCGCGATCGCGGATGGGCCGCAACCGCTCGAAGCGCTGTCCTGCAACAGCATGCGCTCTTCGACATTGGCGAGGGTCTGGCCGGTTCCCGCCGACGCGGCCGGCACGAGCTTCATCGAAGTGAGATCGGTCAGGCCGATCCACGCCACGCGGAACCCGCCGGCTGCAACGGCGATGCGGCAGGCTTCCTCGAACAGGTCTTCGCGGGTGCGTACACGCACGATCAGGCTGTTGATCTGGCTCAGCATCGCGTTGACCCGGCTCAGGCGCTGGATGCCGTGCTCGGCCCGTTTGCGCGCGGTGATGTCGGTGGCGATCCCGGCGATACGCGCGATTGTGCCGGCGGCGTCGAGCACCGGGAAGCCGCGGGACTCGATCCAGCGGATCGAGCCGTCGGGGCGCAGGATTCGGTATTCGAATTCGAACTGTCCCGCCAGCAGCCCACCGCTCGTTGCCTTCAGAGCCGCGGCGCGATCCTCGGGATGGATCGCCTGGCCCCAGGAGTCCGGATCGGCGTACAGACTCTCGCAACTGCGGCCCCAGATCTCTGCATAGGCCGGGCTCACATACAACATGCGGCCCGCGCTGTCGCGCAGGAAGAACACATCGCGGATGTTTTCGGCCATCTCGCGGAAGCGGGCCTCGCTCATGCGCAGGCTTTCCTCGGCCTGCCTTTTTTCCGTGACGTCGATGTGCATGACGACGGCGCCATTCGCGCCCTCCTCGACGAGCGGAGTCACGCTCATCAGGAACCAGCGTTTCTCGGTCGGGGAGTGGCAGGGGTACTCGAGCGAGAAGCGCTTCGTCCTGCCCGCGAGCAGTGCGCGAATGCCTGCGGCCGCCTGGTGCGCCTCGGCGGCATCCTCGCCGCGCGCCTGGTCGCAGATCGCGAGGTAGTCGACGCCAACGTCATAACCAGGGGCCTGTCCAGCATTGGCGTCTCCGAAATGGCGCCACGCTTCGTTCACGGAAACAATGACCCCCTGGGCATTGAGCAGAACAATATGGGCTGGAAGCGCGTTGAGCACCGCGGCCTGCTTCATCGCCTCGATATGGCGCAGCCGCTCCTGGGCGCTTAGCAGCAGGAATGGCCTGCCCTCGGCGTCGCTCACCGAGTCCACCTCGCCCGCGGTGAGGAGCTCCAGCCGCTGCCCGGTCTCGTGCAGCGTGGTGATCAGCGCGGAGATTTCCTCTTCCGCGTCCTCTGTGGGAGACCGCTTCATTCCGGCACGCTGTGCAGTCCCAGGGCCTGCATCAGCGGCAACCTCTGGCTCAGGGATCCCACGACCTGCACAGGCGCGGGGAGCGGGGCGAGTTTGATCAGCGTCGGGGTCAGAAAGATGCCGTCGGCAAGTGCTCGCTGAGGCTCGCGGAACACGTCCACCACCTCGATCTCATGACGACCCGCCAGATGCTCCCGGCACAGCGCGCCGAGGTTGGATACCGCTTGCGCCGAGTTCCACGCGTTACCGGCCACATAGAGCCGGAAGCTGAATTTCTCGCGCCCCGACATCACTGGCTACCCTTGTCTTTCGCTCCCGCGACATCAGCGCCACGCAACTCTGCCACGCGCGTACGCTTGCGCGAAAGGTTGCCCTTGCGCTTGGCGGTGGTGCGCTCAAGCAGCGCCTTCTCGACCTTTTTCGCCTCGAGTTCCGCGCCCAGCGACCTCAGCCGACCCTCGAGCTCCGCCACCTCGGCGTCGATCTTCACGCGCCTGAGTTTTCCGCCAGCCTCGGCGACCTCGGCGGCTGCGCGCTCGGCGCTTTCCTTCTGCCAGCGCATCGTACCCATCAGCACTTCTCCACCCGCGCTGTAGGTATCGGCAAGGGTCACGCCATCGTCGCTGAGGATCAGTTCGCGCACCTGGTTCGAGTGTGCAGTGCCACGCGACTTGATGACCGACAGCCCACGGTTGCGCTCTCCCGCCTGCTCCACGTGGGTCAGGTAGATCCAGGTATCGGCGAGCCGCGAGATCTGGCGCGACATGCCGCCTTCGGCGTGTTTGGACATCTCGTCGAGCAGGCTGCTGCACAGTAGCGTCATGCCCTCGGCCTTCGACCAGTTGATGAGCTGCCCTGCTACGCTGCTCGCGCCCAGCTCGCTACCTGAATGGTGCCAGGTCGACACCGGGTCGATGACCAGGCAGCGGGCCTTGTGCTCGTTCGCGAGCGCCTTGATGCGGGCAAGGTAGATCTCGGTGCTCCCGGTAGTGATGCGCGCGGAGGCCATACGCAGGAGCCCGCTCTTCACGTAGCGCGCCAGCCGAATCCCAACGGATGCAAGGTCGCGGATGACCTCGTTGGCATCGGAGTCGAAGCTGACGAACAGCGTGCGCTCGCCGCGCTCGCACGCGGCTTGCGCGAAGGCGCCGCACAGCGTGGTCTTGGCCGTGCCGGCAAAGCCCTTGATCACCACGCTTGCGCCGCGGAAATATCCGCCGTCGAGCATCGTATCGAGCCGTTCCACACCACTGGAGACGCGCTCGTCGCTGACCTTCAGCGTGCCGCCCACCAGCGGGCACGCGACCGCGACCTCGAATCCGCTTTTTCCGATGACAAATGGCGACTCGTTTTCGTCGAAGCTGGTGCCGCGGTACTTCTGAACCCGCAGGTTGCGCTGCGAAACGCCCAGCACCACCTTGTGATTCAGGACCACCGCGCAGTCCACCATGTACTGCATGAAGCCGAAGGGCTCCTGGCCGACATGGGAGAGTTCCTCGCCGACCGCCTTCGCGGTGATGACCGCGGTCAGCTGGTGCGCGAGCAGCCAGTCGTGCAGGCGATACATCTCGGTGCGCCTGGCGGCGGCGTCGCCGAGCAGTGCAAGAACGACGTCCAGGGCGTCGAATACGATACGCCGTGCCCCGGTCGCCTCCACCATCGCCTGCAACGCGGCCAGCATGCCGCCGAGATCGAAGCTACCCGAATGGACCAGATCGAGCGACGGCTGCGCGTCGACGAACGAGAGCTTTCCGCTCTGCAGCTCGGGGAGACTCCAGCCGAAGCTGTGCGCGTTCGCGAGGATGCTCTTCGAGTGCTCTTCGAAAGCGACGAAAATCCCTGGTTCCTCGGGCGCGCGCGCGCCGTGCACCAGGAATTCGAGCGCGAAGACGGTCTTGCCCGAGCCCGGTCCGCCCAGCAGCAGCGTGGTACGTCCGCGCGGCAGGCCGCCCCCGGTAATGAGGTCGAAACCGGCGATGCCGGTTGGCGCCTTTTGGGGCAAACCAGGAACGGAGTTGTCAGTATGGGACTTGCGGGAGGCTTTCACGCGGCTTCGTCCTCCGCTGTCGAGCATGGCTTCCTGCCTCGAGGATCCCACGTATGCTCTACCCCGTATGTGCGGTAGAACACGTACCGGAAACGTTTTTCACAGGTTGGAAAGCACCGGTCCGCGAAGCGCATGAGTGCCGCGCTTCGCCCGCAACGACAAGCGCAGCAATCAGCACTTCCCCAATCGACCGCTGCATCGCTCCTCACGACGACGGATTCGGTCATCGCTTCCCCAGTGCGCGTGGCGGGCTAGAATGTGACCGTGACGGAGATCGAATCCGAGTAGGTGCCCACGTACGGATTCTGACCCGCAGGGATTCTTCCGTACAGGGTATGCGACGTGCCGCTGCCGCTGTCGCTCCCGCCGACAGTGGACGTGCCGCCGATGCCGTCGCCCCAGACGGTGGTCCGGGACGCATCCCGGAAGAGGTTGTAGTCCAGCGTTCGGCCGCCGGGCCCGATCATTGTGCGCGGCGAGTACGTGCCGGCATGGCCCGCGCTCAATTCGATGTTGTAGCTGGCCGCTGGTGAACAGGTCACGGTGATCGTCCCCGTGGTATCCACGGCGACGTTCTCCAGGGGATCGAACACCCCGAAGCTTGCCCCGGTGGCGCTCACCGTGCAGGCCAACGCGTTGAACGGGAGCAAGACGAGCAACACGGCGCCGGAAATGCATGCGCGCGCGCGGCAGCCACGGGAAAGTCTGGAACAATCGGTCGTCGGGATATTCATTGCGACTCCTCACGCCGGCACACCACGTCACCCAGATCGGGTAGCGGCCCATCGGCGCCGGTTGGGGACGCCAACTCGAAAGTGCAGCTGCTGCCGTCCCACCGCGCCCGCAACTGCGTATTGCCCTCCAGGCCCGTCACATAGGCCAAGCCGTCGTAGCCGACCGGGAACGGCTCCCTCGCGTCGACGTGAGTGATCACCGTCCCGGGAGGCAGCGGCTCACCATCCTCAGCGAGGATCCGAAACACCGCGCCATAGCTGCGTTCCGCCTCGGCACGGACTCGCACCGCGCCCCCGTGGCTGGGCACGATCATCCATTCCGTGGTGCCGGGCTGCACGTCCAGCGGCAGCTGGGTCACGTCGATACGGACCGAGTTCTGGTCGTAGGGAAGCAGGCCGTGAACGATCGCCCGGCCGTCGGAGCCGGTCCGGCCGATAATCTGGTTGCTTCGATAGACATCGATGCCGGCCTGCCCCGGCACATCCACCACCGCGAAGGCATCACCGAGATCGCGCGCCATCATCGGCCGGCCGCCGACCCAGACCAGCGACCCCGCCATGCCAGCCCGCAGCGCTGCCTCGCCATCCGCCGATTCCGCTTCCACGGTGTAGACGCCGTGGCGGGTGTTCCGGACGAAGCGTCCGTTCAGGCGTTCGCGGTCGCCCGCCGCCCCCGTCAGCGCGTAGCCGCTCCCGGGTCCAGCAGGCGCATTCTTCTGCAGCCTGAGCTCGCCGGTCGTCCGGCCGTCGCCCGTAGTGGCCTGGCTTTGCAGGCTGAGGCGGCGGCCGAGCGGCCGGGAGTAAGCCAGCGCAAACGTCGGATCGTTCCCGCCCTCCAGGGGATAGAGTACCGAGGCGCGCAGAGAACCGTGTCGACCGAGACCCCAGGACACCGTTGACTGGGCGAACCGCACATTGTCCTCCTCGTCCCGGTTGAAGCGATCGACGTAGGAGACGGCCACGGACCCCCTGTTACCGAGCCGTGAACTGGCGAACAAATGGGTCGTGCGGCCGGGGGCGCTGGTGCCTGGCGCCAGGCCGATCTGGCTGAACGCCGCATCGGTGAATTCGACGCGCGCGCCCAGACCAAAGTGCCTCGCTTGCCGCTCGAACCCCG
>JAABSN010000500.1 GCA_011390385.1 Thioalkalivibrio nitratireducens | reverse complement strand
TGCGCTCATTGGCACCCTACGCCTCCATCTTTCATGTTTCGGGGTGGCAGGCATGGCCATGACAGTTAGCGTGAAAGTCGCGACCGGGCAGCGCCAGAGCCGCGATCAGACGAACAGCTTGCGCCGGAAGAACTCGGGGGTCGCTGCCGCCGCCCGCTGGATCGCTGCGTTGTAATAGTCGGTATGGAACGGCAGCTCCTCGGCGGCCTCTTCGCGATGGAAATTCACCGTAGCGTCCTTCGCCGCGATGCTCGCGGTCCACCACCCCGAGGGGTAACTCGCCTGCGGGAAGTGCAGGGTCAGCACATCAAGGAAACCCGCCTGGCGAAGGCTGTCATGCATCGGGCGAATGATGCTGTCGGTATGCAGCAACGGCGACTCGCTCTGCTGCACCAGCAACCCGTCGCGGCCCAGTGCGCGCAGACAATCCTGGTAGAAAGCAGTGGAGAACAGACCTTCGGCCGGACCCACCGGATCCGTCGAGTCGATGATGATCACGTCGATGGAGCCGGGCTCCGCGTTCTTCACGTGTGCAATGCCGTCGTCGAACAGCAGTCGCGCGCGCGGATCGCCATTGGATTCGCATAGCTGCGGGAAGTACTGTTCGGACAGCCGGGTCACGCGCTCATCGATATCCACCTGAGTCGCCTGCCGCACGCATTCGTGTTTCAGCACCTCGCGCAGCGTGCCGCAGTCGCCGCCACCGATGATCAGCACGTTTTGCGGGTTCGGGTGCGCGAACAGGACCGGGTGCGACATCATCTCGTGGTAGATGAAGTTGTCGCGGTCGGTGAGCATTACGCAGCCGTCGATCACCATCAGCTTGCCGAAACCCACGGTGTCGTAGATCTCGATCTTCTGGAACGGCGTCTGTTCCTCGTGCAGCTTGCCCTTGATGCGCAGGGAAAAGGCCATGTCCATGTGCGGTTCGCTGAACCAGTTTTCGTCGAGCGTCATGATCATCGGGCTCCAAGCCGTGTGCGGTGGGCGGTATGATAGCGATCATCAGGTGCAGCCGCACCGATCACAGGCGAACCCCCGGTTTGCCGCCCGGACCGAGAGCGGTAATGCGATGACCACAGTCGACTGGAGCCTGGACCACGCGCGCCGAGCCTACAGTGTCGAACACTGGAACGGCGGCTTCTTCCACATCAACGATGCCGGGCACGTGGCGATGCGCCGACCGGACTGGCCCGAACATCCGGGGGTCGATCTGTTCGAACTCGCCCAGCGGTTGCGCCAGGAGCATATCGGCCCACCGGTGCTGGTGCGGTTTCAGGACATACTCGGCGCGCGCGTGCAACGTCTGGCCGATGCCTTTGCCGAAGCCGCCGCGGAACTCGACTACTCGGGCAGCTATACCGCGATCTACCCGATCAAGGTCAACCAGCAGCGCTCGGTGATCCAGCGCATCCTTGGTGAACCCGGCGCGCGCGTCGGTCTCGAGGCAGGTTCCAAGCCGGAACTCATGGCGGTGCTGGCGCTGGCGCCGGCGGGCTCGGTGATCATCTGCAACGGCTACAAGGACCGCGAATACGTGCGCCTCGCCCTGATCGGGCGCCGTCTCGGGCACCGTGTGTACATCGTGGTGGAAAAGCCCTCCGAGCTGGAGGAGGTGATTCGCCAATCCCGGGAGATGGATATCCAGCCGCTGCTCGGCCTTCGCGTCCGGCTTGCCTCGATCGGCAAGGGCAAATGGCAGAACACGGGGGGAGAAAAGGCCAAGTTCGGTCTGTCGGCGGCCGATGTACTGCACCTGCTGGAACGGCTGCGCGAACTCGAGTGGCTCGATGTTCTGCAGTTGCTGCATTTTCACATGGGCTCGCAGATTGCGAACATTCGCGATATTCAGATGGGTATGGGCGAGGCCGCGCATTACTTCGCCGCGCTGAACGATGCCGGCGCGAATCTGCAGGTGGTCGATGTCGGCGGGGGCCTTGGTGTCGACTACGAGGGTTCGCGGTCGCGCAACGATTGTTCGATGAACTACTCGGTGGAGGAGTACGCGCTGAATATCCTGCGGCCTCTGGCGCAGATCTGCCGTGACCAGCACCGCGCGATGCCGGAAATCTTTACCGAGTCCGGACGGGCAATGACCGCGCACCATGCGGTGCTGATCACCAACGTGATCGACAGCGAAGCGGCGCCCGGCGTTTCCGAGCCCGCGCCCGCGGAACCCGGCGAACCCTCGGTGCTTGCCGGCATGCGCGCGCTGCTCGAAGGCGACCAGCGGCCAGCCTCGGAAATCTACCACGATGCGGTCTACGGCTTTGCCGAAGCCCAGGCACGGTTCGCCCAGGGTCTGCTCTCCCTGGCGGATCGTGCCCGGGCGGAGGAACTCTATTTCGTGATCTGCCAGCGGCTGCTCGCGCGTTCCGCCAGCAGCCTGCCGATGGAGATCCGCTCGGAACTCGTGGACAAGCTCGCGGACAAGTACTTCTGCAATTTCTCGGTGTTCCAGTCGATCCCGGACGCCTGGGCGATCGACCAGATCTTCCCGGTGCTGCCGCTGCACCGTCTGGAAGAGGCTCCTGTCCGGCGCGCGGTGCTGCAGGACCTCACGTGCGACTCCGATGGTCATGTCGATCGCTATGTCGAGGCCGAGAACACGAGCAGC
>JAABSN010000499.1 GCA_011390385.1 Thioalkalivibrio nitratireducens | reverse complement strand
TATATGCGTATCCACCGGGAAGGCTGGCACCCCGAAGGACTGGGCCATTACCACACTGGCGGTCTTGTGGCCGACGCCGGGCAGACGCTCCAGGGCGTCGATGTCCTGCGGCACCTCACCACCGTGCTCGTCCAGCAGGATATGGCTGAGACCGGTGATGGCGCGCGCCTTCTGGGGTGAGAGCCCGCAGGGGCGGATAATGCCGCGGATGTGCCCGGTACCCAGCGCAATCATGTCGACGGGGTTGCTCGCCGCCGCAAACAGTGCCGGCGTGACTTTGTTGACCCGCTCATCCGTGCACTGGGCGCTGAGCAGAACAGCAATCAGCAGCGTGTAGGGATCGCTGTGGTCGAGGGGAACCGGCGGTTCCGGGTACAGCGATTGCAGTCGTGCATCGATAAAGGCAACGCGCTCGGCCTTGGGCAGCATCAGAACCGCTCGAGGAAGCGCACAATACGCCTCGCGGCCTCTTCACAGTCTGCGAGCGTGGCCACCAGCGCCATGCGCACATGATTGCTGCCCGGGTTAAGGCCGCCGGAATCCCGCGCGAGAAAGCGTCCGGGCAGTACGAGAACGTTTTCCTCGGCGTATAGCCGCTGTGTGAAATCGGTATCGGGTATCGGCGTTTGCGGCCACAGATAAAAACCGGCCTCGGGCACCTGCAAAGGTAATGCCGGCGCAAGTATCGACGCAACGCTCGCAAACTTTTCCCGGTAGAGCTCACGGTTGGCGATAACGTGGGCCTCGTCCCGCCAGGCCACCGCGCTGGCGGCCTGGTGATGCAGCGGCATGGCACAGCCGTGGTAGTTGCGGTAGCGCGTGAACGCATCGAGGATCTCCGCGTCGCCGGCGACAAAACCGGAGCGCAGTCCGGGCAGGTTGGAGCGCTTGGACAGGCTGTGAAAACTGAGGCAGTTGCGGAATGCCGGATTTCCCGCCTCCACGCAGGCCTGCAGCAGGCCTGCCGGTGGCGCGTCCTCATCGCCGTAGATCTCCGAATAGCATTCGTCGCTGACCAGCACCACGTTGTGCTCCAGCGCCTTGTCGATGAACCGGCACAGCAGCGAGCTGGACATCACGGCGCCACTCGGATTCCCCGGCGTGCACAGGTATAGGAGCTGGCAGTGCTTCCAGGTCTCGGCATCGATACTGTCAGGGTCCGGCAGGAATGCGTTGCTGGCATCGCAGTTCATGAAGACTGGATCGGCGCCGGCGAGCAGGGTCGCCCCTTCATAGATCTGGTAAAACGGATTCGGGCTTAGCACCAGGGCGCCCGGCGCCCGTGAAACACAGGTCTGGGCAATCGCGAACAGCGCCTCCCGGGTGCCGCTCACCGGCAGCACCTGACGGCCGGGGTCCGGACGGGCAATGCCGTAGCGTCGCTGCAGCCAGTCGGCGATAGCGTCCCGGAGATCCACGCTGCCGCGGGTGGCGGGATAGCGGTCGAGCAGATGCAGGCTGTTGTGCAATGCCTCTATCACCGCGGCGGGGGCTTCGTGACGGGGCTCGCCGATGGTGAGGGCAATGGGTTCGAGCGCCTCGGGCGGCTTGATGTCGGCAATGAGCGCCGCGAGGCGCTCAAAAGGGTAGGGGTGCAGTAGATCGAGGTCTCTGTTCATGCAGGTTTCTGTCCATCCAGTTCGCGGCGTATCGCCGCCTGTATCGCTTCGCACAGCTCGCGGTCTTCCAGTGGTCTGTGGGCGCTGTCAGTAATGAAAAATACGTCCTCGACGCGCTCGCCGAGTGTCTGGATCTTGGCAGCCTGCAGCACCACGTTGAAGCGCACGAAAACCTCGCCAATTCGCGCCAGCAGACCGGGTCGGTCGGGCGATCTGACCTCGAGCACGGTGACGCCCTTGTTCGGGTCGGTGGTCATGAGGGTTTCCGTGGGCAGGCTGAAGGAGCGCACCTGCCGGGGTGTCCGGCGTTGCACAATACCCGAACCACGGGCTTCGTCGGAGAGGGCATGCGTGAGGTGTTCCGCGATGTGCTCCTGCCGCTCTCCCTGCTCTTCCAGCGGTGTGCCATCGGAGTCCAGTACAAAGAACGTATCGAGGCTCATGCCATCATTGGCGTTGTAGACCCGCGCGTCATGCACGCTGAGCTCGAGTTGCTCAAGCTCGGCGCATACCCGCGGGAAGGAGCGGTTGTCGTTACGGGCATAGATGAAAATCTGGGTGGTGTTGGCAACGTTGGATTCCAGGCTGTTGCGCACCAGGACCAGTGGCTGGTGCCGGTCGTGGTGTCCGGCAATGGCTTCCGTATGCCAGGCGATGTCCTCGGCCCGTTCACGCAGGAAATAATCCTCGCCCCGCTCGCGCCAGAGTGCATCGAGCTCTTCTACCGTGAATCCCCGGTATTCGAGAATGTCGATCGCGGCCTGCCGTGTTTCGTTGATCCAGTCCTGCTTGTCGACCGGGTTTTCCAGGCCGCGACGCAGGGCTCGCCGTGTCTCGGCGTAGAGTTGACGCAGAAGGCTGGCGCGCCAGGCGTTCCACAGCGTGGGGTTGGTGCCGTTGATATCGGCAACTGTGAGCACAAGCAGGTAATCCAGCCGGTTCTGGCTTGTCACGTGACGCGCAAAATCCTGTATGACGTCCGGGTCCGATATATCCTT
>JAABSN010000498.1 GCA_011390385.1 Thioalkalivibrio nitratireducens | reverse complement strand
CTGAGCCCGGTCCCGAACCCGGCCCTGAGCCCGGCCCTGAGCCCGGCCCCGAACCGAGTGATGGAACGGCTGGCAGCTGTTTCAACGCCGACCTATTTGCGTCAGGGACAGTCTGGACCATCAGCCTGTTGACGACTGGCGACGGCGGCGAGACCAGCAATGAATCCACCACCACGGTGGATGGATCCGCGACCTTCAATGGTCAATCAGCGATTCGCCTGTTCGGAAATTCCGCATCACCCGAAGCGGCCACGGACTTCGAATCCTTCGTCGGGGTCGACGGACAGCGTACCTTGATTTTTGGTAACGTCAGCGAGCCGACCGCTCCCCCGGAGGCTGCGGGAATCATCGTGACGACCGTGAACGATCCGGCATTCTTGCGCCGCTTCGATCTCGCGGCTGGCCAGTCCTATAGCCAGTCGTATCGACAAACGGTCACGGTCAACAATCCGCTGACAGGTATCCTGGCGACGGGTCAGACAGTGGAATCGGAGACGACTTTCGTTGGTCTCGAGACGGTCGCCGTGCCTGCCGGCACGTTCACGGCGTGTCGCTTTGACGAAATCGAGACCGTCACCACCGATGAAGGCACGATGGATATCGGGGGCGTGCAGATTCCCATCCCGGCCACAGTCAGTGAAAGCGAGTCGAGCACCTGGATCGCGGTGGGTAACGGCCTTCCGGTGAAATCCACCGAAGAAGATTCGGTCACCGTCATGACGGCCGCTCAGGTCAACGGGGTTCCGGTATCGGCTCCGTGATCACCTGATCGTCGAGGCTTGGCACGGGTTGCCACAATTGGGGGCGTCTACCGGGCGCCCCGTTTTTTTTCACATCCACGACGAGGCGGGTTTCTTTCCTCCCATTGCCCGTCCGACCCCCACCGCGTCCGCGCTTGTGCCAGAATCCGGGCTTTTGCGGAGGTCATGAGCATGTCGGCAAAAGAGTTTCTCGGCTACTGTCTGCACCGCGAGGTGCTTCGCTTCGGCGAGTTCACCCTGAAGTCGGGACGGGTGAGCCCCTACTTCTTCAACGCCGGCCTGTTCAACCGCGGCTCGGATCTAGAACGGTTGGGGCGGTTCTATGCCGATGCGATCGTGGCCAGTGGGCTCGAATTCGACCTGATTTTCGGACCGGCCTACAAGGGGATTCCGCTTGCAGCGGCGGTGGCGATTGCGCTGAACGTGCACCATGGTCGTGATCTGCCCTGGGCCTTCAATCGCAAGGAGGCCAAGGATCACGGTGAGGGTGGGAACATTGTCGGCGCACCGTTGCAGGGACGGGTACTGATCGTCGACGACGTGATCACCGCCGGCACTGCGATTCGCGAATCGGTTGAGATCATTCGCGCCGCGGGTGCCATGCCGGTCGCGGTAGCGATCGCCCTGGACCGTGAGGAGCGTGGCCGTGGCGATCGTTCCGCGATCCAGGAGGTCGAGAGCGAATTCGGGCTGCAGGTGATTCGAGTGGCGCGTCTCACTGATCTGATCGCGATGCTCGAAGCCGAGGGGCGGGATTCGGAACATCTTGCAAAGCTGCGTGCCTATCGCGAGCAGTACGGAGTTCGCGGCGAGTAAGGGATTCATCGGCGATGACCGGGGGACAATACGCCGGGCTTCCCGATCACACCTGGGGCGCGCGTTATTACCGGATTCTTGCAATGCAGCCGGGGCTCCTATAGCTTCGCGCTTGATATGCAACGAGCTGGGGGTGCTGGCAATGCGCCGGCTGAGAGAGTCCCCTTGAACCTGATCCGGTTTGCACCGGCGGAGGGAAGCTTGCCGCGGCCTGCAGATGCCGTCCCTGTTTCCTCGTTCCGCCCTCACCCGAGGAAACACCATGAGCGCCATTCCCGAAGACTTCATCCGCAGAACGGCCAGCGTGTCCGAGGCCGTGACCCGCCCGTTCCCGAATTCGCGGAAAATCTTCATCGAGGGTAGCCGGTCCGACATCCGGGTGCCGATGCGCGAGGTGTCGCAGGACCCGACCCAGGCGTCGATGGGTGCGGAGGAAAACCCGCCGATCACGGTCTACGACACTTCCGGGCCGTACACGGACCCGCAGGCGCGGATCGACCTGTTGCAGGGGTTGGCCGATCTGCGTAGCGCCTGGATCGACGAGCGCGGTGATACCGAGTGGCTGGACGGCCCCAGCTCGGCCTTCGGCCGCACCCGCGCAGAAGACCCGGCGCTGGCCAGCCTGCGCTTCGCGCATATCCGAGCGCCGCGTCGCGCCCGGGCGGGTGCCAACGTCAGCCAGATGCACTACGCGCGCCGCGGCATCGTGACCCCGGAAATGGAATTCGTCGCAATCCGCGAGAACAACCGCCTGCAGCAAATGCGCGCCGATCCCCGCTACGCGAAACTGTTGCGCCAGCACGCCGGCGAGCCGTTCGGTGCCCGCATTCCCGAGACGATCACCCCCGAGTTCGTCCGCGACGAAGTAGCCGCCGGTCGCGCGATCATTCCCGCGAACATCAACCACCCGGAGCTGGAACCGATGATCATCGGTCGCAATTTCCGGGTGAAGATCAACACCAATATCGGCAACTCGGCGGTGACCTCCAGCATCGAGGAGGAAGTCGAGAAGCTGGTCTGGTCGTGCCGCTGGGGCGGCGAC
>JAABSN010000497.1 GCA_011390385.1 Thioalkalivibrio nitratireducens | reverse complement strand
TATTCAGCCGTCCCTCCGCCACCAGCGGGTTCGGGCCCGTGCCGCGATAGACAGGCGCAGGCGCAGCCCGCGTCGCTCTCCCCACTCTCCGGGCGTGATCCGGCCGCCGCGCAGGGGCTTGCCCGGCGGCGGGAAGCGGGATCGCCGGCCAGAACCCGTCCTTCGAGCGGATCAGAGGGCCGGTGTCCTGAGCGCCGACGATGACCGGGGCCTTCGGCCAGAGCAGCGCCTCAGCGTTCAGGCTCTCGCCCGCTTCCGGGAAAGTGGCGAGGCGGATCGGGTTCGCGAGCCGATTGCCGAAACCTGCGCCAGCGATCATTCCGCGCGAGGCCGTCTCCAGTCCGGTTCCGGCCTCGCGCATGGCGGCCGTCACCGCGCGCGCTTGCCGGCACTTTGCCGCCATCATGGCCACGATGTCAGGATTGATGTCGAGCTTCAGTTTCATCGGTATTTCCATCGAAGCCGCAAGACCACTGGTCAGAATTCCAGGGAATTTTCTATCCAGGTGTCCGGTAACATGAGATACATGAAGGAGTTCACAGGTTCGATTCCGCATCATGCGGCGCTCCTGTATCGACAGACGTCCGAAGATTTCGGACGAACTGACACACAATGGGGAGGACCCAAGATGGCTCTCGAAAGTCTGCTTGTCATTATTCTCGTTGGTGCCGTGGCCGGTTGGCTTGCGGGCCTGATCGTCAAGGGCTACGGCTACGGCCTGCTGGGCAATATCGTGATCGGGATCGTCGGCGCATTTGTGGCTGGTCTTGTGCTGCCGAGACTGGGTCTGAGCATCGGCAGCGGGATTGCCGGTGCCATCATCCACGCCACCGTCGGCGCGGTCATCGTGCTTTTCCTGATACGCCTGATCAAGCGGGCCTGAAGCAGGTTTTGTATCCCGAGAGATGAGACCAGTTAAGATGCCGGCATCGGATCGCCGGTCCAGACCAGCCATTCGCGGTCGCGAACGGGCTCTCTCCGGATGAGGAAGGCGCCGCCGTCGATCTCGCTGCGGTCGCCGGGGCGTGGGTTCGTCACCTCGGCGAGGCGCAGGTCCAGCCGGCTGGTTTGCGACCAGATGCACTCCTCGTCGAAGCTGATGACGTTGTCCGCCCGCCGCAACGTGGCGCGCACCAACACCGGGGAGCCGCCCTCGGTAGTGTAGACGACGTAGCATGCAAGACGCGGGTCCGCGAAGAGCGCGTCGAGGGCGGCTGCGAACGCGCTGGTCATGGCTATACTGCTCCCATGAAACAGGAATCGATTTCAGAACGCCCGACGAGGATCCGAGCCGTTCAGGCGCTGTCAGAGGCGTTCATGCGCCAGCACCCGGACACGCCCCTCGACCAGAAGGGATATGCTGCAGATTTTCGCGACACCCTGCTTCCGCAGGTCACGCTGAAGGATTTTGAAGCAGACCTGTCCTCGGGCGACGGCAACGAGCTGGAGACCAAGTTCCGGGCGGCCCATTCTTCATCAGGGCTGGCGGTCAACTGCTTCGCGCCGTTTCGGAGCCGGATCGCCGACCTCGCCATGCCGATGGGTGCCGGTTTCGACGATCTTCGCTTCGAACGGAAATGCCCCACCGGACTCCGCGGCGGCCGGGCTCCCAACCTAGACGTCGTGCTTTCGGGCCCCGGCGGCGTGGTCGGGATCGAGTCCAAGCTGACCGAACACCTGTCGGCCCACCGGGCCGAATTCTCGCACGCCTACGAGGAGCAGATCAGGGACACGCGGCGCGATCAGGGATACTTTCGCGAGATGCTGCGCCTCCGGGATCGCCCGGACCATTACACCTGGCTCGACGCTGCACAGCTCATCAAGCACGCGTTCGGCCTGTCTCGCACATTTGCCGGCCGTCCCGTGACCCTTCTCTATCTTTACTGGGAGCCCGCAAATCCGGACGCCGGTCCCGAGTTCGCCGGCCACCGCGACGAGATCCAGGAGTTCAGGGCGCGCGTGGCCGGATCGTCACCGGCGTTCAAGGCGATGAGCTATCCCGAGCTTTGGCAGTTCTGGCACGAAACCGAACCGGCCGATTGGCTGGTCCGGCATCTTGGTGATCTGCAGGCTCGATATGGCGTCACGCTCTGACCCGTCAGGTCCGCCGCGCCGAGCGCAAGACCTGAGGGCGGGTGCAGAAAGGGAGCAGGTTGCTCTCGATCTCGAGCCGCACCCATTCGTCGCGATGCCGGTCGGGGATCTTCCGGGCGTAGAGCGGCAGGCCGAGCATGTTCACCGTCTCGGAGGTGTCGGCGGGCGCGTCGCAGAAGAACGACATGCTGGATGCCGAGGCGATCGCCGAGGCGGCGGCGAAAGGTGATGCCACCAAAGCTGACCTCGTCCGCCACCCGACCGCGCAGATCGGCCGCGGCGGCGGTGTTGAGATAGGTTTCCCGCACCTCCTTGTGGACGACCAGATCGGCAAAGAAGGCCGAGCCGCATTCGGTGCTGACCGGCACGGCGACGGCGGCCAAAATCCGCGTCGACGGCACACGGCATTGGACTGGAAAAGCCCGGTCGCTTTCGAACAGAAGGTAGCTCAAACGAGCACCTGGAGCGGCACGAAGACACGACAGGTCCATAGAGACTCTCTTTTGCCGGGCGCCACTGCCACCGCCGCGACC
>JAABSN010000496.1 GCA_011390385.1 Thioalkalivibrio nitratireducens | reverse complement strand
GCTCCACAGACTGTCGCCCGCGCGCACCGTGTGCTGACGGGCGGGCGCCTGGGCCACAGCCCCGTTGCCGGACACGGCCTCGCCGGAAACGGGGATGCGCAAGCGCTGTCCGACCCGGATCAGGTCGCCGTTCAGGCGGTTGACACCGCGCAGGTCGGCGACCGATACCCCGTAGCGCCGGGCGATCTGACCGAGATTGTCGCCGGCGCGGACCCGGTACTCCGAACTGCGCAGCAGCGGATGTTCCGGCCCGTGCTGGCGCAGCGCGACCTGAAGCCGCTGGGCTGCCGGCGCCGGCAGCAACAGATGCTGTGCCGCATACGGGTGCGTGACCGCCCCACGGTACCCGGGATTGAGCTGCAGGATCTCCCGCGCCTCGACCCGGGCCAGTTCGGCAACGTACTCGAGGTCCGCCTGGCGCCCGAGCTGAACCGGCTCGACGTAGGGGCGGTTCGCGATGATCGGGAGCGTGAACCCATAGCGCGCCGGCTGATCGATCAGCGCCCGCAGCGCGAGGAGCCGCGGCACATAGGCCATCGCTTCATTGGGCAGCCGCAGGCTCCAGTAATCGGTCGGCTTCCCGGCCGCCTCATTTGCGGCAATGGCGCGTGCCAAATTACCCTGCCCATAATTGTAGGCGGCCAGCGCGAGATACCAGTCACCGAAACGGGCGTACAGGCTCTCGAGATAATCCAGCGCGGCCGTGGTGGACTGGTAGATATCGCGCCGGCCGTCGTACCAATCGTCCTGAATCAGGCCGAACGATGCCCCGGTGCTGGGAATGAACTGCCAGATCCCCGCCGCCTGCGCACGGGAAGTGGCTTCCGCCGCATAACCGCTTTCCACGATCGGGAGCAACAGCAGTTCACCGGGAAGACCGCGGCGCTCGATTTCGGTCAGGATGAAATGAGCGAAGGGCTTGGCGCGTTTGGAGGATACTGTGATGATGTTGGGATTGCGGCGGTAATGCTCGATGTAAACGGCGACCCGCGGATGATCGAGCGCCTCGGTCATGCTGAACCCCAGCCATGCCCGGGTCCAGATGTCGGGAGCGTCCTCCGGCTTCAGATCAGGGCGCCTGAGAGCACGGCTGGCATCGAGGGCCAGTTCCCGCGCCGCCGGCGTGTCATCCGTGGTCTCTCCGGACATCGCTCTGGCGGAATCATGAAGGCTGCAGCCCGTGCCGAAGAAGGCGATGACCAGCAGCACCAACGCTAACGGAAGAAGTCGGATAATCATGGACATGAAGCATAGTCCACATCAGGGATTTCACCAAGCTTTTCGGGGCGACTGCCTGCGTGCCTGGTATGCCTCCCCCAAGGGGATCCATGCGCTCGAGCGTCTGCACCGGGAAATGGCGGCCCGCTGCCCGTTCCGATTCGACACCACGTTCCTGGAACTGGCCCCGGTAAGCGTGGTGGCAGCCGACAGGACCCGCGGAGCCTGGGTGCTCCGGGCGGGTCCCGGGGAATCCCGCCTGCAGACCGAAGCCGACCGTCTGCCGCTGGCATCGGATTCGTTTTCCTGCGTGCTCGTGGCGCATATCGACGCGCTCGACGCCGAACCTTCGGCCGTGATCGCTGAGGCGGCGCGGGTGCTGAAGCCCGAGGGACATCTGTTCCTGCTCGAAACCAACGTCTGCCTGGCGTCAGCCCGCAAGCGCCTCGGCGACCGGCTGCCGATCGGCTTTCGCCGGCACCTTTACCGCCGCTGGATCGGCGAAGCCGGACTCGAAGTGCGGCACCAGGCCTCCCTGAGTCTGCTCCCCACGCGCCTGGCCGGCGCATGGCCAAGGCGCCTGGTGCCGTTCGATGCGCGGCTGGCGCCCTGGCTGCCCCTGCTGGGCAACTGCATCTTGACCGTTGCCCGCCGCCGCGACACCATCCCGCTCTCACCGGACACGCTGCGCATGCGCTGGTCCCGGCTCACGGTTCGCGCTGGAGGGACCTCGCAATGGGCGTAACAGGAGACAGGGTCTACGTCTTCACCGACGGCGCCTGCCGCGGAAATCCCGGACCCGGGGGCTGGGGTGCAGTGCTGCGCTTCGGGGACCGGGAGCGCGAGTTGTACGGTGGCGAACCGGAAACAACGAACAACCGCATGGAGCTCACCGCCGCGATCCGGGCGCTGGAGGCGCTGAAACGCCCATGCCAGGTGGAACTGCTCACCGATTCGCAGTATGTGAAACAGGGGATCACGTCCTGGCTGCAAGGCTGGAAGCGCCGCGGCTGGCGTGCGTCCAGCGGCCAGCCGGTCAAGAACCAGGATCTCTGGGAGTTGCTGGATGCACAGACCCAGAGGCACGAGGTCGACTGGTTCTGGGTACGCGGCCACACCGGACACCCCGAGAACGAACGCGCCGACCAGCTCGCGAACCGGGCCATCGACGAGATGCTGGCGGGCGGGCAAAAATCCCGCGCCGGATCGGCATGACCATCGCGTTCGTCCCCTCCCGACCACGCTACAATCCACGACACGTAGGGTGCCAATGAGCGCAGCGAATTGCGCCGTTCGAGGCCCGGGGGCCTGGGCCGGCGTGGTATCGGTGCGGTTCGGCTTCGCCTCACGGCACCCTACGGGCTGCGGTGGGCGCCGCGTAGGGTGTCAATGAGCGCAGCGAATTGCGCCG
>JAABSN010000495.1 GCA_011390385.1 Thioalkalivibrio nitratireducens | reverse complement strand
AAATTCAGTAATGTCGGGATGTCGGACAAGCCGTTCCTTTTGATGCTTAGGGCTCATGAGAAAATTGCACTGTTGGTCGTCTGCCCCGCCATAGCTCGCATAGGGGTCAAAATATTCAATACGGATAATAGTTTGTCGAGAATGGATACATCTCCCAAGTAGGCGAATAGCTCTTGGTATACCTACGCCACGGAGTACGGTCTGGACTGCCCGCTGGAATGAACCTGCGAGAAATTGTGGCTCAGGTCGATCAACGGGAGGAGTCACGGATGACCGGTATCAGCATGAAAAGAAGCTTTGCCATTGCCTGCACTGGAGCCACAGTTTTCGCGGCAGGCGCGCTTCACGCACAGACCCAGATCAGCTGGGCGCATGTCTACGAGACCCAAGAACCATACCATGTCTGGGCTGAATGGGTGGCCGAAGAATTCGCCGAACGCACCGATGGCCGTTATGAAATCGTCGTGCATCCGGCCTCCACGCTCGGTTCGCAGGTGGAGTTGGCCGAGGGGCTCGACCTTGGCACCATCGATATGATGTATGACGGGCAATTCTTCGCGGGCACGCGGTATGGCCCGATGGCACTTGGCAGCGCGCCCTTCGTCTTCACCGACTATGTCCACTGGGAACGGTATCGCGACTCCGAGCTCTTCGAGGATTTGGCCCAAGGTTACCGCGATGCGACCGGTGATGACGTGTTGGCGCTCGTCTATTACGGTCAGCGGCACATGACGTCGAATACGCCGATCAACGTGCCAGAGGATATGGAGGGCATGCAGGTGCGCGTTCCGAACGCGTCGCTCTACACGATGTTCCCGCGCGCTGTCGGCGCGAACCCGACACCCATGGCCTTCAGCGAAGTCTATCTTGGCCTGCAACAAGGCGTCGTCGACGCGCAGGAAAACCCGCTGCCGACAATCCAGGCCCAGCGGTTCCACGAGGTCCAGAGCCACATCACACTGACCGGGCACATCACCGATGCGCTGCTGACCATCGTGGCTGATCACACCCGCGAGATGATGTCCGACGAGGACTACGCCATCCTGACCGAACTGGTGGTCGAGGGCGCCCTGCGCGCGTCGGACGAGATCCGGCAGTCCGAACTCGATCTTGTGGAATGGTTCCGCAACGAAGGCATCACCGTGACCGAGATCGACACCGCCCCTTTCCAGGAGGCTGTCACCCCGCTGCTGGCAGCGGAAGCAAGCTGGGACGCGGAAACCTACGAACGGCTGCAGGCCCTGCGCTGACGCATGGCGCGGCGCGCCCTCGTTTGGGTGCGCCGTGGGTTCATCGGGGGAGGTGATTGGTGACTGAACAGCCTGAAACGCCGCGGCACGACCCGTGGCACAGCATCGATTGGCTGCTGGTCGTCGCGGGCTTCTGGGCGCTTGCCGGGATCGTCTTCGCACAGGTCGTCGCGCGCTATGTCCTTGGCAACTCCATCGGCTGGTCCGAGGAGGTCGCCCGCGCGCTGCTCGTGGCGGTCACGTTCCTCGGCTGCGCTATCGCCATGCGCCGCAATACCCACATCGCCATCGAGGTCGTCTTTGCCTATCTGCCCGCATCGGTGGGGCGGGTGCTGGTGACGGTGATCGACATTCTGAAAATCGGCCTGTCCGGTGCGCTGGTCGTCATGGGCTACACGCTTACCGTGACCACGCGACAGAAGCTGACGTCAATCGACGTGTCCAAGGCGTGGCTTTACGGCCCCGTCACAATGTTTCTCGCGCTGATGACGGTCTACTCGATGCTTGTCGCGTGGCGGCACTGGCGGGATGGCAAGGCCGATATCAGTACCGATACCGGCACGGCACCACGGATCTGAGGACATATCATGGTCATCCTGTTCGGCACGCTGGTCGTGCTGCTCGTCATCGGGTTCCCGGTCGCCTTCGCGCTGATCGGCGCGTCGCTGGCCTTTATTCTGCTTGAAAGCCCACTGCCAATGGTCGTGGTGCTCCATCGCACCATCGGCGGGATCGACAGCTTCACGCTGCTTGCGGTGCCGTTCTTCATTCTCGCGGGCAACCTGATGAACCACGCGGGCATCACCGACCGCATCTTTGATTTCGCCAAGGCCGCGGTCGGATGGATGCGCGGGGGGCTCGGCCATGTGAACGTGGGCGCATCTGTGCTGTTCGCGGGTATGTCCGGAGCCGCCGTGGCTGATGCCGGCGGACTCGGCACGATCGAGGTCAAGGCGATGCGCGAGGCGGGGTACGACAACGACTTCGCCGTGGGGCTGACTGCAGCCTCATCGACCATCGGGCCGCTGATCCCGCCATCGCTGCCGCTGGTGGTGTACGGGGTCAGCTCGCAAGCCTCCATCGGCCAGTTGTTCGCGGCGGGGTTGATCCCGGGCCTGATGATGGCAGCGGCCTTGATGGCCATGGTGACCTATTACGCCCATGTCCGCGGCTACGGGCGAGATACCATCTTCCTGTGGCGCATGCTCGGGACCACGTTTGCACGCGCGTTCCTGTCGCTGCTGACGCCCGTGATCCTTGTGGGCGGCATACTCGGCGGGGTGTTCACGCCCACGGAGGCTGCGGTTGTGGCGTCTGCTTATGCGCTGTTTCTCGGAGTGGTGGTCTACCGCACACTGAACTTTCGCAAGCTGTGGGACATTTCCGTCGA
>JAABSN010000494.1 GCA_011390385.1 Thioalkalivibrio nitratireducens | reverse complement strand
ATCGGACGCGTGGTTTTCGGCGTACCGCGAAACGCCGCCACCAGGGAATCTGACAGAACGCGGTATTTGCCTTCGTTAACCGAGGATATGGAGTACATCACCACGAAAAATGCCAGCAGAAGCGTGACAAGGTCCCCGTACGGAATTGCCCAGGCCTCGTGGTTGATATGATCCTCGTGGCGCTTTTTGCGTCCCATGTCCCGCCTGCCCTACACCAGATAGCCTTTGAGCTTTGTTTCGATATTGCGCGGGTTCTCGCCCTGGGCAATTGACACAACACCCTCCACCACCATTTCCCGGGCCGTTGTCTGTCCGTGGATGATGCCCTTCAACTTGCCCGCCATGGGCAGGAAAAACAGGTTGGCGGATCCGATGCCATAGATCGTTGCAACAAACGCGGCCGCAATACCTGTGCCCAGCTTTGACGGATCTGCCAGGTTCTGCATCACCGCCATCAGCCCGAGTACGGCCCCGACAATCCCCATGGTGGGCGCATAGATACCCATGGCCTCGAACACCTTCGCTGCCGCTGTGTCTACCTCCTCGCGGGTACCGATTTCCACATCCATGATGCCCTGTATGACGTCCGGTTCGCTGCCGTCCACCAGCAGCTGCAACAGCTTCTGAACAAACGGGTCGGTCTCGTTCTCGACCACCGACTCGAGGCCAAGGAGACCTTCCTTGCGTGCCAGCTGGCTCCAGCCGACGATCTTTTCAATCATGCTGTCAGCGTCCACGCCGGGTGGACGGAATATCCAGCCAACGATCTTCATGGAACGTTTCATGACGGGCCCGGATGTCTGTAGCATCGTCGCCGCCAGCGTGCCGCAGATCACGATGACAAAAGCCGCGCCGGACACCAGCGCCGCTATTCCCGCCCCTTTCAGCGTGGATCCGAGCAGCACGGACACCAGCGCCAGAATCACGCCGATAATGCTTAACTTATCCACAAACGCTCCTGTCAGGCTGCAGCTTTGCCGACCCGCTTCATCAGGCCATTGACATCAAAAATCAGGGCGATGTTTCCATCCCCCGTGATTGTTGCGCCGGCAAACCCCGGAACATCGTGCAGCATGGCGCCGAGCGGCTTGATCACCACTTCCTCCTGGCCAAGCACGTCGTCTGTGACGAAACCCACCATGCCACTGCCCACCTGCAGCACCACGACATAGGAGGCGCCGGTACCCCCTTCGTCACCCTCTGCCGCCAGGCAGCTGCGCAGGAACACCAGCGGCAGCGGTTTGCCGCGGACCATCACCACAGGACGGCCAGCGACCTGATGCACGTTATCGTTATCGAGCGAGAACACCTCGAGAACCTGCGACAGCGGGAAGGCATAGGTACGCTGCTGCAGCCGAACCATCAGCGTCGGCATGATCGCCAGGGTCAGCGGTACGCGGACGCGCACAGAGGTTCCTTTACCCAGCTCCGACTCAATCTCGACATTGCCGTTCAGTTCGGCAATGCGGGTCTTCACAACGTCCATGCCGACACCGCGACCGGACAGGTCCGAAACCACTTCCTTGGTCGAAAAGCCGGCGAGGAACACCAGATCGAAGCATTCGGGAGCGCTCAGCCGGGCCGCGGCCTCTGCGGTGAACAGGCCTTTCCTGACCGCCTTTTCACGCAGCACATCGGGATCGATTCCGGCGCCATCGTCGCGGATAAGAATAACGATGTTATTGCCTTCCTGCTGAGCAGACAGCTCCACCTTGCCGGTGCGCGGCTTGCCGTTGGCCTCGCGCACATCCGGATCTTCAATGCCGTGATCCATGGCATTGCGTACCAGGTGGACCAGCGGGTCCGAGAGCGCCTGCACCAGGTTCTTGTCGAGGTCCGTGTCCTCGCCGCGCATGGTCAGATCGATTTCCTTGCGCAGGCTGCGGGCCACGTCCCGCGCCAGGCGCGGGAAGCGGGAAAAAACCTTGCCAATCGGCTGCATGCGCGTCTGCATCACACCGTTCTGCAGATCTGCAGTCACCAGATCGAGATTGGCGACAGTCTTTTTCAGCTCCTCGTTTTCGAGGTCGGCGCCGAGGTTCGTCAGGCGGTTGCGCACGAGAACCAGTTCGCCCACCAGATTCATCACAGTATCCAGTCGCGAAACACTCACGCGGATAGTGGCCTCCGCTGCTGCCGGGTGCGCGGCTTCCCCTTTGCCGTCGACGACGGCAGCGGCAGCCGCGACCGCAGGGCGGGCTTCGGCGGGTTTCTCGTTCCCGGCTTCCGGTTCCGGTTCCCGTGCCACCGGCGACGCGGCAGCCGTTGACCTACCGGACCCCTGCTGCATCTGGTCGAGCAGCGCCTCGAACTCATCGTCCGTGATTTCATCACCGCCAAACGCGGGTGCATCCACGCTCTCCGGTGCTGCCGCGCGCTCTCCACCCGGGGCATCTTCGAACAGACCGGCGCGAACGCCATCAATAATCGCGTCAAATTCGCGATCCGCGGCGTCCTCCGATGTCTCTTCCTGCGCCGCCGCGATCTCCGACTCTGCGGCTACAGCTGCACCGGGACCATTGGCGGCGCGGACATAGTGCTGCAGGCTGGAAACCAGCTCCGGTGGCGCCGGGTCCGGGGTCTGGCCCGCTGACACCTGGGACAGAATGTTCGAGACCACGTCTGCCACCTGCAGCACCGTGT
>JAABSN010000493.1 GCA_011390385.1 Thioalkalivibrio nitratireducens | reverse complement strand
GACGAAAGGGTTGTGGGGCTGCGTGAAGGACACATGCAGCATGAAGGGACGATCGTCAGCCGAGCGGGCGTGGTTATAGATTTCCTGCTTGGCGGCGTGGAATACTTCCTCGTCATAGTCGATCTGAAGGTTCCGCTCGCAGGGACCGGCTTCGACGACGCTCAGAAGGCTCATCACCGAGGGGGCATAGGGTTCGTCGGTCTGATCCCAGTCGGCGGTCCATGCAAAATCCGACGGATATATATCCGTGGTGACGCGCTCTTCGAACCCGTGAAGTTGGTCGGGGCCGACGAAATGCATCTTGCCTGCCAGCGTGGTTTTATAGCCCAAGGCCCGAAGGTAATGGGCGAAGGTCGGCTCGGAGGCCAGGAATTCTGCGCCGTTGTCGAACACGCCGACATCAGAGGGCAGCCGTCCGGTCATCATCGACGCCCGGGAAGGGCCGCACACAGGGTTGTTGCAATAGCTGTTTGCAAAGGTCGTGCCACGCTCGGCGATCCGATCGATATTCGGCGTGATCGCGTAGGGCTTTCCATAGGCAGCAAGACAAAGGGCAGTCATCTGGTCGGCCTGGATTACCAGAATATTCGGGCGCGTCATGAGATGTCCTCGCTTAAGGGAGAAGGCCCGGACCGGTGGAAGGTCACCGATCCGGCAGGGCGGTCAGGACTTTTATCCGCCGGTTCTGGCAACGAAGTCTTCAATGCCGGGGACGCCGATTTCGCGATAGTATCGCAGCGCGCCGGGATGCAGCGGAGAGCCGAACCCGTCCAGCACGGTATCGGCCGACATGTCGCCGAAAGCCGGGTGCACGCCTGCCAGCGCCTCGAGGTTCTCGAAGATCGCCTTGGTCATTTCGTAGACGCGCTCTTCCGGGACGTCGGACGAGATAACCAATCCGTTTGCCAGACCGTAGGTTGGCGTATCGGCTGCCACATCGTCATAGGTGCCGCCGGGAATGGAAAGACGGAAATAGGGCGGGTACTCGGCCTGCAACGTGTTGAAGACGGCATCGTCGACCGGGATAAGCTTCAGGTCGCGGTTTGCCGCCAACTGGATGATCGGCGCCAGCGGGAACGAGCCGTTCCAGAGTGCTGCATCGAGGTTGCCGTCGCCCAGCATGTCGACCATGTCACCCAGACGCACGCGGAAAGGCTCGAAATCGTCCCCGGCGACCATTGTCATCAGCACGTCGGCATCCAGCATCGACACACCGCCCGGCTGGCCCATGCCGACACGCTTGCCCTTGAGATCGGCAACCGAATTCACCGGGCCCTCCTCCAGCGCGATAATGTGCATGGCCACCGGCGCAATCGACATCCAGGCCAGGATCTTGCCCGGCTCTGTGCCGGCGTAGTTGCCCGTGCCCGCCCAGGCCTCATAAGCCGACAGGGAGGTTGCCATGGATGCCTCCAGCTCGCCGTTCTGCATCAGCGCGATGTTGGCAACGTAGCCTTTTGTCTCTTCCGCCGTCACTTCGATGCCCTCAACGTTTCTGTTGATCACATCCGCGATGCCTGCCGACCATGTGTAGGCGGTGCAGGTGACCGGGCAGGACCCGATCGAGAAGAATTCGTTTGCCTGGGCCGCGACGGGCAACGCAAGTGCTGCGGCGACAACCGCCGATTTGATACAGAATGTCATTCAGGTTCTCCCTTGGGTTTCAGGTTTTCCGGTTGAACTCCGGCTTTTGATTTTGCTTTTTTCAAAGCGCCATTGCGGCGCAGATCGATTGCGACAAGGACAGCCAGAGCGATGCAAGCGACCAGGTCGGTGCGCCAGTCGGAACTGACGAAGAGGAAGGCCACCGCGCCGAAGCCGAGACGCTCGAGCAGGGAAAGGCGGCCGGTGAACTGGCCCATGATGGCGGCACTGGCACAGATACCGCCCGCGATTGCCGTCACGAACGACGCGAGGATTTGCACCGTGGTCACGTCAATTCCCAGGATCGCCGGGTCGTAGACAAAGAAATACGGCACCGCGAAAGCGGCCATGCCGAACTGGCAGGCCAGAACGGCGATCTTCAGCGGGTTGCCGTTGGCGATGGATGCAGCCGCATAGGCTGCCAGCGCGACCGGCGGTGTGATCGACGACAGCATCGCGGAGTAGAGCACGAACAGGTGCGCGGCGAGCAGTCCGACGCCCAGGTCCACCAAAGCCGGAGCTACCAGCGTTGCCACCAGGATGTAGGCCGCCGCCGTAGGCAGACCCATCCCGAGCACAAGGCATGTCAGCATCGTCAGCACCAGTGCCAGCGGCAGCGAGCCATTGGACAGCAGGACGACCAGCGTTGAAAACTTGAGCCCGATCCCGGTCAGCGTGATGATCCCGATGATCACGCCCGCCGCTGCGCAAGCAAGCGCCACCGGAATGACAGCGCGCGCGGCAGCGTGGGCTGTGTCGACGATGCGGGCAGGCGTCAAGGCACTTTCGCGGTTGAGATAGCTGATCAGCGCGGACGCCACGATGGCCCAGAACGACGACAGCATGATCGAATAGCCGTTCAGCAACATGCTGACAAAGACGGGAAGCGGGACCAGCAAATAGGACCGGCGCAGGATCGAGTTCCAGTCCGTCAATGAGTCCGCGTCGCGCAAGATCGGAATCTGGCGTTTCACGGCTTCGAAATGCACCATCGCAAGCAGCACGGCGTA
>JAABSN010000492.1 GCA_011390385.1 Thioalkalivibrio nitratireducens | reverse complement strand
CCGCCCCTATCAGTTCGTCCGCACCTGTAGCGGTGTGCTTCAGACGCGATGGTCTAACCGAATACCTTGCGTCCACAACGGGGTCGATTCCTGAACGGCAGGAATTTCCAGAAGTGCGGCAAAGCCGCCATTTGCGGCCCGAGCTAAGCAGTGACGGCTCCCGACCCAAAGCACGAACCCGCTTCGCGGGATGGTCGCTTGGGGTGAGGTCGTCTGGTATTGTCGTGGCTTTGAGAGCGGCGACATCGCTTGCGAGCGTGGAGTTCCTTCAATGGAGAGGAACTCATCATGGATACCATCACTACCGCTGTCCCGAGCAATTCCCTGCGCGAGCGTATGTTGCAAGACATGACGATGCGTGGCTTTGGGGAGCACACGCAGAAGGACTACATCCGGCACGTTCGATCATTTGCGGCGTTTCTCGGCCGGCCTCCCGATACGGCGACGATTGAAGATCTCCGGCGTTTTCAGATCGATCAGCACGAGCGCGCCATCAGTCCTGCAACCATCAACGGGGCCGTATCGGCACTGCGGTTCCTGTTTGGTATCACCCTCAAGCGGCCGGAGATGGCACTGGGCCTCGTCGTCGTTCGCTGCACACCCAAGCTCCGAGAGGTCCTGAGTGTCGAAGAAGCGGCGCGGTTGATCGAGGCGGCGCCCGGCATCAAGTACAAGGCTGCATTCAGCGTCGCCTACGGCGCAGGCTTGCGCGTGTCCGAGGTGACCCACCTCAAGATCGCAGACATCGACAGCGAGCGCATGATCATCCGTGTCGAGCAGGGCAAGGGACGCAAGGACCGTAACGCTATGCTTTCCCCGCACCTGCTGGATTTGCTTCGTCAGTGGTGGCGCGAAGGCAAGCGCCGCGGGGTGATGCTGCCCAATGGCTGGCTGTTCCCAGGTCGCAACTGCACCGATCCGATCTCGGCGCGCCAGTTGAACCGCGCCGTGCATGAGGCGGCCGAGTTCGCCGGGATCCATAAGCGCGTGAGTCCGCACACATTGCGCCATTCGTTTGCCACCCACCTGCTCGAGCAGGGTGTCGATATCCGCGTGATCCAAGTGCTGTTGGGCCATACCAAGATCGACACCACCGCCATTTACACCAAGGTATCATCCAGAACGATGCAGGCGGTGGCGAGCCCGCTCGACCACATCTTCAGCCTGATGGAAGGCCGGAAGCGAACGGTATCGCCGCCCGGTTGAGCCAGTGCGCACCTCGCTCGAGGTCGCCGACATCTTCCGGAGTGCCGGGCCCGCCTATCGCGCAGCCCATGCCGGGCATCTCAGCCTCGGCCAGCTCAAGGTCATGACGGCCATCGAGACCTGCCGCACCGCCGCGCTGGGCGGTCACCTCGAGGCTTGCGACGACTGCGGGCACTGGCGGATCGCCTACAACTCCTGCCGCAACCGGCATTGCCCCAAGTGCCAGGGTGCAGCGGCGCGCACCTGGCTGGCCGCGCGCGAGGCCGACCTGTTGCCGGTGGGATACTTCCACGTCGTGTTCACACTGCCGGCCGAGGTCGCGGATATCGCGTGGCAGAACAAGGCGGTGGTCTATGACCTGTTGTTCCGCGCGGCTGCCGACACGATGCTGACCATTGCCGCCGATCCCAAGCACCTCGGCGCGCGCATCGGCATCACCGCCGTATTGCACACCTGGGGATCGGCACTGACCCACCACCCGCATGTGCACATGATCGTGCCGGGCGGCGGGATCGCGCTTGATGGCACGCGCTGGATCTCGTCGCGCCCGGCGTTCCTGCTGCCAGTGCGGGTGCTGGGCGCGTTGTTCCGCCGACTGTTCCTCACTCGCCTGCTGGCATTGTTCGATGCCGGCAAGCTCGCCTTCTTCGGCCAACTGGCTCATCTCGCCGATCGGCGCGCATTCTTGCGTCATCTCGCGCCTGTCCGCAAAAAACGCTGGGTGGTCTACGCCAAACCGCCCTTCGCCGGGCCGCAGGCGGTGCTGGCCTATCTCTCGCGCTACACCCACCGCGTTGCCATCTCGAACCGGCGGCTCCTTGCCTTTAACGAGAGCGGTGTGACGTTCCGTTACAAGGATTATCGCCGCGACGGGGCCGAACGCCAGCAGGTCATGTCGCTGGCGACCGATGAGTTCATCCGCCGCTTCCTGATCCACGTCCTGCCGCGTGGCTTCCATCGCATCCGGCATTACGGCTTGCTCGCCAGTTCAAACCACAAGGACGCTATAGCGCTCGCCAGAAGCTTGCTGGGTGTCGCTGCGCCGGTCGAGGAGCCCGAACCGGATGAACCGCCCGACCATCGCCCGCCATGCCCATGCTGCGGTGGGCACATGACCATCATTGAGGCCTTTGCCCGTTCCTACCAACCGCGTGCACCGCCAACTCCAGCACTCCCCGCCCGGAGACACACGCCATGATCCGGCATGGCTCATCCTACAGCATGGCCGAGATTACGGTGTCCCGGCCGACGACCCGGCGCGTGCCCATCCCCGAATTAACCCGGGCGCAGGGCATGGTCGCCAGCAAATCCAATGTCGTTCGCAATCCGACACCCTACGAAACCACTCCGATCCGACCATTGGCTATACTGCCGGATCACCAGCGCCTGCCGCCCCAGACCATCACAAAGCCGCTTTACCCATAGACCAGCGCGTGCGGCCCGCGGGTTCCT
>JAABSN010000049.1 GCA_011390385.1 Thioalkalivibrio nitratireducens | reverse complement strand
CAGGCCATCGTCTGCAACATCGGGCACTTCGACTCGGAAATCGACGTCGCCAGCCTGCGCCAGTACCAGTGGGAAAACATCAAGCCGCAAGTCGATCACGTGATCTTCCCCGACGGCAAGCGCATCATCATGCTCGCCGAGGGTCGTCTGGTGAACCTGGGCTGCGGCACCGGGCACCCGAGCTTCGTGATGTCCAACTCGTTCACCAACCAGACCATGGCCCAGATCGAACTGTTCGCCCACGGTGACCGCTACGAAAACAAGGTTTACGTGCTGCCGAAACATCTGGACGAAAAGGTCGCGGCCCTGCATCTGCAGAAACTCGGCGCGAACCTGACCCGGATGACCGCCGAGCAAGCCACGTATCTCGGGCTGCCGGTCGAGGGTCCGTTCAAGCCGGAGCACTACCGCTACTGAACGGGCGCCCGGCGTCTCCACCGAAGCAACGGGAAATGGAATTCCCGCGTGGCGGCCTCCGTCGCGCCACGTGCTGCTGCGTTCTCGCAGTAGCCCGTTTCGGCTGCGGACGGCGCCCTGATCCGAGTCCGTCACTCGGAATCCGCCTTTGCGCATGTACAAACAGCCCCGCTGATCGAGGATTGGCGGGCGTTTCGGCGCGTCGGGGCGATCCGTCAGCCCTGCGGATCCCGGCCCTGGTCGAAAGGACGGGGACTGCGGAACGGAGTCCGGATAGGTCAAGGACCAAGGTGGCCAACCACTGCATGGCGCGAATCAGCGGCCGGCACCTCGATATGGGAGCTCTCCGAATGGTGGAAACTGCCGTACTCGTCTTCCATGCCGACCCTTTTCTGGGGGTTACTGCGCGCGGAGCTATGGATCGGTGCACTCGACCGACACCCGCGACGACAGAACCGGACGGCACCTGTATCTATTCCCAATCTCTTGAGGACACAACATGAAGCAACAAACGAATACCGATCCGGTGTTCAGTTTCGAATTCTTCCCACCCAAGAACGCGGAGGGAGCTGCGCGCCTGCGCAAAGCCCGCGCTCGCCTTGCCGCTTTGAAACCCGAGTATTTCTCGGTGACCTTCGGGGCTGGTGGTTCCACTCGCGACCGCACTCTGGAGACGGTGCTGGAGATACAGAGCGAGAGCGATATCGATGCCGCTCCGCATATCTCATGCATCTCATCATCGCGCTCCGAGCTCAGGGATCTGTTGCAGGTTTACCGCGATCATGGGCTACGCCGACTGGTCGCGTTGCGTGGCGACCTGCCCTCGGGTACGGGCGGCGGACTCGGTGAGTTCCGCTTCGCGGTGGAGCTGGTGCGATTCATCCGGGAAGAGTTCGGGGATCATTTCCGGATCGAGGTCGCGGCCTATCCTGAGGTCCACCCGCAGGCCGCGAATGCGGAAAAGGACTTGAAGCACTTCTGTCAAAAGGCGGCTGCCGGGGCTGACTCGGCAATCACGCAGTATTTCTACAACCCCGACGCCTACGCCTTCTTCCTCGAACGCGTGAGAGCAAAGGGTGTGGACATCCCGATCATTCCAGGGATCATGCCCATCACCAACTACACACAACTGGCACGCTTCTCGGATGCCTGCGGCGCGGAGATCCCGCGATTCATCCGCAAACGCCTCGAGGCCTATGGTGACGACACGGCATCGATCCGCGCCTTCGGCACCGAGGTGGTCACCCGACTGTGCCAGAGGTTGCTGGACGAAGGCGCACCCGGACTCCATTTCTATTCCATGAACCAGGCGGCAGCCTCCGAGGCCGTCTGGAAGAACCTGAAGCAGGGAGCCTGACCGACGGTGATGCGCGGTCCGCGGCTTTTGATCGAGACCGAACTGGCCCCCGGACAGCGTCTGGAACTACCCCCGGACACGTTGCGCCACGCGGTATCGGTCCTGCGACTCCGCGACGGCGCCGCGTGCCGGGTCTTCGACGGCAGGGGGAGCGAACACAACGCCACGCTGATGCTCTCCGGTCGTCGGTCCGGTTCGGTACAGTTGGCAGGTATCGCGGCCCCGCCGACCACTCCGACATTACCGCTACGGCTGCTCCAGGGGATTGCCAGGGGCGACCACATGGACCTCGCGATCCAGAAGGCGGTAGAACTCGGCGCTACCGAAATCTGGCCAGTGTTGAGTGTTCGCAGCCTGTCCGGTGCCGGTCACCGGCGCCTGGACAGCAAACTGCAGCACTGGCGGGGCGTGCTCAACGCAGCGGCCGAGCAATGTGGCCGTAACGAGCTCCCCAGGCTTCTGGACCCGCAGGATCTCCTGGCAGCGCTGCAGGTATTGCCCGCGCCGGGGATGCGGATCGTCGCCGACCCCGGGGGCATCGATCCCGATGCGCTGCGCAGAGACCACCCGGACCCGGGAGCCGGCACCATCAGTGTGTTGGTCGGACCCGAGGGTGGGCTGGACCCGGAGGAAGTGGAACACGCGCGTTCGCTGGGTTTCCTCGGTCTGCGGCTCGGCCCACGAATACTGCGCACGGAAACCGCCAGCATCGTCGCCCTGACCGTCCTGCAGGTGTTCTACGGCGATCTGGCAAATGCTGGGGCTTGACGGTCGGCCGTGCGAGGCATGGGAGTCGCGCCACACGTTGTTCCCACTGAGCAGTTGATCGAACGGGGACACCAGAGGCGGGCCATCTATCGCTTGAAGCTCGGCGGCCCGGAATCCGTGCCCCGGGCGTCTGCAGACAACCGGTCCTGGAGTTCCTTGATGGCGCGGTGCTGCTGAAGTAGCGCCGCAGATGCGTTGCCCACCGCTGTACCGATCGCAAGATGCAATTGTTCGAGTTCTTCCAGCGCCTGCCCGGGATCGTCCCCGTATGCCGGAGGTTCACCACCAGGTTCCGAGAACGGCCCGCCCACGGCCTGCCCCCCACCGAAACCAGACCGGAGGCGAGCCACGACCCTTTCCAGCATCTGCGTGTGTCCGGCCACCTGGGTCAGCGCATCGACCACGCGTGGATGCCAGGCAGCCACTTCGGCGGTCCTGGAAAGGGCGGCCTCCAGCGCTGCCTCGGCCGGGGGCAATCCGTTGGCGGAATCGGCGCGCGCCTGCTCCGTGCCGCCGTCCAAAGCCGCAAAAGCCGCTGCGAGCCGTGCCATTTCCGCACCGCCCTGGCGGCGCATGCGCGCCAGCTTGTCCGAATCATCGACTTCTGACCCGGCAGACTCCGGTTCCATGACCGGGTTCTCAAAGCCTTCCTCGATGATGGCTTCCACGCGCAGAACGATATCGGCAACCGGCGTGATTGCGGCACTGGCCGAGCGCACCTCAGTCGACAGTCCGGGCAATACGTTCATCGCATCTTCGATGACCTGCGCTGCCTCCGCGTCGATACGGGGACCGGCCGCTATCGACGCGGCAACGAAGTACTCGAGAATCCGGGCGAATTCGCCCAGTCTCGGGGCCACACCGCGGGCGTGCTCATGAAGCGCGCGAAAACCATCCGCAATGGACTCGACCGCAACGGTATTCGCGGGTGCCGCACGACTCCCGAGAGACGCCTCCCGCAGAGTACTGACGGCGGCATCCAGAACAGCGGTCCATTCCGGCTCCGGGGCCGGCATGCCGGGCGCCAGAACCCGCTCCTCCAGCACCTCCCGATCATAGACCAGTGGTGCCGGGTATCGGCGTGCCGCAGTTCCTGACCTTGCGTCATCGAGATCCGCATCCCGGACCATCGGCCTGGATATTGAAGCCTCCTGCGCAGACCCGGAAATGGCGGGCTCCGGTCGCGCCTCAGTCGACTCACCATGCCCGTGATCCGTTGCCGTTGCCGTTGCCGTTTCGTCCGCGGACTGCGCTTTCGCGGCAACCTCGACATCGTGAATCATCCGAGCAGCCGGCATCGCCGAACGGGCGAAAACGGTGGGACCCGCCGCGGTATCCTCCTGCACCCGCAGAACCGCCTCGAGCATTCCGGTCAGGTCGTGATCGACCGCAAACACCTCGGACGCCGGATCGCGACCTCCGGCCAGTGCGGATTCGGCCTGGCGCAGGGCATTACCCAGTTGCCGGTCGACACGACCCAGCAACGGCTTGGCCGAATCGGCGACTCCATCTGTGCCCTGGCCCAGAACAAGCGCCAACCGGGCCGCAAGCCGGAACAGCTCGCCCAGATCGCCGGCCGGCAGAACCTGCGCGATCGCTCCCGATGTTTCCGCGAGGCGGCGAGTCGCACCATCCAGATCGCGTCCCTGCAGGAGTTCGAGCAAGCCACGCTGAAACCGCTTGCGCGTCTCACGTAACGACTGAACCCAGCCGTTCTCGGCGCCGGGCTGCGGGGAGACGCTAGAAACAGATGGCGGACGGAGGCCAGACGCGCCGCTTGGCGCCATCACGATGGCCGGGGTCATCAGGGCGCCGGCCCCGCGCAACTGGCGCAAATCGTTGACCAGGGGCAACAGCACGCGGGCGAGACGTTCCGGGCCGGCAGTGGCCAAGCCAATCGGACCGGACAATTGCAGTGCCGAGCGCACCAGGAGTTCGGTACCTTCCGGTGTCGGTTCGACGCGCCCTTCCGAGAGAGCCGCCACCACCCGGTGCATCTCCTCGCACAATTGCACCACATCATCCCGCCCAACGGCGTCGAGCCCAAGACGGATCTGGGCAAGACCATCCCCCGCAAGCCCCAGACATTCCTGACACTGGGGATTTTCGGCATATTTCTGCAGTACCCGCTGAAGCCAGAAGAAAAGGTCCTCCAGCTCACCGTGATCCCAGGTTCCGGTATCCATATTCATCAGTCGGCCTTCTGTTGCATGATCGCATCGCCGGCATGGATAGCGCCCACGCATACAGCGAGCGGGTCCGGACCGTGAATCGAGCCATGCCGGACAGCCCCGCCGGCCGCCGAAAACGGGCCATCACACGCCGGTCCGACTTAGCCGGATCGGGACGCGAGGCCATGGAGCGGCCGCGATCATGGCATACTTGGCACAGGCCAAGGAGCGATCACGACATGCCCGAACCGCTTGACATCGCAGTGGTGATGGACCCGATTCACGCGATCAAACCCGCGAAGGACTCGACGCTTGCCATGCTGCTCGCCATGGCCCGCAAAGGGCATCGCGCACATTATATCGAGCTTGCCGATCTCTGGATCGCGGACGGGATCGCCCATGCCCGCAGCCGGCTCGTCGCCGTTCGCGACCAGTCCGAGGATTTCCATTCCCTCGAGGCCGCCGTCGAAGGGCCGATGACGCGATTCGATGTCGTTCTGATGCGCAAGGATCCGCCATTCGACCTCGAGTACGTGTACGCGACGTACATCCTCGAACTTGCCGAACGCGACGGAGTCCGGGTCGTGAACCGGCCCGGTGCACTGCGCGACGTCAATGAAAAGGCCTTTACGGCGCACTTCCCGCAGTGCTGTCCGCCAACGCTGATCACCCGGGACCGGGCCCGCATCCGCGCCTTTCTGGCCCAGGAGGAGCGCATCGTCGTCAAACCCATGGACGGGATGGGCGGCGCCTCGGTCTTCCGTGTGGACCTCGGCGACCCCAATATCTCCGTGATTCTGGAACTGATGACGCAGTTCGACCAGCGCACGGTCATCGCCCAGCGGTTCCTGCCCGAGTATCAGCAGGGCGACAAGCGCATCATCCTGATCCACGGCGACCCGATCGACTACGCGCTGGCGCGCATACCGGCGGCGGGCGAATCGCGCGCCAACCTGGCCGCCGGCGGACACGGCGAGGCGGTCCCGCTGACCGAGCGCGACCGCTGGATCTGTGCGCAACTGGCCCCCGAACTGCGTTCCCGGGGTCTCGAATTCGTCGGTATCGACGTTATCGGCGACTATCTGACCGAGATCAACGTCACCAGCCCGACCGGAATTCGCGAACTCGACAAGGCCCGTGATCTCGACATCGCCGGCCGGTTCATTGACTACCTGGAAACAAGCGGCGCAGCATGACGAAGGTGCCTCACCGGCCTCCCTTGATACATGGGACGGTACGAGTATCACTTGCGGTGCTGCTGTTTGCACTCCTCGTTGCCTGCGATCGTCAGGTGGAAACCGACCGTTTGACGTTCCAGACCTTCGGCACCCTCGTCGATATCACCCTGTATCCAGCCGGAAAGCACGATCTGGCGCGGATCGAGGCAGAGCTGAGCAAGGATCTCGAGATCATGCACGCCTCCTGGCATGCCTGGGAACCCGGCCCGCTCGAGCGCACGAACCAACTGCTGGCCACTGGGGGAGAGTTCAACGCGCCGCCGTCGGTGCTACCGCTGATCGAATACGGACAGGCTCTGGAGCTGAAGACCGGTGGCCTGTTCAACCCCGCGATGGGGCGCCTGATTGCCGCCTGGGGCTTTCACCAGGACGAGGCGGCAGGACCACCGCCGGACCCGGAGGAAGTGAAAGCCCTGATCGACGACCCGCCGAGGATGGCCGACATCGAGCGCAACGGAGTCCGGCTGCGCGGTCGTCACCCGGAGTTGCAGCTGGACTTCGGTGGCCTGGCCAAGGGATTCGCCGTCGCGCGCAGTCTGGGGTTACTCGCCGATCTGGGCGTTGAACATGCAATCGTGAACGCTGGAGGCGACCTGATGACACGAGGGCAACCAGACATGCGCCCGTGGCGCATCGGTGTCCGTCATCCCCGGCGCGCGGGCGTGTTGGCCAGCATCGAACTGGGATCCGGCGAGGCGCTGTTCACTTCCGGGGATTATGAACGCGGCTACGATTGGGAAGGGCAGCGCATTCATCATGTGATCGATCCGCGCACCGGCCAGCCGAGTCGTGGCCTCGCCGCAGCAACCGTTCTGCATGCCGACCCCGTCCTCGCCGATGCGGCAGCCACGACCCTGATGATTGCCGGACCGCAGGACTGGCCAACACATGCCCGACGCATCGGCGTGGACAATGCACTGGTGGTCCTGTCCGACGGTTCAGTGGAACTGACTCCAGGCATGGCTGACCGAGTGGCGTTCCAGGGTGATGTGCCGCATCGGATTCGTGATGAGCAGGCCGGGAACGTCCCGGGCGACCGATGATCGCCAGCGTTCGCTGGGGGGACGCGCTGGCCATCGGTCTGGCCACCACCTTGGTCGCCACGGCGTTTACGCTTGCATACTCCCCTGGCGAGGAGCCCACACATCTCGTCGTCACTCAGGCCGGGAACGAACCCCGAAAATACCGGCTCGACGAGGACCGTCTTGTCGAAATCAACGGCGTGGCCGGCACCACCGAGATCGAGATCCGGCAGCGAAAGGCGCGCTGCCTGCGCTCACCCGGCAGTAATGGCATCTGCGAGGCTGCTGGCTGGCTGGAACGGCATGGCGACATGGCTGTGAGTCTACCCAACCGATTGGTATTACAGGTCCGCGGCTCCGGGACCCATTTCGACAGCATGCATTACTGATCAGCTGACGATGCACCAATCGGAAACAGCAGATCACCGTATTGCCGCTTTGGCCGCCCTGGCGATCGGGCTGCAACTGATCGAGGCGGCGATTCCCAGCCCGATACCCGGAATCAAGCCAGGGCTGGCGAATGTAATCACGCTCGTCGCGCTGGTGACACTGGGCTGGCGAGCGGCACTCGCGGTCACTCTTCTCCGCGTCGTTGGCGCGAGCCTCCTTCTGGGAACGCTGTTGAGCCCGGGGTTCTGGTTGTCACTGACAGGGGCGTTGACCGCATTCGCGGTGCTCGCCCCGTTGCACCGGTTTTTTCCGCGGCATATCAGTGCACTGGGCCTTGCAGTGACCGCGGCCATGTTTCACACCCTGGGCCAGTTCGTGTTCGCCTGGTCCCTGATCATTCCCCATCCCCAGTTGCCGATGCTACTGCCGCCGCTGCTATCTGCAGCCCTGATTACCGGCGCGGTCACAGGTATACTGGCGACTTCGGTGCTTGCAGACTCACGCATCCAGCAACATGTCCGCGACCTTCGCACAAAACGAACCGGATGATGGCAGCAGGCTTGGCCTGACCCTGTTCCTTGCCCTGGTATTGCACGCGCTGGTCATCCTGGGCGTCGGTTTCGAGATCATTCCGGTCGAACACGCTGACCACACAGCCCTCGATGTCACCTGGGTCGACGCACCCGATCCCTCGGCTGAGCCGGAAGTCGCTGAACACATTGCCACCGACAGCCAGATCGCCAGCGGTGAAGCAGAGGAGGATCGGATCGCCCGCAGCCCGGAGCCGCTGACGGTGCCAGCCGAACCGGGTACGGAGGCGATCGCAACAACGCCACCGGCAGAGGCCCCGGCCGAACCGGAGCCGGTCCCGGTGACCACCGGAGCCGATGAAACCGCACCAGTGCCACAGCAGCGCGAGACCCTGCCCGCCGAACCCCCCGTTGCTGTCCCGCAACCCTCCGCGGCGACACTGATGGCCAGGGGCCTGGAGGCGGCGCGGGCAGCCCCGGGGGACGCACAGCCCCTGATGTCTCGAGCGACACGCACCCTCTATCTGGATACCCTGTCGGCGCGTGCCGCCCCGGAGGCCGCCTACCTCGAGGCCTGGATCCGCAAAGTGGAGCGGATCGGCAACCTGAACTACCCCGACGAGGCACGCCGGCGCAGCCTTTCCGGTTCACTGATCCTTTCAGTACGACTCGATGCCGAGGGTGAACTCCAGGAAATTGCCATCGCACAGAGCTCGGGCGAGCCGATCCTTGACCAGGCCGCGATCCGGATCGTCGAACTTGCGCAACCATTTGCGCCATTCACCGACAGCATGCGCGAGAAATACGACCATCTGGTCATCACCCGCACCTGGGCATTCCGTCGCGATCGGGTCGAGCGGGGACGATAAGACCCGAACCGTGAAAAATCGATCTCTCCCTTGCAGCCTCGGCGCCATCGGCTGATACTTCAATCATGGTCGATTCCACATCCACGATAGCGTCCGAAGGACTGCGCGATCACTTCCTGATCGCGATGCCGAGCCTGCAGGATGGCTACTTCGATCATTCGGTGACCTACATCTGCGAGCATGGTGACGAAGGGGCGATGGGACTGGTGATCAACCAGCCCATTGAACTGACCCTGCAGCAAATGCTGCGCCAACTGAATATCGAACCGATCGCCGGTGCAGCGGATCAGCGGGTGTTTCGAGGCGGCCCCGTGCAGCCCGAACATGGCTTCGTGCTGCACTCGGGCAAATCCGAATGGCACGGGACTCGTCAACTGTCCAACGATCTGGGGCTCACGACTTCACGCGACATTCTCGAAGCCATGGCACTGAATCGCGGACCCGCACAGGCGCTCGTGGTTCTTGGCTATGCCGGCTGGGGACCGGGCCAGCTGGAGGCGGAAATCGGGGAGAACGCCTGGCTGGTGGGTCCCGCCAGCCAATCGATCCTCTTCTCCTTGCCCCCTGACGAGCGATGGAACGCAGCGGCGCAGCTCATCGGCATCGACATGAATCTGATCAGCCAGGCCGCCGGGCACGCCTGAGCGTGCGGCTGATGGCCTTCGATTATGGCGAACGCCGCGTGGGTATCGCCATTGGTGACCAGATCACCGGCAGCGCCCGCGGTCTGGCCACGGTACCTGCGGGCCGCGCGGATACCGCCACGGCCATAGAGACGCTGGTCAAGGAATGGCAACCCGATGCATTTGTCGTCGGTTGGCCCACGCGCGCCGACGGTCAACCGACCACGCTGGGCCCCGCCATCCAGACGTTCGGCGAGACGCTCGGCCGCGTCCACGGGCTGCCGGTATACTGGGCCGACGAGCGGTTGAGTTCACATCTTGGACGCGAACGAATCCGTCGCCGCGGCAACGATCCGGGAATCGATGCCCATGCCGCTGCCGTCATTCTGGAAGGCTGGTTAATGGAGAACACGCGCAATGCCTGATATCAACGCCCTTCTGGACAGCATGGCCGGGCAGACCCGGCACCACTTCGAACAGCGCGGTGTCGATCAGCCGATTGTGGTCGGCATCCATTCGGGAGGTGTCTGGATTGCCGAAGCGCTGCGAAAACGCATGGGCTACACCCGGCCGATGGGCAAGCTCGACATCAGTTTCTACCGCGACGATTTCTCGCGCATCGGCATGCACCCACAGGTACGTCCCTCGGAGCTTCCCGAGGAACTCGACAACGAGCACGTACTGCTGGTTGACGATGTGCTTTTCACGGGGCGAACGATCCGTGCCGCATTGAACGAGTTGTTCGACTACGGCCGACCGGCCTCGGTCACGCTGGCCGTACTGGTGGAACGAGACGGACGCGAACTGCCGATCCAGGCTGCGATCGTCGGTGCCCATTTCGAGCTGGCGACCGGTGAGCAGATCAAGCTGCGCGGCCCTGACCCGCTGCGCCTGGAGCGGGTACAACTGGAGGACGGGACTTGATCACGGAGGCCTTCCCTGCCAGTCACCTGCCGCAACCCGGACCTCTGCCCAACGACCTGCAGCTCACCCCCGACGGGCAGTTGCGCCACCTGCTGACGATCGAGGGTCTCAGCCGCGAACTGCTGACCGAAATTCTGGACAACGCCGAATCCTTCGCGAACATGAACGAAAAGGCCGTCAAGAAGGTCCCTCTGCTGCGCGGCAAGACGATTGTGAACCTCTTTTTCGAGGCCAGCACCCGTACCCGCACGACCTTCGAGCTGGCGGCCAAACGGCTCTCTGCCGACGTCCTGAACATCAACGTCAGCACCTCGTCTGCCACCAAGGGTGAGAGCCTGCTGGACACCCTTCGCAACATTGAGGCGATGAACGTGGACATGTTCGTCGTGCGGCATCAACAGAGCGGAGCAGCCCATTTCATGGCCCGTCATGTGGAACCGGGAATCAGCGTCCTGAATGCCGGCGATGGTCGTCACGCCCATCCCACGCAGGCCTTGCTGGACATGTTCACCATTCGCCGGTTCAAGGGCGACTTCACACGACTCAAGATCGCGATCGTCGGAGACATCCTGCATTCAAGGGTCGCCCGCTCGCAGATTCATGCCTTGAACATCCTCCAGGCCGGAGAGGTCCGCGTGGTCGCGCCGCGCTCACTGCTGCCGGCTCATGTCGAGGATCTCGGCGTGCACGTGTTCCACAATCTCGAGGATGGGCTGCACGATGTCGACGTGGTGATCATGCTGCGCCTGCAGCGGGAACGGATGGAACACGCGCACCTGCCTTCCGAGCACGAGTATTTTCAGCTCTTCGGTCTGACCCAACGGCGCCTGCTCACGGCCAGACCCGACTGCCTGGTGATGCATCCCGGCCCGGCAAACCGAGGGGTGGAAATCGACTCCGCTGTCGCGGACGGCGCCCAGTCGGTGATCCTGCGCCAGGTCACGTTCGGAATCGCGGTGCGCATGGCGGTCATGTCCATGGCCATGGGAATCCGCAGCGCATGAGTGTCCTGATCGAGAACGCCCGGGTGATCGACCCGGCCAGCGGCTTCGATCGAGTGGCGCCGGTCTGCATCCAGGGCAGCGAGATCCTTGCGCGGGGCGAGATCCCGGAGGGCTTCGAACCGCGCCGGCGAATCGACGCCTCTGGCCTCTGGCTGTTCCCGGGCCTGATCGACCTGTCCGCCCACCTGCGCGAACCCGGGGAGGAACACAAGGCAACCATTGCCAGCGAGACACTCGCGGCCGCGCGCGGAGGTATCACCACCGTGGTGATGCCACCGGATACCGACCCGCCGGTGGATTCACCCGCCGAGGTGGAACTGATCGCGCGTCGCGCCGAGCAGGCCTGCGGCGTGCGTGTGCGCACCATCGGGGCGCTGACTCGCGGCCTCAAGGGTGAACAACTCGCCGAACTCGCCGCGCTCAAACGCGCCGGAGTGGTCGCGGTCAGCAATGCCCATCGACCTTTGGCCAGCCCGCTGGTGCTGCGGCGAGCCATGGAGTACGCGGCGACCTTCGACCTGATGGTCGCGCTGTCGGCCCAGGATGCCGCCCTTGCCGGCTCCGGTTGCGTCCATGAAGGCGCGGTTTCGACCCGGCTCGGCCTGCCCGGCATCCCCGAAGCTGCGGAGACGGCTGCACTGGGCATGATCCTCGCACTGATCGAGCAGACCGGCGCCCGTGTACACGTGAACCGACTTTCGACCCGGCGCGCTGCCGAAATGATCGCCAAGGCACGGGCTGACGGCCTGCCGGTCTCGGCCGACGTGGCCGCGCACCAACTTTTCCTGACCGAAGTGGATGTCGCGGATTTCAACCCCCTTTGTCACGTGATTCCACCACTGCGCACGCAGCGCGATCGCGAGGGACTGCGCGAAGCAGTCGCCCGCGGCGACATTACCGCAATCTGTTCCGATCACCAGCCCCACGAAGGCGACAGCAAACTGGGCCCGTTTGCCGAGACCCGCCCGGGGATCAGCGCGCTGGAGACCCTGCTGCCGTTGACCCTGCGTCTGGTCGAGGACGGCCTGCTGACACTGGCCGAGGCCCTGGCCCGCGTCACGTCGGGTCCGGCCACGATTCTGCGACTCGGTGGCGGCTGCCTGGCGCGTGGTGCTCCCGCGGACTTCGTGCTTTTCGATCCGGAGGGTCGCACAGAGATCAGCCGGGAAACCTGGCTGAGTGCCGGCACCAACACCCCATTCATGGGCTGGAGCTTTTCCGGCCATGTCACCGAAACCTGGATCGCCGGGCGCTCCGCATGGACCATGCCCATCGAGGTTGCAGCATGATTACCGAACCCGATCGGGGCCATCGCGGCAGCATCTTCCTGGAAGACGATGCCGAAATCCTTGAACATGTCCCCCACCCGGGCGACCAGTGGGTTCTGCAACTGCTGGCGCCGGAATGCGCCGCCCGCGCCCGGCCAGGGCAGTTCGTCCACCTGCAGTGCGACCCACGGCTGCCCATGCGCAGGCCGCTTTCGATCCAGCGGGTGCATCCGGGACAGGGCTGGGTGGAATTCCTCTACAAGGCCGTGGGCGAAGGGACTGCAGCCTTGAGCCGGCAGCCTGTTGGCACCCGCCTCAGCGTGCTCGGCCCGATCGGCCGGCCGTTCGCTCTGAACAAGGACCGGTCGTTGCGGCTGCTTCTGGGTGGCGGCGTCGGCATACCGCCCATGATCTTTCTTGCCGACCATCTGCGCCAACAGGGCCATGCTGGCCGAACACACGCGATTCTGGGATCCGAGGTCCCGTTTCCATTCCGACCACGACCTTCGGAAATCCTCTGGCCGGGGCTGCCCGCGGGCGCCATCGCCACCATGCCGCTGCTCGAGGATTGGGAGATTGCCTGCCGGCTCACCTCCCGCGCCGGGATTCCGGGTGCCCACGAAGGCTTCGTGACCGATCTCGCGCGTGCCTGGCTGAACAGTCTTGACGCGGCACGGCTGGATCAGGTCGAGATCTATGCCTGCGGGCCGCATGCGATGCTCGAAGCGTGTGCCGCACTGGCCACCGAGTTCGGGGTATCGTGTCAGGTATCGCTGGAGGAATACATGGCGTGTGCCGTCGGCGGCTGCGCGGGATGCACCGTTGCCGTACGCACGCCGAAGGGCGTCAGCATGCAACGCGTCTGCGTGGACGGTCCGGTATTCAGTGCGGAGACGGTTTTTCCGGCACCCTGAAGACCA
The DNA here is from genome assembly GCA_011390385.1 of Thioalkalivibrio nitratireducens. Next base: position 6,523 of record JAABSN010000049.1, on the reverse strand, counting down.
AGCTCACTTGCAGCAGCACCAGGCACGAATCCCCAGACAATCTGCCATGGAGACCTTCACGGTGAACGGAATTCATCGTCCTCTTCGGCCTCGAAGCTGTTGATACCACCGCCGAAGTTGAGCCGCCATTCGAGATCGGCCCGGGAGTCGGCCTTGGACAGGGCCTCCTCGAGCTCGACCCGCCCTTCCTTGTAAAGCCGATACAGTGCCTGATCGAAGGTCTGCATCCCGTCCTTGGAGCCCTTCTGCATCGCCTCCTTGATCTCGCCGATCTTTTCCTCGCGAACCAGTTCGGAAATATACGGCGTGTTCACCATCACCTCGAGGGCGGCGACCCGACCTCCCTGCGGCGTCTTCAGCAGGCGCTGGGCCACGATGGCGCGCAGATTCAGGGAGAGGTCGGCCAGAATCTGGCCACGGAAATCCTCGGGGAACAGGTTGATGATCCGGTCCAGCGCCTGGTTGGCACTGGTCGCGTGCAGGGTCGTCAGCACGAGGTGGCCCGTATCGGCATAGGTCAGCGCGGCGCGCATGGTGTCACGGCTTCGTACCTCACCAACCATGATCACATCGGGTGCCTCGCGCATGCCGTCCTGAAGGGCCTGGTCATAGCTGGGCGTATCGAGACCCACTTCGCGCTGGCCGACGATGGAGCGCCGATGCTGGAAAAGGAACTCGATCGGATCTTCCACCGTAAGAATGTGCCCGCTTTCATTGCGGGCACGATGGTCGATCATCGCGGCAAGCGTCGTCGACTTGCCTGTTCCGGTTGAGCCGACGACCAGAACCAGACCGTTGCGGTGCATCGCCAGGGTCTTGAGGACCGGGGGAAGACCGAGTTCCTCGAAGGTCGGAATCTCCAGACGGATGTGCCGGATGACCATCGCCACTTCGCCACGCTGGCGATATACGTTGACCCGGTAACGGCCCATCCCGGGGCGGGAGATGCCGAAGTTGACCGAGTGATCGGCAGCAAACCGTTCGTGATTGAGCGGTGACATGATCTCGCCGGCAATATGCTCGACCGCCCCCGGCTCCAGGGGCGACTGCGAGAGTGATCGAACCTGACCATCGATCTTGATGCAGATCGGAGCTCCGGTGATGAAAAACAGGTCTGAGGCGCTCTTCTGCGCCATCAGCCTCAGGTAGGGATCAATCTGCATGCCGGTCATCGACGCTTCACCTCGGAATGAAATCTTCGGGGCGCTCTGATACCGCCAGACCCGACAGATCATCCATCACATCCGGCTCCTTGTCCCGCCGTGCGCGCTTGCTGTCGAGTTTGATCCGCAGCCGCAGATCGTTCATCGAATCAGCGTTACGAATCGTTTCCGCATAACTGATCAGGCCCGTTTCGTACAGGTCGAAGAGCGCCTGATCGAAGGTCTGCATGCCCTGTTCGCGGGAGCGTGCCATCAACTCCTTCATCTTGTGGACCTCGCCTTTCAGGATCAGATCCGACATCAACGGAGTATTGATCAGGATCTCCACTGCGGGCACCCGCCCCTCGCCGGCCTGACGGCGAACCAGACGCTGCGATACCACAGCCTTCAGATTCAATGAAAGGTCCATCAACAACTGTGGACGACGATCCTCGGGAAAGAAGTTGATGATGCGGTCCAACGCCTGGTTGGTGCTGTTCGCATGCAGCGTCGAGAGACAGAGATGGCCCGTCTCCGCGAACGCGACACCGTAATCCATCGTCTCGCGATCACGGATCTCGCCGATCAGGATCACGTCCGGGGCCTGACGCAGGGTGTTCTTCAGCGCGATCTCGTAACTTTCCGTATCGACCCCCACTTCCCGCTGGGTGATGATGCTCTTTTCGTGGCGGTGCACGAATTCGATCGGATCCTCGATGGTCACGATGTGGTCGGCGGCATTCCGGTTGCGTACGCCCACCATGGCTGCCAGCGATGTCGACTTCCCCGACGAGGTCGCGCCCACGAAAATGACCAGGCCACGTTTGGTCATTGCGAGATCCTGCAGCTGCGGAGGCATGTCGAGCTCTTCCAGGGTCGGGATATCGCCCTTGATCGTCCGCAGCACCATTCCCGCACTTCCCCGTTGGGTGAAGGCACTGACACGGAAACGCGAAACACCCTGGAGGCTGATCGCGAAGTTGCACTCCATCGTGCGTTCGAATTCGGCGGACTGCTTGTCGTTCATCAGGGTCTGCACGAGGATCTGCGTATGCGCCGACGTCAGTTTCTGATCGGTCAGCGGTACCACCCGGCCGTCAATCTTAGCGGCAGGGGGCATGCCAGCCGTAATGAACAGATCCGAGCCGTCGCGCTCCACCATGGCGCGCAACAGATCGTGAATGAAACGTGTAGCCTTTTCGCGATCCATGACCCCCTCCTGCGTTCCCCGGGCTCCGACTGCGGTTCAGACCCGCTTGCAGGAAACCCGTTCCGATTCTTTGGCTCAGAGACCCTCTGGGCTGACTGCTCTTCGCCGCGCATCCTCGCGGGTGATACTGCCGGCCGCGATCATTTCCTTCAGGCACTGATCCAGTGTCTGCATGCCGAGCCCCGCACTGGTCTGGATCGCCGAGTACATCTGGGCGATCTTGTTTTCACGGATCAGATTACGGATTGCCGGCGTACCCAGCATGATCTCGTGGGCGGCGATACGGCCGCCACCGATACGCTTGAGCAACGTCTGGGAAATGACCGCGCGCAGTGACTCCGACAGCATCGCCCGAACCATATCCTTCTCGGCAGCCGGAAAGACGTCGACGACCCGGTCGATCGTCTTCGCCGCCGAGCTGGTGTGCAGGGTACCGAACACCAGATGCCCAGTTTCCGCCGCGGTCAACGCCAGGCGAATGGTTTCGAGGTCACGCAGCTCGCCGACGAGAATGGTATCGGGGTCCTCGCGCAGGGCCGAACGCAACGCCTCACTGAAGCCATGCGTATCGCGGTGGACCTCGCGCTGGTTCACCAGGCATTTTTTCGACTCGTGCACAAACTCGATCGGATCTTCGATGGTCAGAATATGTCCATATTCATGATTATTCTTGTGATCGACCATGGCGGCGAGCGTGGTCGACTTGCCGGAGCCGGTGGGGCCGGTCACCAGCACGATGCCACGTGGATAGTCCGAGATCTTTTCGAACACCTTCGGACAACCCAGTTCCTCCAGCGTCAGCACCTTCGAGGGAATCGTCCGGAACACACCCGCGGCACCCCGGTCCTGGACGAACGCATTGACACGGAATCGGGCGAGGCCCTTGAGCTCGAAGGAAAAATCGATCTCGAGGAATTCCTCGTATTCCTTGCGCTGGCGATCGTTCATGATGTCGTAGATCAGCGCCTGAACTTCCTTGTGTTCCATGACGGGGACGTTGACCCGGCGCATGTCGCCATCGATGCGCACCAGAGGCGGCATTCCTGCGGAGATGTGAAGATCCGACGCGCCGTTCTTCACGGCAAACGAAAGCAACTGAGTAATGTCCATAGGCCTTTCCTCTGCGCCCTGAATGCTCGGACGCACCCATCGTGGACCCCCTGGCGTCCACCTGCCACACCCCGGACATCCGGTTAAGCGACCAACGGGCCGCGCGGGCGCTGCCACAGCCCCGGCTCCGCCATCGACCACGGCGCACGCACACAAGTCCCGCGACACAGTCCGATTCGAACCGCAAACCCGAATCAACCGGGGCCGTTGGCAAAACCGGCAATGCGTTCCATCGAGCAGGGTTTTCCCGTCGCCGAGACTATATCATAGCGTCATGAGCCGATTGGAAAGGTCCCGGACGCAGGTATTGCAACGAATCGATTCCGCGTGCCGGCAGGCGCGGCGAGCACCTGATGAGATTCGGCTCATCGCTGTGAGCAAGACCCGCGCCGTTGACGAAATCCGGGCGCTGCACGCCCTGGGCCAACAGCAGTTCGGCGAGAACTATGTGCGGGAGTTCGTCGGAAAATTCGACAGCCTGTCGCACGAGGCGCCGAGGCCGGCGCTGGAATGGCACTTCATTGGCGCATTACAAGGGAACAAGAGCCGTGCCGTAGCCGAACGGGCAGATTGGGTACACAGCGTCGATCGCCTGAAAATCGCGGAACGGCTCTCGGCGCAGCGCCCCTCGGGCCTGCAACCGCTGCAGGTCTGTCTGCAGGTGGACCTGAGCCGCGAGCCCGGCAAGAATGGGGTGCCCGAAGGGCAACTCAAGACGCTGGCGGACGCCGTTGCCGAATTGCCGGGCCTCGTCTTGCGTGGGTTGATGACCTTGCCGGCCCCCAGCAATGATCCGGCCGAGCAGCGACGCCCATTTGCACGTCTGCGCGAACTGCGCGACGCTCTGAACGCCGAGGGCCACGAACTCGACACCCTCTCGATGGGTATGTCCGCGGATCTCGAGGCCGCCATTCTCGAGGGCGCCACCATGGTCCGAGTGGGGACCGCACTGTTCGGCCCGCGTCGGCCGCAAGCGAGACAGAAATGAACCGAACACGACTGCAGGCCGGCTTCGTCGGCGCCGGCAACATGGGACAGGCACTTATCGCCGGCCTTGCGAACGCGGGCATCGACACCACCCAGATCGGCATTGCGGAACCCGATGCCGCCCGCGCCCAGGCCCTGCAGGGGCGTTTCCCCGGGGTCGCCCTGCGTACCCCATCCGAACTTGCCGAGCAGGCGCGGACCCTGGTCCTTGCGGTCAAACCGCAGGTACTTCCCGAGTTGGCACCGTCGCTGGCCGCGGCAGTCAGCAATGCCCGGCCGCTGGTGATCTCGGTCGCGGCAGGAACCAGCACCCGGCAATTGGCGGGCTGGCTGGGCGCGAAAACCCGGATCATCCGGGCGATGCCCAATACGCCGGCACTGGTCGGCGCGGGCATCGCGGGACTGTTCGCGAACGATTACGCCACCGCCGCCGACCGGGACACAGCGGACCGGCTGCTCGGAGCCGTCGGCACGACGGTCTGGCTCGGGAACGAGGACCAGATGCACGCGGTCACCGCGACTTCGGGCAGTGGTCCCGCTTACGTTTTTCTGCTGCTTGAGGCCATGACCGCGGCGGCTGAAAAACTGGGGCTCGACACCGCCACGGCCCGGCAACTGAGCCTCGCGACCGTCGCTGGCGCAGCACAACTGGCAACGGACAGCACGGAAACCGCGACCCAACTACGCGCCCGCGTCACCTCCCCCGGTGGTACTACCGAGCGCGCGATCGCAGTCCTTCAGGAAGGCGGGTTCGCGGAACTCCTGTCCGAAGCCATGAGTGCAGCTGCCGCGCGCAGCCGGGAGCTGGGTCGGTGAATGACATGTTTGGGGATTACAGCATGCTGCCAGCTGCATTATTCTGCCTGACATACGGCTCGAGCAGCCGCCATTGACCACAACATCTGCGGCCGCAAGAACAGGCCGCAGCGCCCTTACAACCCATAGCGGAGCACACGATGCAAGGCCCCTTGGAACAGATCCTCGACTTTCTGATCAGCACCGTGTTCGGGATCTACATCATCCTGCTGTTGCTGCGGATGATCTTCGGGCTGGTCCGGGCCGATTTCTACAACCCCATCTCCCAGACCATCGTACAACTGACCAATCCGCCGCTGACGCTGATGCGCCGAATGATTCCGCCGTGGGGGAGACTGGACCTCGCGGCGGTGGCCCTGATCTTGCTGCTGAAATTCATCGAGCTCTGGCTGCGCCTGATGGTACTCGGGATCGACATCGCTCCGGGGATGGTACTGATTGCTTCGGTTCGGGAAATCCTGGTCACCGTGGTCTGGATCTTCATCATCAGTCTGGTGATCGAGGTCGTGATGAGTTGGCTACAGGCAGGCGGAGGACGGGGTGCCAATCCGATCGCGCGCCTGGTCACCGATGTGAATCGGCCGATCCTCGGCCCTCTGCGCAGGGCCCTTCCCAATACCGGCGCCATCGATTTTTCGCCGATGCTGGCATTGATCGGGCTGTACATCGTATTGATCATCGTGCGTTCGATCTGACAACGAACGGCGATGCGATCCCCACGGGCTGCTACACTCGCGGGTGTCAGGCACAGGCCAGCGCTCGGGCCGATTGGTGTTCATGACCGGACCGTGGCCCCTGGCCATGAGCATTGCGTGACGAACGTCCATGGACCGACACGGCAATCAAGTGGACGGCGCGCGGAAACTGGCGCAGCTTAGCTTGCTTTGCATGTTCCGTGCGATTGCATGGCCAACGAGGCAGTAAGGCTGGCTGGCTCTCACCCCCCGGGGTGAACGAGCCATCATGAAAGTTAACCAGGAGGCTCCAGAATGGTAACCATGCGCAATCCGTTCGTGATCTTGTCGAGCGTCCTGCTCGCACTCCTGCTGGGCGCGGGGTCCGCGAATGCCAGCGAAGCCGAGTTCGACCGGTACGTCGTGCATTACAGTGTGGTGAATACCACCTTTCTCGCTCCCGAGATTGCGAGGGCCTACCAGATTCGCCGAAGCAGCAGCCGTGCACTCGTCAACATCGTGATCATGAAGCGTGACGGGGACGATTTCGAGTCCGTTCCCGGCACAGTCAACGGGAAGACGGT
>JAABSN010000491.1 GCA_011390385.1 Thioalkalivibrio nitratireducens | reverse complement strand
GAGCAGCGGGAGCAACCCGGCAATCGGCGTGGCCAGCACGCCAAGAACCGCCGCGGCGCCCAGCCGCGCCGCCACGGCGCCGGTGCCGATGCCAACCCCGATATCGTTGAAGGTCCCGGATATCTGAAGCGGGGCGCGCGCAACACCCACGCTGAGATCCTTGGGATTGGCAAGCACGGTGATGTCCACGCGCTCGTCGGCGAAGTCGATTTCACCGCCGCCGGTAAAGTTGGTGTCATCGGTATCGATCACGAAGGTGTCGAGCGTGGCCAGCCCGGCGCGCGTCTTCACGTCGATATAAGCGCAATCGATGGGAACCGCATCGCGGTTACCCAGAAAGCTGGTAACAACCTGTAGCGCGTCCATGCCGGCCAGTTCAACCAGCATCGCGTCCAGCCGCCCTCCGTTCATCAACATCAACAAACCACCATCGGCTGACGCAAGAATGGCTGCAATCGAAGCGCCTTCCACCCAGAATTTGCCGCGCGCCCCGATGATCCCGAGGCTGTCTCCGGCCAGCCCCCAAGTGCTCAACGCGTCCTGAAGGTCCACGCCTCGCACCGTGGCCTCCATCGTCCCATGGCTTGGTCGTTCGGTTACATTCAGATCCAGGTTGAAGTCGATGCTGCCGTCACCGACCCCGAACCCGAGCGGGGCGAACTGCAACCGCCCGTCTTGGAGAAGAAAGTTGATGACCACGTTGCTCAGCGGAAGATCGCCCGCACGCAGCGCGTTGCCGCGGTAGCGGACATCGGCCGACACCTTGCGCCATGCATCCTCGATCAACGGCTTTTGCGGCAAAACAAAGCGATCGGGGGGCGCAGGGTCGTCGGATTCCGTCCCGCGCTCGCCCGGCTCGGCGCCGAACAGCCCGGCAAGATCCTCCATCCTGACCGACTCGGACTGCAGTCGGCCAGTCAAATGGGGCGGGCGCATGCCGGCGTCGATTCCCAGTCGACCCGATAGATCACTGCCGCCAACCTGTCCGTCCAGGTTCTGCAACACCCATTGCTTGTCGTTGAGAGACAGGTCGCCGGAAACCGAATAGGCCGGAAGCAATGGAAACGGTATGCCAAGAATACGCTCGAGACGCTGCGGATTGGGGCCCGCCAGTGAGAGCTTGCCGTCCACGCCTTCCAGTGACAGCGGGCGCGACACCGTGCCGCTCAAGCCGAACCGGGTTTCGACGATTTCTCCGTCAAGTTCCAGCGCGTACGGCCGGTCCGGATTGCGCATGCGCAGCAGTTCATCGCCCCTGAAGTCCAGGGCAAAGGGGGCGCCATCGTATTGTCCGTGGCCATCGACATGAAGTTCCTGCCGGTCCTCGCCAAGGACCCGGGTCTGCATCGTCAGCGTCAAGTCGGTTTTTGCACCCGTGTCCTCGAACCGAAGCTTCGATTCCCGGAAGCGCACGCGGCCGATGAATGGAAACATCAAGTCGTTGCGCAGATTCTCGCTGCGTGTTTCCGCGATGTCGAGGTTCACCGTCCCCGACAGCCTGCCCAGCCTGTCCTCCAGCGGCGCGAAGGTCTCGACCAGACGATCGAGGACGATCCCGTCGAACTGCGTTTCCAGGTGCCCGAAAGCCTGTTGGTCGCTGGTCTCCAGGTCCAGCGTGGCCGCCACCCGGCCCTCGGCAATATCGAACCGCAACGGATCGATCTCGACACGCCCCTCCTCCAGTGCGGCTGAAACAACCACCTGCTGCATGGCGAAACCGGCGGGCAGGTCCAGTCGATCCACGCCCAGGTCGAGCCGGGCGTCGACGCTGCGCAACGCGGCCAGCATCGAATTGCCGGCTTCGGGTTCGGCATCGGCACCCCCATCAAGATCGGATACACCGGTATTTTCGTCGGAAGGCTCGGCATCGACAGCCCATGCCGATGGATCGATGCGGTCGGCATGCAGCCGGGCTTCCACGAATGGGCGCTCGGCATTGCTCAAATGCACCTCCCCGGTGATGCTGGACTTGCCCGCCTCGACCTCCAGCGCGGTCACATCCCATTGCCCGGCATCGCGCGTCAGCCTGCCTGCGGCGCGAAGGCCGGGCACCTGTGGCAACGCTCGCTGCAGCCATGGCTGCAGGTCACGGGTGCTGTCGGCGGTCAGCTCGAACGTCGCCGCCAGTGTCTGCGGCTGCAGAATCGACGCCAGATCGGTCTCGAGCTGAATCGTCGCGGTTCCGGACCTCGCACTGGCCGCCAGCGCATAATCCTCGGGCGCGGCGGCCAGGCCGGTCAACGGATCGCCGCTGAGTGTGGCCTCGATTGGGCGGTTCCGGAAATCGCCGGTCACCGAAACCCGGGGCGCCGCAGGCTCTCCGACCGTTTCCAGCGTGGCCTGCAAGTCGACTTGTCTTGCATCATTGGCATACGAGGCGGTCGCCTGTCCGATGCGGAGCTGCTCGAGCACTTCCTCGATCCCCGGAGCGGGTTGGCGCGCCAGGCGTTCCAAGTTGAACGCAATCTCGCCGGTAACGATCCCCGCCAGATCCGGCCGGGCTTCCAGCAGTTCCAGATCCAGGTCGGTGATGCTTGCATCCAGGTCCAGCGCCAGGGCCCGGCTATTGCTGGCCAGCTCGGCGCTGGCCGCGACGCTGCCGTCGGCCACCTCGAACCCGAGCGTCTCCACGGTCAGAACCCGATCGGCCAGCTCCAGCTCGGTCTCCA
>JAABSN010000490.1 GCA_011390385.1 Thioalkalivibrio nitratireducens | reverse complement strand
TCAGCAGGCAGGGCGCAGTCGTATCAAGGCCCGGGCGCCAGGCTTGAATGATGCTCAACGATGAGGCCATCGCGGATGACAAAAGTGAAGCGCGCTTGAGCCACTTGCGGCTGTCCAGATTCAATCCACTTGAATTCATAGATTCCGGAATCGATCTTGACCTCGGAGTATTGCTGAACATAACAGTCAATCAGCCTTGCGCTGAAGCCCTCCCGGCCGAGAAAGAATTCAAAATACCGGCGAATGCTGCCCAGGCGGTCGCAAATCTCCCTGGATAGCGTCGGCAACAAGATCGCGTCCTGGGCATAGAGGGCACAAACCTGGTCTACCGATCCGGCATTCGCGGCAGTCAGCCATTGATCAATGACCGGATGGGAATGCCTTCGGCGTACATCGTTTTTCAGGGATGAAGCGTTTGTGGAGCCTGGACGATCGCTCAGGCCGCCGCTATTCCGGTTATCCATGGGCTGTCTTCATGGGAAAAGGTCAAGTCAATCGCCGTCGGGGCAGTTTGCCATGAACACTATAACCAGGGATTTGGCCAGCCATGCCAATTGGCAATGGAGCCTTAGCGATTCTTTTCGCCAATCCCGGTTTCGTCTGACCGGGCTGCAACAGCCGCGCGACCGCATACTTCACCAGCGGCATGCCGGCGGTGCGGAAGGCGCCATCACGCGAACGTTTGAGGCGTCCCGGCGAAGTTGCGAACTCAAGCAGACGTCGAGCTGCATCTTCGGTTCGACGAAGACCCGGCGCTTGACGCCGTCTTCCCAGAAAAGATCCATGAGCCGGGCCGTGAAGTGCACCTGAAGCGCTCGCTCGGAACTGATGACCTGGTCCATGTAGGCCGTGCGAATCGTATCGGCCCAGGCGTGGCGCATTTGGCGTCGGAGAAGTCCGCGATTAGGCATCAAGGGAGCGTACCAGAAGGCGCCGGACTCGTTGGATTTCGCGCTTGCCGGGGCACGCGCGAGATAGTGGATTAAGACGCTGGGCCCCGGATCTAGTTTGGGGCGACAAGAATGGGCATCGGGGTGTCGGGAATGCGGGTCGGGATCTCGAGACCCCGGATATCGCTCGCGCGCTGCCGGAATGACGGTGAAAGGCGCCGTGGCCGGTCAAATCGAGACCGTCTTGACTTTTCCCCAACTTGGGTATTTAATTACCCGATATGGGTACTTCGAAAGTCCAAGACGCCGGCAGTGACTACGAAGCGCGCGTCAGCATGGCGGATGCGCTGTTTTCCGGCACGCGCCAGACGTTGCTTCGGCTGTTCTTCATCAACCCGGATCGAGGCTATACGCTGACTGAGCTGATCGAGTTGGCAAAAGCGGGGCGCGGCGCGGTGCAGCGCGAGATTGCGCGGCTGGTTGCCTCGGGTCTCGTCGTGCAGGACGGCAAGCGTCGAGGATGCTTGTATCGCGCCAATTCCGAATCGCCTATCTTCAAGGAGCTGCGCAGCATTGCCCGCAAGATCCTGGGACCGGCCGACCTGGTCCGATCCGCTCTTTCTCCGCTGAGTGACCGAATGCAGCTCGCACTTCTGTATGGCTCCGTTGCGCAGGGTATCGACCGATCGGATAGCGACATCGATGTGCTGATCGTTTCGGATGAGCTGTTGCTCGAGGACGTGTTCGAGGCGTTGGCCGTTGCCGAGCAGGACCTGGGACGCAGCATCAGCCCCACGCTGTATACAGCCGACGAGTTCGAGCGCCGGCGGGCCGATCGTAATCCGTTTCTAATCGATGTACTCGAAGGCCCGCACGAGGTTCTGGTGGGCTCGTTGGCATGAGTCGCGACAAGCTCGACAATCTCGCCCGTGTCGGAAAGCTGCATCCACAAGCGCCGTCCCGTCGGGAATTCAAAGGCCTCCTGACTTCGGGAACAAGACGCCTGCAGGATGCCCAGCGCCGTGACCTCAGCCTGGAAAGCCAGTTCGATCTCGCCTACAACGCCGCTCATTGGCTGGCATTGGCCGCGCTGCGCTGGCACGGCTTCAGGTCCGACAGTCGATACTTGGTGTTCCAGTGCCTGCAGCACACCGTGGACCTGGGCGCGACCGATTGGCGAATCCTCGACCAGGCGCACCGCAAGCGCAACCTGGCCGAGTACGAAGGCCATGTAGAGGTGGACGAAGCACTCGTCGCCTCGATGATTCGGGTGGCCGAGAAAGTGCGGGTGCGTCTGGCTGATTTCGAGGTGCCTTAACCCACACAGAGTCCGGACACTCATTCCGCAAGCTCGGACGATCAATCCAGACGGACGTACTTCGTGAGGTCGGCGTGCAGGATCTCATCGAGCTGGTCCAGCTCGTCGTCGCGCACGCGCACGAAGAGGAAGGCGAAGACTGGCTGGCGCGGATCCTCGATGCGGCGTAGCTCCAGGGGACGGGAGAAGCGCGCGGTGAAGGCGTCGTAGTCGATCGCGGTCACGCGCGTGCGGTCGAGATCGGCGGGCAGATCAGCCACCACCAGGGCGGTGGTCCAGCCCGACTGCTCCTCGCACAGGCGACGCCAGTCGGGGCGCTTGTCGTGCAGGAACGCCGTGTAGGGACAAAAGCCCCATCCGTGCGAGGCGATGTCGGTGGCGCACCAGCCACCGAAGCGCATGGGATTGGCCTCGATCGGGCGCACCGTGCCGTCGTCGGCGATGCGAAACTCCACGTGGATC
>JAABSN010000489.1 GCA_011390385.1 Thioalkalivibrio nitratireducens | reverse complement strand
CGGCCGGCGGGACAAACGCTGTCATCACGCCATCGGCCGGTGTACGCATGCGGTTCTCGGAGGCGAATGGCAGCAAACCGGCACGGCGCAGGAACTGCGCATCGGCAAAGGGGCGCAACGTCTGCGGGTTGATCATGTCCGGCAGGGTTACCGGTTCCGCCCGGAACAACACCAGGTTGATATCGCGCCCCCCCTGCCCGCGGGAATGGAAGTTGATCTTCTCCGAGGCGTAGATGCGTTGCCCGGCAGTACCGGTGTCCTTGACGTATTGCACCACACCATCGGTGCCATAAGCCACGGCCGTGGGTGAATACAACCCGGTGTCATCCGGTCCGAATGGAAGCGGGGTAAAGCGCAGCCCATACCGTCCGTAGACATCCGCGAAAACCAGCGGCACAGTGACGAAGCCGGCAAAACGGTCATTGGCATTACGGCGCCCGACCAGGGCCCCGGCGACCGGATGGTTGGGCACGATCGATCGCCCAACACCCGACGCGTAGACCATTCCCGTAAAATCGATCCTGCTGATATCCTGTTTTTTGGGCGGGGCAAATCGACCGTTGCCGTGGGCCAGCGTCAGCACCGTTTCGGCGGTCGCCTCGAGACCGCGCTGGAGCGTCTGGAAATCCGCCATTTCAGAAGCCAGCGGTGCCAGCCAGGTGTCATACGCCACCTTGCGACCCGTGTAGGCCAGCGTGACCCCGGTGTAACCGAAGTTCGACCATAGGTCCGGCCCCGCCGTACCCGCGATCACCCCCAGTTCCGGACGCACACGGGTATCATGCGCATTGGGCTTGCCGATGTGCAATGCCAGTCGCGGGCGGTTCGGCACGGGGACCCGATGCAGCGCGGAGCGCATCAGATCGGCAAAGGCGGCATCATTGCGGGTTTCCGACCTGCCCGCCAGGAAAGTCACCGTCTCTTCCGCTCCCGGCTCTGCCGGGACAAGTCGTGACTCCAACGCCACGATATGGTGATAGTCGCGAAACGCCGCATTGAGCTGCAAACCGGTGGCCAGTTCAGCCTCCCGTTGCCGATGGTGGGCGACGAGCTCATCAAACCGGCTCCGGACGCGGGCGGGGAGATCGAACCGCTGCGCAAAGGATTCACCCGAACGATCCGCCGTAGCCAGTCGCTCGGGCGAATCCCCGGTGCGTGCCTGTACTAGATTGTAGAGATCATTGGCCTCGAGGTAGCGGGCGAAACTCTCATGCTGGACATTGGACCCCTCACGCACAAAGCGGGACTTGCGCTCCAGTGCCAACGTGTGCTTCTCCAGCGCCAGCGTATTGATGACATAACGGAGCTGTTCGCGGAAAAAGGCCCGGTCCGTGCCCAGAAGCGCACGCTGCACCTCAGCCGTGACGGTCGGGTCTTTCAGGACTCCGTCGGTCTGCAGGGCCATCTGTATCCGCTCCACCTTCGCGAGCGCAACCGCGTTGGCCTCCGCCTCTTCCTGCCAGACAAGGGACACCTCCCGCCGCTCGGCGTGGGGACCGATAAAGGACAGGATATGGCGCTCGCCGGCGGAGGCACTCAAGCGCCCGCCCGACGCCACGAACCAGACATCCCGCCGCAGCCCGTCGCGATACGCCTGCAGGCCTCTGAGCAGTTGCAGGTGGATCCCCACCGGCACCGTCGAAACCGGGTTCCGCGCCAGATCCGGCAACAGGGAATAGGTGTCGTATGCCACCGTCACCACCAGCGCCTCGTCGGCAGGCTGCGGTGCCCGCATCACCCCCAGTAGCGTACGGTGCGGCACATTGCGCCAGGCCGTGCGCACAGTCAACCGCACGGTCTCACCGACATGCCCGAGCAGTGCCGGCGTGGCAGCCACCCGAACCAGGTTGAGCGGACTGTTGCCTGCCGCCAATGCCCTGATGTCCGCGCGGGTCCAGGGGATCGCGTCCAGGCCGTCCGAATGCGTCACGACAATCGCTTCGGCACCGAGCATGACCAGCTCTTTCCAGTTGACCCGCAGCTCCGGGTCGGCAAGATCGTAGATCACGATCGCTCCGTCAAGCGACACATGATCACGTGCCGGATAATGCGTCGCCAATTCCAGGCGGCCGGTGAGCCCGGCACCAGGGGTAACCATCGGTTGGAGTGTGTTCGGCCAGAACGGGAAGACCTCGACGCCCTCCATCGGGTCTGCACCGCTCGTGCGGATGCCGCGTTCCAGCGTCACCGGCACCGGGGCTTGCGAAACGGTTTCAAAGACCTCCAGGCCGGCGGCCTCGTACGCACCCCGGATGGCGTCCGCCGTACGGTCCGCACCGGGCTGCCCCATGAACCGCGGCCCCAGATCGCCGATTTCCCGGCTGGCAGCCTCCACCCATTCCGGCGTCAGTGCCGCCGCCATCGCGCCGGAATCATAATCGCCAAACGGCCGTGCCGGCGGCGCGTACGGCACCGGGGCAAACCGCGTGATAAACGCATACGCGCATAGGAACGCGAGCAGCAGTGCCACCGCGCCGGTAACCAGGCCAGGCACCTGCCGGGGAGCCGTATCGTTATGCTTTTCAGTATTCATCATTTGTCATCCCACGGAAACCTACGGTATGGCGCGATACACATTCTCGATACCGGCCGTTGCCAGCCATCCGGCATGGATCGAGAAAATCAATTGCGAAAGTGCGGCGGCCACAAAGAATCCGATAAAGAAGGGACGCAGCCGATCGCGCACCGTC
>JAABSN010000488.1 GCA_011390385.1 Thioalkalivibrio nitratireducens | reverse complement strand
ATGCGGCAAATCCAGCATACAATTGCGCGCAATCTAATTTATTTGTTTCCAGTCTATTGCGCGAATTTTTCGGCATATCAGCGCATTACTTCCTATCCGATTGCGCGGGTTTTGTCCAGGCGCTCCAATCCGGCCCTGGCCGATAGCGTGTGCCGCGTCGCTCTCCGTCGCGCACCAGAACGCCCTGAGTTACCAGTTCACTGAGAGCAGTCAAAGCGGCGCGCCTGTCCACACCGAATGCTTCCCGATAGTCACCGTTCTGGATGCTGCCCTCTTCTTCCATCCGGAGGGCGAGCACCTGCTCGGATGTATGCGGTCTTTGTCTCGGCGCCGCGCCCTCCCTTCGCACGGTGTAACGAGCACCCCGCCCCGAACGACCAACCGCAGCGACGAGGCCAAGCTTCTCCAACTCCTTCAGGTCGCGGTAGGCTTGATCGCGATCGACAGCATTGAGCCCTCGGTAATCGGCGTTGGAAAAGCTCCCATCTGGAAATGCCGCCATGATGCGACGCTGCCGATGGCTGAGCGGTAGTCCTTCAACGAATCGCACCCACTCCGGATCAGGGGTTTCTAGGATTGGCTGGTTGTGCAGGACGATGGTAAAAGAGTGCATGTCTGCGCGAAGCTCGGGAAGGCGGAGCCAAGACTGCTCCATCTCCTCGAACATTCGTGGGATCCCTTCTCCCTGTTCTCGCATCAGCGAGAGTTCTGCAAGCACCCGTGTCAGCCGAGGATTACGGCTGTAATGGACAGGTTCTCGCTGTTTGAGCCGCTCGACACCCACTTCTGGCAGGAGGCTCCCCGGGCTGACAACTTCCATCCGGTCCTCGTATAGCCATACTTCAACCGAACGTCCCCCGACACGGTAGTCCCTGTGGGCCACGGCGTTGACAAGCGCCTCTTGCCAGGCGAAGGTTGGATACTCTGGCATTTCACGAAAAAAGAGATCGTGCAGTCTGGCCGATTTTCTGATCATTCCGCTGATGGCCGAATAGGCGCGCTCGATGACCATGGGAAGGGCACCTTCGATCCGCGGCAGTTCCTCAACGTTGTGCCGAGCCCCCGTCAACCGCGCCGTCCCGTGAACCCTGAACACACGTACGCCCGCGTTCGGGTGCTCAATATGGCGCGACGCCGCTGCGAAGAGCAGCACAGCACCAGTTCGGAGCACGAGCATCCCGTCCCGAACGTCGGCTAGTCGCCTTTCGACGAGATAGTCCGCCGGACTCAAATCATCGAGCCCCGCACCACGACGTGCCCGCTCGATCAGGTGATGGTCCAAGGCGATGATCCCGACCCCAGGAGCCGGATCCAGTTCAATACTCTCGGCTCGGCCCCGCGCCTTGATCGCGTTGATGACTTCTTCGGATTCTTGGATCACCTCATCATGAACTCGCCTCGGGAACCCGTCACCGTGGACCATGACGGCCCGCTCGGCCGCAGACACCTCGAAAACAAGGAGTTCATGACCCTGCCACGACACTCGTTGTCCGGTTGCTTGCGGCGGGGAGACCCGGTGGGTTGGCGTGCCAAGCATGTCATCGATGGCCAGGTCTGGGTATCCGTGGCCGGTGGGGGTTCCGTCGTCCTCGACACCCATCACCAGGACACCACCATCGGCATTGGCAAAGGCGGCGACGTATTCCGCGATCTCATTTCGAACTTCTCGCCGATCCCTTGTCTTGCGCCGATCAATCGGACCATGCCACAGCGATTTGCGCTCGAAGAACTAGCCTTCCGGCTGAGCTAGTAGTCGCGACAAGTCACGCATGGGGTATGCTCCGATGCTCCATACCCAGTCGCTGCCCCGTGGTGACGACGATGCCCACGTGCTCGGCGACCACGTCGATGGACACCCAGGATCCCTGGTTTGGCATCGGCTCGCTCCTGAACGGGATCTTGCGAAACTTTGCGCAGCGAATCGGCTGATCGGGCTACGGTAGCACGATCGGCTGGAGTATATCAACGCAGAGTCGGATCGCTATGGATCGCATCGAGTCAGCCGCCTATCGGAGCCCAAGCTCCCCCTCCGACGCATATCCCATCGCCCGATAACCCTTCACCCTCCGTTCGTACATCCTCGCCAGCATGGGAACATGGCGATCGACATAGTCGTAGATCCGCACCTCGCGCTTCCCCTGACACCGCCGGTGCAGCCGGCCGGCGTACTGCACGAGCGTCCCCTTCCACGACACCGGCAAGGCAAGGAACAGGGTATCGAGGCGCGCGTCATCGAACCCTTCGCCGAGGAACCGTCCCGTCGCCAGCAGCAGCCGTTCCTCCCCGACCGGGATGCTCGCCAGTTGTTCAGCAACCTCACGGCGCTGCTTCGCGCCCATGCCGCCCCGGAGGACGACGAGGTGGCGCACGTGACCGCGCAACCGTCCAGCGAAATACTCCAGGTGATCGCGCCGCTCGCTGAGCAGGACTGGCGATCGTCCCTCGGCGAGCGCTTCCACGACGTCGGCGAGGATCAGCTCGTTCCGCGACCGGTCGGCCACCAACGCACCGTAGAGTTCCTGGATCCGCGGAGCCATTGCTTCAGCTAGCCGAAACTCCGTCTCACGGACCACGAGGCGATGTTCGAACACGTGCCCCGCCGCCGCACTCCTGGGATCGATCGCGAAGCGCACTGGACCAAGCTGGAACTCGAGGATCGGCTGGTGGCCGTCACGCCGCTGCGGCGTGGCT
>JAABSN010000487.1 GCA_011390385.1 Thioalkalivibrio nitratireducens | reverse complement strand
ACCGACAGCATATCGGCGAGTTTCGGCAGGTCTACCGAGCCGGAGAGGCGCCGGTAGCCGTCGTTACCGATGCTGGCTTCAAGTTTGCCGCCCAGTTCGCCCGTGGGCTTGATGGTGGTGACGTTGATTGCGCCGCCGGTACTGTTGCGGCCAAACAGGGTGCCCTGCGGGCCGCGCAGCACTTCCACGGACTGCAGGTCGACAATATCGAAGACCGCGCCCACGGTCTTGCTCATGTAGACCCCGTCCAGGTAGAAGCTGGTCTTCGGGTCAACCATCAGCGAAGTCTCGCCGCTGCCTACCCCGCGAATGTAGATCGACATGTTGGAGTTGGAGGATGGCTGCTTCTGGATATTGGTGTTGGGTGCAAAGCTGCCGATGTCAGTGACGTTGTAGATCCCCAGGTCCGCGATTTTCTCGGCGTTGAACGCGGTGACCGCGATAGGGGTGTCCTGGAGCAGGGTCTCGCGCCGCTGGGCGGTGACGACGACCTCTTCCAGGGCCAGGGTCTGGGCCTGTGCCACGGACATTACCGGGAACGGCGTCGCGGCGATTAATGCTACTGCTATGGGGGTGCGAAGGTTCTTCGGCATGGTAAGGCTCCGTAATCGTTATTATGGGCGCCCTTGGGGGCAACCTGGTCACCGTGGCAACACGTCGTGTTGGACTGCGCGGATAAATTGTGCTTGTTGTAATCCGCAACCGCAGTTTAACTTTTTTTGCGCCTCCCTCGTCAAGCCCTGCATAGTGTAAAAATTACCCTGTGGTTCAGGCTGTCGGCCTCGGCTGGGTTTCCGCCGTGCCGATGCTTCCGGGCACGGGTCACGACCCTGCGGTGCGGGCATTGCCAAGCAGGCCGCGGCGTGGTTTCATCACCCGAGGCGGCCAATTTGCAGTCGCTGTAAGCGAGGCGTTAACAGCCATGGATGCAGTACACAGGCATCGCTATGCCGGGGTTCTGCCCGGGCTTTTGGCTATTGTGGTGCTGGTGGTGGGAGTGACTGCCAGCGTGCTCGCCTGGGAGCACAGCCGCCAGCGTGAACGCTCCCTGGTCGAGAATGCCTTTGTCGCCGAGGCGGACCGGCTGGTCGCCGTTATCAAGCGTCAACTGGATACCTACGCTGTCGTCATGCGCGGTCTGCAGGGCCTTTTCCAGGGTGCCCGGGAAGTGCAGTACCACGACTTTCTGGCCTATACCCGCGCCCTGCACGCGACCTCGGATGTTGCCGGCCTGCAGGGCGTCGCCTGGGTGGAGTTGGTGCGGCGCGAGCAGTTGGCCGCACACACAGCAAAAGTGCGCTCCCAGTTGCCGATCGATTACAACATCCATCCCGTCAGTGACAGCGAAGTGCTGGCGCCGATCATCTACATTGAACCGCTGACCGGGGATAATCTGGCGGCGATAGGGCTGGATATCTACCAGGTGCCGAGGGCACGTGAGGCGGCGGAACTCGCCCGGGACAGTGGCTCGATCGTCATTACCCGTCCCATAGGCCTGGTGCAGGACAGCCAGCGCGATCCCTCGCCCTCGTTTGTCATGTACCTGCCGGTCTATGCGGCGGGACTGGCTGCCGACACGGTCGCTGCCAGGCGGGAACACATCATCGGTTTTGTCGATATCCCCTTCCGGGTAACCGACCTGATGGCCGGGTTGCGCAATGAGATCAATCCGGCAATCGACCTGGACATCCACGATGGTGACCTGGCTGATCCGGCCAATGTTTTGTATGCCACCGACGCGGTGTCCCACGCAGAGCGGCTGCAGGCGGGTGAGCTGCAGCGGCGCGAGACCCTGACCGTGGGTACTCGCAGCTGGGCCCTGCTGATGAGCACAACACCGGAATTCAGGGCGGCCATAGTCGTGCCCGCGCAATCGCTGTGGCTGCTGCTGGCGGGCAGTTGCGCCAGTGTCGCCCTGGCGCTGCTGGTGCTGGTGCTGGCCCGGGGGCGCGATCGCAGTGAGCGACGCGCTGCGCGTCTGAGCAATCTCTACCATGCCCTGAGCGAAGTGAACCAGGCTATCGTCAGGATGGACAGCGAGCGCGACCTGATGCCCCTGGTGTGTCGCATGGCGGTTGAGTTTGGCGGCATGCGAATGGCCTGGGTGGGACGCGTTGATGCCGACACCGGGCTGATTACCACCGCTGCCAGTGCCGGCAAGGGCTGCGATTACCTGGACAGTCTCGTGCTTTCGGCACGAGCGGAGGAGCCGGGCGGTAGTGGTCCGACCGGCACCGCGGTGCGGGAAAATCGCCCGGTCATCATCAACGATTACCTGGGCTCTGACCTGACCCGTCCCTGGCATGAACGTGCCCGCAACTATGGCTGGCGCGCGGCAGCGGCGTTTCCGATCCAGCGAGGCGGCCGCCAGTTCGCGGTGCTCAATGTTTACCACCACAAGCCCGACGCCTTTGATCCGGACGCGACCAACCTGTTGATGGAAATGACCACCGACATCAGCTTTGCCCTGGACAACTTCGACCGCGAAGCGCAGCGGACCCGGTTCCAGAAGGCGGTGCGAGAGAGCGAGGCCCTGTTGTCGACGATCCTGGAGAATGTCGGCGCCTGTATCTACCTCAAGGATCTCGAGGGCAAATACCTGTTTGTGAACCAGCAGGTGCTGGATCTGTGGGGTGTCGAGCGGGAGCAGGTGATCGGTTTTGGCGACGACAGGTTCTTCGACGAGCGCACA
>JAABSN010000486.1 GCA_011390385.1 Thioalkalivibrio nitratireducens | reverse complement strand
ACGAAAGCGGCTCGACAGGTTTGTCCACTGCGCTCAAAGGAAAGGGCATGACCGAAGGACGATGTCGTTTCAACCCGCATTCCCCAAGTGGAACTCTGATTTCGCTGTCCCGAACTCGGCGTTACCTATATAAATCATGGTGTTGCTGGCTCTGAAGGACGAGTTTCATGGATCACCCAGAGGGTGCGGGTTCGCAGCGGGCAGATCGGGTGGATTTCGACCCTCGCGTGCGGCTGAAATTTCGAGGTGCGCAGCTCAGCTCGGATGGTGGTCTCCTAGTGATGCGCGAGTTGGATGACGCGCTCGGGCTGTCCGATCTGGCGGCAGTGGCGCTGCGCGATACCCGTCGCGGCAAGAACATCGTCCATCGGCTCGACGGCCTGTTCCGGCAATCAGTATTTGGGCGGCTGGCCGGATACGAGGATGTCAACGACGCCGACCGGCTGGCCCTCGATCCGGTCATGCGCGAGGTTGTCGGTGGTCGGGCTGTCGATGCGCAAGCGGCCTCGGCCTCGCAGATGGGGCGGTTCGAGACCGAGACGCTGGCTTTGGCCGAGAACCGGGCGGCGCTGGCCGACCTGAACGGGCAATGGATCGACCGCTTCCATGACCGTAACGGGTTGAAGTACATCGTGCTGGACATGGACAGCTCGGTCAGCCCCACCCATGGCGATCAGGAAGGGTCCGCCTGGAACGGGCATTTCGAGTGCAACTGCTACCACCCGAACTTTCTCTTCAACCAGTTTGGCATGCTGGAACGCTGTGCCCTGCGGCATGGCAACGTCCACAGTGCCTCCGGCTGGCGGGACGTCCTCGACCCCGTCATCGCCCGATATGCTGGCCGCGACCTTGGGGGCCGCTTCTTCCGGGCGGATGCCGCCTATGCGATCCCCGCGATCTACGAACGCCTGGAAGATGCAGGCTACTTTTACGCCATCCGGCTGCCTGCCAACAACGTCTTGCGCGAGAAGATCGCGCACCGGCTGACGCGCCCTGTGGGGCGGCCGTCGCTGACCAAGGTCAAGCGGTTCTTCGAGGACTTCGAGTATCAGGCGCAAAGTTGGGAGGACGAGCGCCGGGTGATCGCCAAGATCGAGTGGCACCCGGGCGAGTTGTTCCCCCGTGTGGGTTTCATCGTCACCAACCTGCCGATGGACCCGGATTGGGTGGTGCGGTTCTACAACCAGCGCGGCACCGCCGAGCAGCACATCAAGGAGGGCAAATACGCCTTCCACTGGACCCGGCTGTCATGCCGTCGGTTCCGCGACAACGAGGTGCGGCTGCAGTTGCACGCGCTGGCCTACAACCTCGCCACCTTCCTGCGCTGCATCAAGCTGCCCGAGGCGATGGCCGACTGGTCGTTGACCAGCCTGCAACTGAAGCTGATCAAGATCGGGGCACGTGTCGTCCGCCACGCCCGCACCATCACCTTCCAGCTGGCCGAGGTGGACGTCACCGGCCCGATGGTGCGTGCCATCCTCGCCGCCATCCGCCGATTGCGAGCGCCTCCCTCATGCACGTGACCGCGATCCGACCCCAAACCAAACGAAAGCGGCTCGACAGGTTTGTCCACTGCGCTCAAAGGAAAGGGCATGACCGAAGGACGATGTCGTTTCAAGGCCTGATCCGCCCAGCTCCAGGCGTTTGCGCGACCGCAGACGCCGCTCGATCCGGAAAATGCTTGCCCGGAGTGCAACATTGGGCGATCTTCGCCTCACACGGCGCGTCACATGGGGAATGCCGGCGACAAACTCACAGCCTTCATCAGTCGTTGTCCGCTCGATGATGTATTCCGCCATGTTCGTTCTCCAGTGATCAGGGGTTGGCTGGCCGCTCGTGGCGGCCGGGATAAAATATCTCTAAGCAGCTACAGACTCGAAGAGTTCTGATATCGTCTTTTGACGATTGTCGATCCACCACTTCGCCGACTCGATCTGAACGAGATCGCCCCGGTAATCTTCTGCGAGCTTCATGACAAAGTCGCGCCGAATTTGCTCCGCCCACGCTTTTTGCTTCGCAGAACCGGATTTGAACGCGCGATATCCGTAGCATCGGATTTCATTGCGAGCTTCCTGTGCGGCCTCGATTCTCGCAGAGCCCGGCGAATTTTTTGCCCTCATCTCTCGAGCAGCCGCGTTTCGCTCTTCCCGAAGCTCATCTGCGCGAGCTTGCGCTCTCTCAAAAAGTATGCGGTGTTGTTCTTCTGCTTCAGCGAGCGTCTCGCCTTCGCCGACGCAGCGATCTCGCGCAACAACGAAACGGGCGCGAGCATTATTCTCGAGCGCCCACTTTTCAATGCTCGGGATCATTTCTCGGCAGATTTTGTCTCCGCCCTTCATGACCCTGCGCGAGCGCAGATTGAAACGGGAAGCCAGTTCCTCAGCGAATTGTTCGTCAGAAGAGATAATCCAACCCCGAGCCGTGTATGCTACCTTGATCATGTCCGTCTCCATTTCGCGCCGGCGGGCCTCGGCGCGGGTTGCTCTGTCGCCCGCATCCGGGAATTGGGTAAAACCAGGGCCGATCCAAAACGCGCGGGCCACTTTTTCTGAGGTGGGAAGCACAAGCTGGACTCTCTCGGTCCGGACGGCCCGAGAACGTGGCCGTGGGCCTTGCTCGCTGCCACCTCGCGCTTGGCGACGCCGCTGCGGCGCGGAATGTGGCGTCAACCGCGGCGCCTGTGCTTGCCGACC
>JAABSN010000485.1 GCA_011390385.1 Thioalkalivibrio nitratireducens | reverse complement strand
CCATGAGCGCGCCGAATTCGCCCTGTTCGGTCTGGATCAGTCCGAACGAGCCGCCGTAGAGATTCGAGGAATTCAGGTCCGCCACGCGATAGTAACTTTTTTCAGCAAACGCGGAGAGTGACCAGTTCATGCGAACCGCGGGATCACCTTGGTCGGACCAATTCAAAAGATCGGTGGAGGTCCTGACGAGATAAGGGCCGTAGCCGCCTTGGCACTGGAACGTGACGGCATTGTTTCCGCGGGTGAAGTTGGTGACTGCCACCTGCGCCGACACGGCCAGCGGCATGAGGGCGACCAGCAGGCAAAACAGGCGACGAGATGAAGAGATGGGTTTCATAGCGATGCGACGGTAGGTGGTCAGGTTGGGTTTCAAGGAATGGTCGGCGGCGGCACGATCACGGGACGCGGAACGACGCGGATTTGTTTGAGGCCGACGTGGCCGGGCACGAGGCGTTTGAATTCAAAATCGAGTTCGAAAACGGTCTTTGCCGGGTAATAGGCTTCGTAGGCGAGGGTGGCCGCGTTGAGCTGGTGGAGCAGCGTTTGGTAATCGTTTTCCCAAGGCATGACGGGCGCGCCATCGGTGGTGAGCGACGAAGGGGAGACGAAGGTGAGTTGGGCACCCACGGTGTTGGTCCCCGTGAAGGATGCGGTGACCGTTTCCGGCTGCAGGGCATGGTTGGGATTTGTGACCGACTCCGCGCCGAGTTGGGTCACGATGCGGGTGCTTGCCTGGCGTGCCCCGGAGGATTTGTCGATGGCCAGGAGGGCCACGCCGTTGGCGAGCTCTTCCGGGTCCGGCGACGAGTAATGCACGAGGATCGCCATGCCCACACCGGACTCGTCGATGCCGAAGCGGAGGCGTTCGAGGAAGGCGTTTTCGTTGTAGAAACTCGCGTAAACCTTGCGCATTGCGCGAAACACGCCGCGCTCCTTCGGCTCGCTCGGGTCGCAGTGGCTGGGGCCGGTTGTGTCGCCGTCCAGGTCGTCTTCGAGGCAGCCGCTGTAGCTGTCGTAGAGTCCCGCGCCATTGAATGTATCGGTGTCCTCGACATTGGTGGAGCTACGAAAGCGGATCTTGCGGCCAATGAATCCCGCCTGTTGGAGAGCGGCGATGATCTGCGCGCGCTGTGGAGCGCTGAAGTCCCCTGTATCCGTGATGAGGTCGCGGATGGCGGTCAGCTGGGTGCGCAGGGAATTCACATCGGGCGGATAGGTAAAACCGCCGAGCCGGGCGTTGATCTGCTGGCGCAAGGTCTGGCCGCCGGGCAGGGTTTGCGCGAGATAGGCGTCCCAGAGGTCGAACGTGAAAGCGATCACTGGCGACGGTGAGTCGTCAGGCAAACTCCGGCGCAGGAATCCGAAATTTGCCGCCTTGCCGCCCACGTAGCGGACGTCCGCGGGGGTCAAAGGATCCACGGGAAGCCAGGCGGTTCCAGCGAGCTCCACTGGGGTAATGTCGAGCGTGCCGGCTTTCTTGCTGTCGAGGATTTCTTGCCGGCGCTCGGGCGTGAGCAATCCGGTCGTGTCGGTCAGCGTGATGCGACAGGCGCCGTTGGAGTTTTCGACTAACAACAGTACCTCCTTTCCGTAAAGACTTGCGATCTCCGCTTGCAGGCCAGCCCCATTGGCGTAAGCGAACGGCAAGGCCAGCGAGCGCGCGAGCAAAGCCACGTGGGAATTGGGAGTCGCTGGTTCCAGGGCCAGGTAGCCTGCGAGCACTGGTAATTCCGACGGAACACGGTCCGTAACCAGAATATCGCCCAGTTTCAATCGCCCGTCCCCGAGAGCGGTGCTGATATCCGTACTGGACACATACACGAGTTTTCCTAGCGCCCAACCGGTCGAATAGTCGGCGCTTTCAGAGGCCCAGCGCGACAACGACGCCAACACAATGCCCCGCGAGGCCAGATAGGAGGCGCCAGCCTCGGCTGCAACGCGTTGCTCGGGGGAAGGCATGTAAAGGAATCGCCAGTCTTCATCCAACACCAGTCGCCGTCGCACCGCCTCAATCCACTCCACGACCCGCTCGATGGGAAACGCTTCAGCCCCGACGATCTCAATACCTACTTCGCGTATCTGGGGATCGGGCGCGCGTAGGATTGCGCCGCCGACCATGCGCTGGTCGGCATTGGCATAAAGCGCCTGGCGGCTGTATTGCAAGGCGCTCATGCCGGCATATCCCGGAAGCCGAGCTACGGCGAAATGGTAGTGGTAAGGCCAGAGAGCCGAGTCTTGGAAATAAACTCGGTCGGGCTGGGCGAGGAGAATCGAGAACTTCGCGAAGCGTGTCGCTGCCAGCCCACTTCCCGAACCGGGCGTGAACAACTCGCCGTTGGCGGGGAGCAACTGGTTGGACCAGTCATCAAATGGCTGCAAACCCGTGGCTGCTATTCGGTAGAAACCTCCCTCCGGAGAGGCTCCGCTCAGGTCCGGGTAGGCGAAAAGGCGATTTCGAACCCGTGCTACTTCCTGCCAGTTCGCGAGAGTTTCGGAACGTTCCAGAGTCAGGAGGTGACCGGCCCAATCCTTCGAAAGCAGCGAGGGAGTAGTGCCGTGCATCTCCAAAGAGATGTCCGCAGCGGTGGCGTGGATGGCGAGCAACAAGGCGGCGCCCCCCCCAGAGACGCAGGAAGAAACCCAACTGAATTTGTCACGCCATCGTTGGCTCACTTGTGCGTGCATAGTGTGCA
>JAABSN010000484.1 GCA_011390385.1 Thioalkalivibrio nitratireducens | reverse complement strand
GCCGGAATACCTGTTTGCATCTTCAACGCTGCTTCAGCTTTACCTGCAACAGGGGCGTGAAACCGAAGCCGACGAGTTGTATAATTCGGTACAGATGCCCGAGGAGACCCACCCATCGGCGATGGTCAGCTGGCTGGCCGCCCAGTACTTCTACCTTGATCGCAAAGGCGAACATACCGCTGCGGATCACTGCCTCGATATGATTCGCGAGTTCGATCCGGATCATCCGCTGGTTCGTCGCCGTCGCTAGCGATGGTGGATTGACAGGTTTAAAGTCTTATGTATACTTGCTATTAAAGTTATTGTATTCACGTAAATATATAATATAAAGAGAACATGATAGACAGGATTATATCAGCATCTATTAATACCCGCTTGTTTCAGGGCAAGGTCATCCTTCTATACGGGGCGCGTCAAACGGGCAAGACAACGCTGGTCAAAGATCTGCTCAATCAGCATGCCGGCGTTTACTTCAATGCGGACGAGCCGGATGTGCGTGCGCAGTTCAGCGGGCGGACATCATCGGAGTTGAAGCGCTTGATCGGCAATACTCGATTCGTGGTCATTGACGAGGCACAGCGAATCGAGAACATCGGGTTGACCTTGAAGCTTATGGTTGACAATTTCGCTGAGCTTCAGGTTATTGCCACGGGATCGTCCAGTTTCGAGTTGGCCGACAAACTCACAGCGGTTCAGAAAATGAAAATCGTCGCACCTGCGAGTGGGCTAGATCGGCCCAATTGGTGGCGGGAAGGTGGGTGAGTGCGGCAGCGGGAGGTGGCCTGCGATAAAAAAGTTGTCGCAGGCCTTTTTTTTGTTGCAATAATTAATACGTATTATTACAGTCTAATCATGAATGACATAAAAACGCTCTCAAATCGGTTCGTGACGCGGCGCGAGGCAGTCCTGCGGCAGATTGCCCAAATCGGCCCGTTCATCGAAGGCACATTAGTCAAGTTGCCGCGCAAAGACTGCCGGCATGTGGCCCATCGGCTGACTTTCAAGGTCGAGGGTAAGACCCACTCGGTCTATGTGCCACTTGATCGAGTCAAGGACGTAGAGGCATGGATAAAGGAGTACAAGCGGCTCAAGAAACTGATTCGGGACGTGACGAAAGCCTCGCTGGGGGAACTGCGCAACCATGTACGCAGTCGACGGGCAAGTGCGGCCGCCCCAAAAAGCTCCGCCTGCCCCCGCCCGCGCTAGCCCGCGAGCTGGCGGTGGTTCTGCTGCATTTCTTTCCCGAGTTGTCAGATTGGCTCGGCGATGTGCGCGATCCGCGCCAATCCGGCCGGGCCGTTTTCCCCCTGAAGGTCCTTCTGCTGCTCGGGGTGTTGATGTTCCTCTCCCATACCGGCAGCCGCAACCACTTCAACGACAGCGTACGTGACGCCATCGAGATGGCCAGGACGCTGGCCCGGCTGATGGGTTGTGCAGTCGATGCCGTGGCGCACCTGGACACGCTGGAGAAGGTTCTGCGAAAGCTCCCTCCTGACGCCCTGGAAACGCTGCTGTCCAAACTGATCCGACGCCTGATCCGGATGAAGGCATTGGACGGCTGGCGCATGGGCAGTCGACTCCTGCTGGCCATCGACGGAACCGGACTGTACAGCTTCCGCCGACGGCACTGTGAACACTGCATCGAGACGAAGCACCACTCCGGCACGGTGACCTATAGCCACAAGATGCTGGTGGCGTTCATCGTAAGCGCCGACGGCTACGCCTTGCCGGTGGCTTGTGAATTCATCGAGAACCCGGGCCCGGTGTACGTCAAGCAGGACTGCGAGATCAAGGCGTTCCACCGCCTGGAACCAAAGCTCAAGCGGCTCTATCCTCAAACCCCTTTCTGGTTACTGCTCGATGCGCTCTACGCCGACCAGAATGTCTTGCGCGCGGCGGTGCGCAACGGATGGAACGTGGCGATCAGCTTCAAGGACTCCGACATGCCCGCGCTGTGGGCCGAGGCACAGAGCCTGCTGGCGCTCTCCCACGGGCAAGCCCGAACTGTCACCTTGCCCGGGGAGCAAGGCTCGCGCCATCTGCGCTGGATCAATGACCTGGCGTACGAGGGTATGAAGCTGAGCGCCATCTTCCAGACCGACAAGGATAAGGCAGGCACCATCACGGGCACGTTCGCTCACCTCTGCTGCCGCCCGATCGACTGGCGCAACGCGGATCAGTTCGCCGCCGCCGCACGCCTGCGCTGGCGCTGTGAAAACGAAGGTTTCAATGTGCTCAAGAACGGTGGCTTCGCTCTGGAACACGTGTACAGCCGAAACCCTGTTGCCGCTAAGGGATACGTCCTGCTCATGCTCATCGCACACCTCTTTCAGCAACTGCTGACGAGGGGACGACTGGGAACTGTATTCAAAACCGCCTTCCACACCTTTCTCAACTACGGCAGGAAAATGCTCGCCGCCCTGATCAGCCAGCCCCTGCCGCCAGATCTCGCCCCACCCGGACAGATCCGACTCAGCACCGCCTGACTACACGGCTGTACGCGCTCCAGTCCGAAGCCACCGACGACAACCTAGCCACAGCCAACGCACCACCTCGTGCGGCGCTCCCGCTGGCCCTCAGCCTTATCTGCCGCCGCCTCGCCAACCACCCCTGGCCCCCCGACAGTCATTTTCTGAAGATCTGCCATATGATCAGGGGGCTTGTCAACCTTGCGTGATCCGCCCTATAATGTCGCGGTATGACA
>JAABSN010000483.1 GCA_011390385.1 Thioalkalivibrio nitratireducens | reverse complement strand
ATGGTCACAAGCCGCTGTCTGTTCTCGCCGGTGACCGGATCGACCCATTCCTCGGCGATCCTGGCCACGTCCGAACTCCGACCGAGGCGCTCCGACGATGCCTTGTCCGGAAGGCGCCGTTGCCCGTCGATCCATAAGCCTCCCAGGGCGGCGAGAATGACGACCACGGCGACGATCACGGCGGCAGACTTGCGCATGGCTTATGGCTCCTTCTCTATACTGGTAAAAATAGAGGGCTGCGATCGACCAATCACCATACCTGGGAGTCGCGAATAGGCATCATGGGGGCATGGCGTCCTCGCCCCACATACCAACCGCTGGACACATTCCCCTCCTGAAAGCTGAGTGGCGTTCTCCTCTGATCAGGGCCACGATCTCGTTTGCCCGCGAGATAAGTCCTCAAATCGGAAAGGAGAACGCCCATGGACAGGTATATCGGTTTGGACGCCCACGCGTCAAGCTGCACGGTCGCGGTGATCGGCACCAGCGGACGCAAGCTGCAGCTGTCCCTACCAATTAATCCATCCGCGCCGATTTCGAGCGATTCGAGCCCGGCGGCCAGAACGATTCACGTCGATTCGGTCACGACGAGCCTGGCTCTAAGACACGATTCTCGGTGATTTCGTGAATTCCGGCGCTACTAGACAGACCGATCCACCGCTAACAGCCCCGATCGACCGCCGGAATCTACGCCGCGTCTCGGTAGTACTGATGATGCAGCCCGCGGCACCGGGCAGTCCTTCGCCAGGCCGAGGTGAGTGCGTGACTCGTGGTAGTACACGAGATACTCCTTCAACACCCGCCTCAGATGCCGCTCGTTCAGCACGATCACATGATCGAGGCACTCCCTCCTGATCGATCCAATGACCCGCTCGCAGTAGCCGTTCTGCCATGGAGACCGAGGAGCGGATTCAAAGGGGAACGACTGGATCAGCTGCAGTCTCGTCCACGTAGCCGTCGGATTGGAGGTGACGTTGAAGTGGACAACCTGCCGTCGCTTGAGCGATAGGACCACGAAGACATACAGCGTCTTGAAGGTGATCGATGGCACCGTGAAGAAGTCGACGGCGGCTATCTCGGCCACGTGGTTCTGGATGAAGGTCTTCCAGGTTTGAGACGGTGGTCCAGGTTGGCGCACCATGTACTTGGCGACCGTGGTCTCGCCGATATCGTATCCGAGCTTCACCAACTGACCGTGGATCTGAGGAGCGCCCCATCGTGGATTCTCCAGGGACATCCTCCGTATCAGGGTCCGAACGTTCGCGGGGACCTTGGGCCGACCTCGTGTACGACGACTCCTCCACCGCCAGAAGAGCCGCCAGCCGACGCGGTGCCAGCGGACGACGGTGTCCGGCTGGACGATGGTGAGGTGATTCCGCCAGTCGGGTATGGAGCGAGAGAAGATGGCCCAGATCGCTCGATCCGACGGCTTCAACGACGGCCGCTTGGGTGTCCGCTGCAAGACGTCCAGTTGATGGCGAAGGGCGATATTCTCGAGGGTGAGTTGTCGGCGTGATCGAAGGGCCGCAAGAAGCGCGTGCAGGATGATTTTGATCATCCAGATATGCTAGAATCGCGATGCCGTAAGTGCAATGGTGGCAGTACGGACGGATTAAACGGTAGGCACAGGTCGCCTAGCCTTCCTGCAGCTCGGCCACCTGCTGCTCCAGCTTCTGCAACTGCCGCCGCATCTCGCTCAGCTGCCGCGCCGCCGCCGTGTTGCGCATGTACTCGGCCATGGGCTGAATCGGCGTGCCGGCGTACACCCCGGGCTCGGTCACGTCCTTGATCACGCCGGCCCGGTGCACGAACACCGAGTCGCTGCAGATGTCCAGGTGGTCGATGAACGCGGTGTTGCCGCTGGTGATCACCCGGTCGCCCAGGCGGGTCGACCCACCCACCTGCAGTCGCCGGTACACTGGACGCCGGACTGTGCAACGAGAAGGTCCGCGACCTGCGGGCGCGACTGGACGAACTGGAGGACGAGAAGCAGGATCTGGACGCACGGCGCGAGCGCCTGGAACTCCCGGCGATCGACAGGGAGATGATGGCGACACTCGTCGACCAGTTCGACCGGGTCATGGCCGAGGGGCCGAACCGAAAAAGAAGGACCTTCTCCGCCGTCTGGTGAAGACGGTCCTGGTCCATGACCGCCGCACGAACGAGATCTGGTACGGCTTACCAAACCCGCAAGGGTGCGAGGACTGGAACAATCGGCTCCCCGGGTTGGACGCAGAAGCGAACTTTTCTCAGGATTGTCCGTGACAATCGCATGACGGGAGATCGATTCGTCGCTCGCGAACCTAGTTGTTCGATCGTCGCGGCGGTGGTTCAGCGGTCGTCGCCAGCGGCACTGCGCCCCCGTGGGGAACGGGTTCGTCGGGCGGTAGTCCGAAGCGTCCGGCCCATGCTGTGGGCCCACCGGTCAGGCTCTGCAGGTGCGCGGAAGCTGAGGCCTCGAGGCGACGACCGTCGACGTAGACGGAAGAATCGGCGGGATCGAAAGCCAGGCGCTCGGTGTAGGCGGCCATGAACCGTTGCGCCGTTTCTGGCGTCAATCCCGCCACCTTCGCCATGATCTCCTTGCTGCTCTCCGACCAGACCGTCAATACCGGCCCACCGGCGTCGTTGAGCGACATGGTCACAAGCCGCTGTCTGTTCTCGCCGGTGACCGGATCGACCCATTCCTCGGCGATCCTGGCCACGTCCGAACT
>JAABSN010000482.1 GCA_011390385.1 Thioalkalivibrio nitratireducens | reverse complement strand
GTCCGTACCAAGGGGAGTCAACCTAGATGAAGCGAATCATGCTGCCGGGCCTCATGCTCGGTCTTATGCTGGGGTCAGTGTCTGCAGCGAATGCCGACCAGCCCGTGATTATCAAGTGCGCCGGCAATTGCGATGTCGCCGCACAAAACGTGGCCGCAGCCGGCGGGTCGGTCACCTACCGCTACAAGTATGTGGACGCCATTGCGGCCACCATGCCGTTTGACCTGTACTCCCGCAGCAGCAGCATCGACGGCGTCGAGCGTGTGATCAAGGACGTTATGATCGAAAGGCCCCGCGCGGTGGAGTCCTTTGACCTGGGCACGGATTTCCAGATGCTCGATGCCACTCCGGCAGAGGTAATCCCCGCTGATTTCTGGGAATCCACATTACTGACCCGCATCGGGCCTCTATTCGGCGAAGGCCTCAATGGCGACGGGGTGAACGTGGTCGTTATTGATACTGGCACTGCGGAGGTGCCCGCATTCGATCGTTCACGCTGCACCACCGAGGGTCCCACCGTCATCGGCGGAGAGACTTTCATCGGGCGGGCAGGCCCGGACGAACCGCCGGCAACGAGCCCGCTCAACGGACCTCACGGCACCTGGGTCGGCACGACGGTGGCCGCCAATGCACTTTTTGGGTTCACGGGCGTGTTTGCCGATGCGGTCGCCACTTATTCTCCGGCCAGCGCTATCATCTTCCCGGGCGTGACAGGCGTCCCGATGATCGGCACGGCGCCCTGCGCCCAGATCTACGCGCTCAAGACTTTCCTGGCGGCGGGCGGCGGCGCGCCGCGCTCGGATATCGCAGCGGCCATGGAGCGCGCCATCGAGATGCGCGAGAACTACAATAATGGCATGCCGTCTGAGGCCGTAGCCGGCAGCGGCACCCCCGACGACCCCTATGTCTACGACTCCCTCAAGGTCGATGTGGTGAACATGAGTCTCGGTGGCGCGACCCTGTTCGCGGGCTTCGAGATCACCGACCAGCTCACCGAAAAAATGCTCGAAGTGGGCATCACGGTGATCAACTCCGCCGGCAACTCGGGCCATGCGGCCATGACCGGCGGCAGCGCCGGCACCGGCTTCGGTACCCTGACGGCCGGTGCTGCCAGCCTGGTGCACAATGAGCGTATCCTGCGTGACCTGCAGTTCGGGCCGGGTGAAGGTGCCCTTTATCGCGCCGCCGAGCACCACCAGATGGCCACCTTCAGCTCGCGCGGTCCGTCGCCCGACGGGCGTGCCAACGTGGACGCCGTTGCCAACGGTTTCGCTAACTTTGTGATGGGACCCACCGGCGGTATCACCCTGGTCAGCGGCACCTCGTTCTCCGCGCCGACCATCGCAGGCGCCGCGGCCACGCTGCGCGAGGCTTTCCCCGACGCCAGCGCGCTGCAGATCCGCAATGCGCTCGTCGAGACCGCCGATCCCGATTTCCTGGGGGATAATCCCGGCCCCATAGACCAGGGCCATGGCTTCATCGACCTGGTCGCCGCCTACAACGCCCTGGCGGCCGGCGAGGTGAGCGACGCACTGCCCTCGGGTCCCGCCGGCAATTCGGTGCGCGGCAACATCGCGAGCGTGGGCCTGAAGACCATCCAGCTTGGCAACAGCGGCTATAGCACTCGGCTGGAGGACCTGGTCCCGGGTGAGGTGGCTCACTTCTTCATCGATATCGACGATCGGGTCGATGCGCTGAACGTGAGTTTCAGCAACATCACGCCGGAACTCCCGGCCGCCGAGCAGAACGCGTTTTTTGGCGATGACCTGTTCGTAGTCGTGCAGGACAGCATCACCTCGACCGACGTCACGCTGGCCGACGGGTTCATCGCGAATGACACAACCCTCGTGGCCGCCAACCCCGGCACCGGTCTCGTGCGAGTGGCGGTCATGGGCGACTGGACCAATGCGGGCAGCATGTCCGCCGATATGCGCATCGAGGCGGTCAGCACCAAGCGGCCCAAGATCACTGAGCGCGATCGTGCCCGGGAAGGCGATTTGCTGTTCTACACCGTTAACGTACCGGAACGTGCCGAACAGGCGAATTTCGAACTGCACTGGCAGCAGGACTGGGGACGTTTCCCGACCGATGACCTGGACGTGTTCATCGTCTCGCCTGGTGGTGAGATCATTTTCGATGGCGCAACGTTCGACAGCCCGGAGCGCGTCGTGATCGATAACCCGGTAGCGGGTGAGTACTTGCTGGTCGTCAACGGCTTCACGGTCTGGGGCGAGCGCGGTAACCAGTCCCAGTTTGCCCTGTACGCCTTCGACGAGAACGGCAAGGCGTTCAGCGACAAAGAAGAAGTTGCTGCGCCTCCGGCCTCGAAGAAGGGCAAGGGTAAGGGCAAGGGCAAGAAGAAGTAATCCTGCTCAGCACGAGTTTCATGCTGACAACCACGGGGCCGGCGTTATGCCGGCCCCGTTCTTTTGAGCCCCGGAAAGGCCGCTTACCTGGCAGGCCGCGCCGAAAGATACTTCTCTCGCCGCAACTGCTTGAGCGTAAAGCCCATGGCCTTCAGCGCGTCCACCGACTCGTCGATCATGCCGGGGTTGCCGCACAGATAAACGACGTCCGACTCCGGGTTCAGCTCGAGGTGGCTGTAGAGCGTCTGCACGTAGCCTGCCTGCTCCCAGGGCTCGGGCGGATCCGGATATTCGCGGCTGTAGCAGGCGCTGAACTCGGCCGCCGGATGCGCGGCGGCGAAGTTGAGGAAGTCCTGGCCGAAG
>JAABSN010000048.1 GCA_011390385.1 Thioalkalivibrio nitratireducens | reverse complement strand
GGAGGGTCTGCCGCGATCTTCAGGCCGGCGCCGTGCCCGCGGTGGAGGTCGGGTCAACTGTGTCGGCAGGGCGTCCGGGTCCAGTATCGCGGTGGGAATGCGCTGTCCGAGGTAGGTCTCGATATCCGGAAGGTAGAATGCGGAGTCCTCGCAACCGAAGCTGATCGCGTCTCCCGCGGCACCGGCCCGGCCCGTGCGGCCGATCCGATGCACGTAATCCTCGCCTGACTGCGGCAGATCGAAGTTGAAGATGTGGGTCACGTCGGGGATGTGCAGACCGCGAGCGGCGACGTCGGTAGCCACGAGGTAGGCGTACTTTCCCTCCGAGAACTGGGCCAGGAGGCGCGTGCGCTTGGTTTGCGGCACGTCACCCGAGAGCAGAGCGGCGTTCATCCCGTTCGCGTTGAGCCAGTCGCAGACCCGTTCCGCCCAGTGCTTGGTGTTCACGAAGACGATGGCCCGCTGCGGCTGCAGTTTCCTCGCCAGACCGATCAATAGCGGAATCTTCTGGTCGTTGGCCGGGTAGTAGATCACCTGGCGTATGTTGTCCGCAGTAACGGTCTCGGCCTCCACCTGAACCTTTTCGGGGCTGCGCATGTGCTCGTAGGCGAGCTCCATCACCCGCCACGACAGAGTGGCCGAGAACAGCATCGACTGGCGCTCTGCCGGTGGGGCGCAGCGGCGCAGGAGGTAGCGGATGTCCTTGATGAAGCCGAGATCGAACATGCGGTCAGCCTCGTCGAGGACAACCACCTCGACCCGCTTGAGGCCGAACACGTGCTGCTTGTGGTAGTCGATGATCCGTCCCGGAGTGCCGATCAGCACGTCGGCGCCGGCACCGAGATCTTCGCGCTGTTGTTCGTAGCCGGTACCGCCGTAGGCGAGGGCGAATTTCAGACCCGTGTGTTTCCCGAGCAGCAGGGCGTCCCTGTGGATCTGGATGGCCAGTTCGCGGGTCGGCGCGAGCACCAGCATGCGTATGTCGTTCACGCGCCGGTCATCGGCTGGTGCCTGGCGCAGCAGGCGGTTGAACGCAGCGACCAGAAAGGCCGCGGTCTTGCCGGTACCAGTCTGCGCCTGGCCGGCGACATCGTGACCCGCAAGCGCGATCGGAAGCGTCTCGGCCTGGATCGGTGTGCACTGCTCGAATCCCGCGTCCCGGATGCCTTGCAGCACGGGTTCCGGAAGGTCGAAGTCATCGAAGCGGGTGGGGGTGGCGGCGGCCTCGGTCATACGGCTCCCAATGGGCATGAATACCCGGTCAACTTGAATTTACACGTGAATCTGGCGGATAGTTAGGGGCACCGTAGGGCGCGCTTCTCGTGCCCCACAGCCAATCGACGAGGATACGGAGTGAGCGAAAACATTCATCATATCTCGGATGCCAGTTTCGAAGAGGACGTCCTGAAATCAGACCGGCCGGTGTTGGTCGATTATTGGGCCGAATGGTGCGGTCCCTGCAAGATGATCGCCCCGATTCTCGACGAGATCGCCGAAGAATACGACGGCAAACTCATGGTTGCCAAACTCAACATCGACGAGAACCCAGCCACACCGCCCAAATACGGAATTCGTGGCATCCCCACGCTGATGCTGTTCAAGGATGGCGACGTGGAGGCAACGAAGGTCGGAGCGCTGAGCAAGTCGCAACTGACAGCCTTTCTCGATCAGCACCTCTGAGGCCCGATTCAGCCGGAAAATCCGTTTCCGGCGTCCCTCTTTCACGATAATACTTGCCTGATTGCTCAGGCTCGCCTATATTCCCGGGGTGCGTCCCTGGCGGCGCCCCCCGCCCCCCCCGAAAAACCCGCAGCAACCGAGCCGGTCGCCGGGCTGTCCCGCATCTACTTACGTCTGAACAGCGCCCCTAATGAATCTCACAGAATTGAAGCAGAAGACGGCTGCCGACCTCGTGGCCATGGCAGAAGCACAGGGCATCGACAACATGTCCCGGGCCCGCAAGCAGGAAATCATCTTTGCACTGCTGAAGGCTCACGCCAAGAATGGCGAGGCGATTTTCGGCGACGGTGTACTCGAGATCCTCTCGGATGGATTCGGTTTCCTGCGCGGTGCAGACAGTTCCTACCTCGCCGGACCGGACGATGTTTACGTCTCACCGAGTCAGATCCGGCGTTTCGGGTTGCGTACCGGGGACACCATCTCGGGCAAGATCCGCCCACCGAAGGACAGCGAACGCTACTTCGCGCTGCTGAAAGTGTCGGAGATCAACTTCGAGCCGCCCGAGGCCGCCCGGCACAAGGTGCTGTTCGAGAACCTGACTCCGTTGCATCCGAACCAGCGCATGCGCATGGAGCGAGGCAACGGTTCCACCGAGGACATCACCGCCCGGGTGATCGACATGGTCGCCCCCTTTGGCAAGGGCCAGCGCGGGTTGATCGTTTCGCCGCCGAAGGCCGGCAAGACGCTGATGCTGCAGAACATCGCGCAGAGCATCGCTACCAATCACCCCGACAGTTACCTGATCGTGCTGCTGATCGACGAGCGTCCGGAGGAGGTCACCGAGATGACCCGGATGGTGCGCGGCGAGGTCGTGTCCAGCACCTTCGACGAGCCCGCCACGCGTCATGTGCAGGTCGCCGAAATGGTGATCGAGAAGGCCAAGCGTCTGGTCGAGCACAAGCGCGACGTGGTGATCCTGCTCGACTCCATCACCCGTCTGGCCCGTGCCTACAACACCGTGGTTCCCAGTTCCGGCAAGGTCCTGACGGGTGGTGTCGATGCCAACGCCCTGCATCGGCCGAAGCGTTTCTTCGGCGCCGCGCGGAACATCGAGGAGGGTGGCAGCCTGACCATCCTCGCCACCGCGCTGGTGGATACCGGGTCGAAGATGGATGAAGTGATCTACGAGGAATTCAAGGGCACCGGCAACATGGAGATCCACCTCGATCGCCGAATCGCCGAGAAGCGCGTCTATCCCGCGATCAATGTGAACCGCTCCGGTACCCGCCGCGAGGAGTTGCTGACCGATACCGACGAACTGCAGAAGCTCTGGATTCTGCGGAAATTCCTGCACGGGATGGACGACACCGAGGCCATGGAATTCCTGCTTGGCCGCATGCAGTCCTCGAAGACCAACGCGGACTTCTTCGACATGATGCGGCGCGCCTGAGAAAACCGGCTGGCGTGGGAGTCAGGCCGGGCTGCGTTCCGCGAAATGCATGATCCGGTCGAGCCGCAGAAACCGACGCCGGTTCATCGCGTCACGAAGCAGCAGATATTCGGCATGGCGCCGGGTGCGAAGATCCTCTGGATGGATGACTTCGATGTGGCTCATGCCTCTGCCGATCCAGTGAATACGCAGCCTGCGCTGTTGCACGATAGCCAGTTCGAGGCGCGAGTACTGCTCGCAGTCCATCGGAGAGTAGGCAGGCGGCTTCGAAGTCATTCCCCCTCCCGCCAGACCGCGATCTCGGGTTCTTCACCGGTGCCCGAGTCCACGCGCCGGAAGACGATCGGTGCGCAGCATACGCTGCAGTCTTCGACCCACTCGCGCTCGCCACTGACCATGTCGACACTGGTTTCGCCGGGTTCGCCGCACCAGGGGCAGGGATAGCTGACGAATTCAATCGGCCGGGTCATCGTCGCTCAGGAACATCTCGAGCAGGTCGTTCAGGAAGCGCAGTCCCGGTTCTGTCGCGCAAAGTATGGCCGGATCCGTGTCCAGCAGTCCCTGCGCGCGCGCTTCGACGAGTATCGGTTGGATGCATTCCAAGGGTAGGCCGGTACGCTCCTGGAACAGTTCGGCAGGGACTCCGCGGGTCAGACGAAGCGCATTGAGCATGAATTCGAAAGGGAGTGACCCGGGGACGATCGGAGTCAGTGTGATCGCACGCGGCTCGTGCAGGTATGCGACGGGATGCCGTGGTTTGAGCAGTCGCGTCACGGCCTGCCCGGCCGGATCGGTGATCTTCCCGTGGGCGCCGGCGCCCAGGCCGAGATAGTCGCCGAATTCCCAGTAATTTCGGTTGTGCCGGCATTGGTTACCCGCTCCCGCATAGGCCGAGACTTCATAGCGAGTATAGCCCGCATGTTCGAGAACGGACTGCCCGTGCGCAAACAGCGTATCGGTCAGATCGTCCGGCGGCAGTACCGGTGGGTGGCTGGCGAAGAGGGTGTTCGGCTCCAATGTGAGCTGATACCAGGAGATGTGGCTGGGTTCGGCCGCAATGGCAGTTTGCAGATCGGCGATGCCCTGAGCCAGTGACTGGCCGGGGAGTCCGAACATCAGGTCGAGATTGATCTGTTCAAACCCCGCCCGATGGGCCTGTTCGATGGCCGCATGAGCGTCGCTGTCGTCATGAATGCGGCCGATCGCGCGCAGCCGATCCGGGTCGAAGCTCTGTATGCCCAGGGACAGACGGTTGATCCCGGCTTCGCGGTAACCACGAAAATAGCCTCGCTCGGCCGTTCCCGGATTGGCCTCCAGCGTCACCTCGAGATCGGGCCGCCAAGGCAGGCGCGCGCGCAGCCCGGACAGGAGTTCGTCGATCGCATCCGGCGAGAACAGGCTCGGTGTGCCGCCACCAATGAAGATGCTCTCGAGGCGGCGTCCCCACACGCGGGGAAGCTGTTCCTCGAGATCCTGCAGCAGGGCATTCACGTAAGCGTGTTCGGGCAGTTCTCCACGCTGTTCATGCGAATTGAAGTCGCAATAAGGACACTTTCGTACACACCAGGGGACATGCACGTACAACGACAACGGCGGTGCCTGCCGCAGGCCCGGAACGGCGGGGTGCTCAGGTGCTTCGGATCGCTGACGGAGGTCCATGGCGCACTGGCTGGGTTTCCCCGCGCTGTTTCTCAATTCGACCCGAGCCGGAGTCGCAGACGCTCCGCCATGGCGCGAACCGCCTGGCCGCGATGACTGAGCCGGTTCTTTTCCGCATCGGGGAGTTCAGCAGAGGTGCAGCCGAATTCGGGCAGATGAAAGACCGAGT
Source organism: Thioalkalivibrio nitratireducens (assembly GCA_011390385.1). The sequence continues at coordinate 15,108 of JAABSN010000048.1, read as the reverse complement.
CGTAGCCGAAGCCGCGGTTCCCCGCCGGCTCCGAAGCGACGACGCCTTCCCATGTGCCTTCGGTCAGCATGGGAGAAGGATCCTCGGCATGCTCCAGGAACGCCATCACGCAGCGGAAGCGAGCGGTCCGTTGGCCCTGCGGTACGCCCTGCATCGCAGCCAGGAGCTTTTCATTGTTTTTCTGGTCGTCGCCGTCGGAGCCCGAATAGCGAGCCGAGTAAATGCCGGGCTGCCCCTGCAGGTGATCCACCTCGATTCCGGAATCATCGGCCAGCGCCGGCAGCCCGGTATGGCGGGCCGCATTGCGTGCCTTGAGGATTGCGTTCTCCACGAAGGTCAGGCCGGTTTCCTCGCATTCTTCGACCTGCCAATGCGACTGGGGTACGACTTCCAGACCGATGGGACTGAGCAGTTCGGTGAGTTCGCGGATCTTTCCGGCGTTACCGGATGCCAGGACGATTCGTTTCATGGGCTCCCCCGAGATCAGTCCGCCAGGACTTCCTGCTGCCTGATCATGATTTCGCGGATTCCTTTTTCGCCAAGTTCGAGCATCGCGTCCAGTTCATCCCTGCGGAATGCGTGCCCTTCCGCGGTGCCCTGAATCTCGATCACGCCGCCGGCCTCGTTCATCACCAGGTTCATGTCGGTTTCGGCCTGCGAATCCTCGTCATAGTCCAGGTCGAGGACTGGCATTCCCTGGAAGATCCCGACGGAGATTGCCGCAAGCTGACCATGCAAAGGGTTCTTCTTGAAAATGCCCTTGTTCATGCCGTGCTTCACGGCATCGCAAAGCGCTACATATCCGCCGCTGATGGCCGCGGTCCGGGTTCCCCCATCGGCCTGCAGTACATCGCAATCGAGGATGATCTGACGCTCGCCCATCGCGTCCAGGTCGACCACCGCGCGCAGGGCGCGGCCGATCAGCCGTTGTATTTCCAGCGTGCGCCCACCCTGCTTGCCACGCGCCGATTCACGCACCATGCGGTCGTGGGTGGCACGGGGCAGCATTCCGTATTCGGCAGTGACCCAGCCGCGGCCCTTGCCCTTCAGAAACGGCGGTACGCGGGTCTCGACGGTCGCGGTGCAGAGCACGCGTGTTTCGCCGAACTCGACCAGTACCGAGCCTTCGGCATGACGGGTGAAATGACGCGTGAAGCGAACCAGGCGCATCTGGTCCGGCTGGCGGCCGCTGGGGCGCATGGGCTTTCCTCGAAGCTTGAATGGGCCGCGCAGTATACGGGAGCCGATCGGCGCATGCGTCTACAATGTGCACCAAAGCCATTCTCGCGATACCCGCGCAACCATCAGCGTTGCGTGCGCCACCACCAGCAGGGGAATTCACATGATCGCCAGCATGACCGGCTTCGCACGCCATGATACCGAGGCCGAAGGGCAGTCTCTCGTGTGGGAACTCAGGAGTGTCAACCACCGCTACCTGGATCTCCGGATACAGATTCCGGACTCGCTGCGGGCGTTGGAGGCGGATATCCGTGCAATGCTGCAACGGTCCCTGGGACGGGGCAAGGTGGACGCCGCGCTGCGTGTCGAGCGCCCGGAGGAAGATCCGGCAATCCGGTTCGACCCGGCCCGTGCCAAGGCACTGATCACGACCATCCGGGAAATCGATCAGATGATGGTGAACGGGGCTCGGGTGTCGGCGCTGGATATCCTGACCTGGCCCGGAATCATCCAGCGCGATACTCCGTTCGACGTCGAGCCATTGCGGACGTCGGTCCTGCAGGGCCTGAAAGCGGCCATTGCGGACCTGTCCGCGATGCGGGAAGCGGAGGGCGATGTTCTTCGCCGGGCGCTGGAAAGCCGTCTGGATCTGTTCGAAGGACTACTCCAGGAACTGCGCGGTCGGCGTGCTGCGATCGTGGAAGAGCAGCGCGAACGCCTGCGTGCCCGCGTTGCTGAACTCGATCTGACCCTGGACCCACAACGGCTCGAGCAGGAGATTGCGTTGCTGGCGCAACGCCTGGATGTCGACGAAGAGCTGGATCGTCTCGACGGCCATATCGCTGCGATGCGCGAGATTCTGGGGCGGGAGGAGCCCGTTGGCCGGCGGCTGGACTTTCTGATGCAGGAGTTCAACCGCGAAGCCAACACCATCGGCTCGAAATCTCATGATCTCGAAACGACCCGGGTGGCGATGGAGATGAAGGTGTTGACGGAACAGATGCGCGAACAGGTTCAGAACATCGAATAGGGCCCTTGCGGGTGCCGCGAAGCCCTTGAAAACCCGCTCCCGACCCCCAGTTTTCTGTCAGGTAAACGACAGACATCGATTGGAGGCAAAATCATGGCACTGATGCGTTACGAACCCTGGAGCCTGTTGAACCAGTTGTCGCGGGAACTCGAGCGTCTGCAGGACGGTGGTGGCAGCGAAGAGCCGGCGATCACCGCCGACTGGAGTCCTGCGGTGGATATCCGCGAGGAGCCGGATGGCTATGTGCTGCATGCCGATCTGCCCGGAGTCGACCCGAAGGATATCGAAGTGAACATGGAGAGCGGTGTGCTCACCATCCGCGGCGAGCGCCAGCACGAAAGCAAGGAAGAGGGCAAGAACTACAAGCGTGTCGAGCGCGTGCGTGGCACCTTCTTCCGCCGGTTCGCGCTGCCGGATACGGCCGATTCCGACAATATTTCCGCACGTTGCCAGAATGGGGTGCTCGAAGTGCGGATTCCGAAACAGGCCAAGGTACAGCCGCGGCGGATTTCGGTCGAGAGCTGAGCCGCCTTGCCAGTGGCCGATGCGACCTGAAACGCCTTGGCCGCTATTCGGGCACCGCACCTGCCGGGATGGTACGGTGCCCGGTCGTTCTGGACTGAGGTGCGCCCATTCAGCGCTGGCCCGCCCCGCGCCGAGGTCATCACGATTCGCATTGCTCGCGAGCGCGCCGCTCGGGCACCCGGACGGCGTTTCTCGACTTGCCCGTTGATCCGGGGGCATCATCGTTCGCACGGGGGTATCTGCCTTTGAAGCCACATTCACGCGTTTCTTCCTGACGGGGCCGGCTATGGAATACAAGGATTACTACAAGATTCTTGGCGTGCCGCGCTCGGCGGGCCAGGATGAAATCAAGAAGGCGTACCGGCGCCTTGCCCGGATGTACCATCCCGACGTCAGTACCGAGGCGGATGCCGAGGCCCGTTTCAAGGAAGTGAACGAAGCCAACGAAGTGCTCAGCGATCGAGAGAAGCGGAGCGCCTACGACCGGCTGGGTGCCAACTGGCGCGCCGGGCAGGACTTCCGTCCGCCTCCGGGTTGGGCCGGTCGCGCTGGCGGGGGAAGTTCCGGGGGAGCGGGCTTCGATGGCTTCTCGGACTTCTTCGAATCGATGTTCGGTGCCCGCGGTGGCCGTTCCGGAGCAGGCTTCCAGATGCGTGGGGCGGATCGCTCGGCGATCGCGAAGATCACGCTGGATCAGGCCATGCATGGAACGGAGGTGACGGTCAGCGGTGGCAGCAACGGAGCTGGCAGGAGAGTGCGTATCCCGGCCGGTGCGCACAATGGGCTCCGTCTGCGCGTGCGCGGTCAGGGAGAGCCGGGAACCGGTGGCGGCGCTTCCGGGGATCTGTTGCTCGAAGTTCGTGTGCTGCCCGATCCGCGCTATCGGCTCGATGGCAGCGATCTTCATCGGGATCTCCCCGTCACGCCCTGGGAGGCCGCGCTGGGTGCGACGATCGAGGCCCCAACCCCGCAGGGCATGGTACATCTGAAGGTTCCGCCCGGCACACAGTCCGGTAAGGTGATGCGGCTAAAGGGACGGGGCCTTCCGGGCAAGACTGCCGGAGATCTCTTCCTGCGCTTGATGATCGAGGTGCCGCCCGTGGAAGAGGCGGGAGCGTGGTATGAGGAAATGGCCAGGACCTCCGATTTCCAGCCCCGATCGCGCTTGCGGCCGTAAGCAGGAACCCGCAGGAGCGCGCCTAACTCTCATGGCCATGCTTGCCACCCGGAAGCATGAAAAGCGTAGGCGTAGGGTGCCAATGAGCACAGCGAATTGCACCGTTGGAGGCCCGGGAGCCCGGGATCGGGGCTTGCATGGTATCGGTGCGGTTCGGCTGCGCCTCACGGCACCCTACGGGCGTTCACGCTAAGCAAGAGCGAGGTTGGTCACCATGAAGACGATTCTCCTGTTTCTTTCCCTGTTTCTGGCGGCATCTCCGGTGCATGCGCAGTTGCCCGCGGCAGTTGAGGGGCAGCCGTTGCCGACACTGGCGCCGATGCTCGAGCGCGCCGTGCCGGCGGTGGTCAATGTCTCCACCCGCGCGCTGGTGGTCGAGTCGATCAGTCCGTTGTTCGACGACCCGTTCTTCCGGCGTTTTTTCGACCTCCCGTCGCAGCCGCGCGAGCGGAGCCGGCAGGGGCTCGGTTCAGGGGTGATCGTGGATGCGGAGCGGGGCCTGATTCTCACCAACAACCATGTGATCGAGCGTGCCGACGAAATCCTGGTCACGCTGCACGATGGTCGCCGTTTCGATGCCGAGGTGATCGGCGCCGACCGGGAAACGGATGTCGCGCTGATCCGGATCGACGCCGAAGATCTGCACGCGCTGCCGTACGCTGATTCCGACGATCTCCGTGTGGGCGATTTCGTCGTGGCAATCGGCAACCCGTTTGGTCTGGGCCAGACGGTCACCAGCGGGATCGTCAGTGCGCTGGGCCGAAGCGGGCTGGGCATTGAGGGATTCGAGGATTTCATCCAGACCGATGCATCGATCAACCCCGGTAACTCCGGTGGCCCGCTGGTCAACCTGCGTGGCGAACTGATCGGGATCAACACCGCCATTCTGGCCCGCGGGGGCGGTAACATCGGGATCGGATTCGCCATTCCGATCAACATGGCCCGGTTGGTTCAGGAGCATCTGATGGCCGATGGTGCGGTGAAGCGGGGCCAACTGGGAATCGCGATGCAGGATCTGACTCCGGAACTGGCGCAGGCCTTCTCGCTGCAGATCACCAATGGTGCCGTGGTGACCCGGGTGGAAAGCGGGACACCAGCCGAGCGGGCTGGCCTGAGGTCGGGTGATGTGGTGCTGGAGGTCGATGGTCGCCGGGTGCGCGGTGCGACTGACCTCCGCAACCGGATCGGGCTTCTGCGCGCGGGCAGTGACGTGCGGCTGACCATACTGCGTAATGGCCGAACGCAGGTGGTGCCTGTCCGAATCGAGGCTCCGAAGGTGCAGGAGATCGACGGCGGAAGCGTGGACCCACGGCTGGCGGGTATCCGCTTCGAGCGGGTGCTGGATCGCGACGGAACAGCACGGATCCGGATCTCCGCAGTCGAATCCCGGTCGCTCGCCGGGCGGGCCGGACTGCGCGCCGGGGACCTGATTCTGTCCCTGAACCGGCGCGAAATCACGCAACTCGAGGATTTGGCGGCGGCAGCCGAGGCTGGCCGCGGCGGGTTGTTGCTGAACGTGCAGCGCGGCAACAGCGCGTTCTTCCTGATGCTGCAGTAACGAACCTCGGCGGTGGCGGGGTTGGGGATCTCTCGGGGCGTGTGGCTGTGCGACTCGCTACCGGCGCCGGCGTCCGCATGTCGGATCAAGCGCGCCGCTTCGTGGTTGACGGTCGGTCAGTGGCCGGGGGTGTTCCTTTCAACCCAGCGCTCGCTGCCATCGGCCCGGCGCTCGCGTTTCCAGAACGTCGCCTCGTGCTTCAGCCGCTCGAGGATCTCCGCACAGGCATCGCGGGCGGCGATACGATGCGCCGACCAGACTGCCACGAGCACCAGGGTGTCGGCGGGATCGACGACGCCGATCCGATGCGCGACTTCGCAGGTAATGGATGGCCAGCGGGATTCCGCCTCGGCGACAATGCGCTCGAGTTCGCGCTCGGTCATTCCCGGGTAGTGTTCCAGAAACATCCCGCGCACGTCGTGGTCGTCATTGAAATCGCGCATGCGTCCGACGAAGACGCTGGTGGCGCCCAGCTTTTCCATCGGCAGACCGCACTCCCGCTCCCGGACCAGGTCCCAGGGGTCGAAAGGCTTGTCGATCAGGCGTACGCCCATGAATCAGCCCCCCGTCACCGGCGGAAAGAACGCGACTTCATCGCCGTCGGCGACCGGGGTGTCGAGCCGCGCATGGTTCTGGTTCACGGCGGCCATCAGGCGCGGCGGCGGTGCCTGGCGATGGAGATGGGTCCAGACGTCTGCCACGGTGCCGACGCCTTCCGTCACGGTGACCTGATCGCCATCCCGGCCCAGGTCCTCGCGCAGGCGGGCAAAGTACTGAACGGTAATCGTCACGATAGGGCTCTACACATGGAGGAACAGGTAACGCATTATACCGCCATGAACGAATTCACACATTTTGATGCGTCGGGGCAGGCGCATATGGTCGATGTCGGCGGCAAGCCGGAAAGTCACCGTGTGGCGATTGCCGAGGGCCGCATCCAGATGATGGCCGAAACCGCCGCCCGCATACGCGCTGGAAATCACCGCAAGGGCGACGTGCTTGGTGTTGCGCGTGTCGCCGGGATCATGGCGGCGAAGCGCACGGGTGAACTGATACCGTTGTGTCACCCGATCGGGCTGACCCGTGTCGCGCTGGAACTCGAGGCAGGTATCGATCACATCCGTGCTCAGGCGACTTGCGAAGTTCGGAGCCAGACCGGTGTCGAGATGGAGGCGCTGACCGCAGTCAGCGTCGCCCTGCTGACCGTTTACGATATGTGCAAGGCGGTGGACCGGGGAATGCGCATCGAAGGCGTGCGTTTGCTGGAAAAACACGGAGGCCGCAGCGGGAGCTGGTTTGCTGAGGCCCACGGCGGAGAAACGAAATGAAATGGATCGGTCGTTTGCTGGGCCTGCTGGCAGTTCTCGTGGTGCTGGCCGTCGTCGTCGCGGTGTACCTTGTCGTGACCTTCGATCCCAATCTCTACAAGGATCGCATCGAGGACAAGGTGGCGGAAGTCACGGGGCGGGCGCTGACCCTGGGGGGCAATATCGAACTGACGCTGTACCCGTCCATCGGATTGCGCCTCGAGGAGGTTCGACTCGCCAATGCCGATGGTTTTGGCGAGCAGCCTTTTGCCGAGTTCAGGGTTGTCGATGTTGCCGTGGCGGTTCTTCCCCTGCTCCGCAATGAGATCGACGTGCAACGCATCGAGGCGGATGGCGTCGGCATCTCCCTGGCGCGCAATGCAGACGGACGCACCAACTGGGACGATCTGGTCGAGCGCGTAAACGATTCCGGTGAGGGAGCCGTGGGTGCGGCACGGAGCGGCAGCGTCGCTCGCGCGACTACGGGCATGCGCGATATCGGAATCGCCGGTCTGGACCTGACCGATCTGCGCGTCGAATGGGACGACCAGCTTGAGGGCCGGCGCATGGTCCTCTCCCAGGCCAATCTGGCGCTGCGTGGATTCCGACTGGCAACCGAGACACCCGTCACGTTCGACGGGGCGGTATGGGTCAGGGACGGCGATGCCGAGCCGATCGAACTGGATCTGGATCTCGAGGCGCGGATGAACCTGGATATTGCCGCGGAGCGGTACTCGTTCCGGCGTCTGCAGTCCGTGATCGACCTGCGCCATCCTGCGCTGGAACCGGAGATCCAGGTACGTCTCGACGCGGACGCGATGCTGGACCTGCAGCAGGCAGTGGCCAGCGTTGAACGATTGTCCGCGAATCTGTCCGACCTGCATCTCACCGGTTCGGTCGAGATGCGTGGTCTCGATGACGAAGTCCCCGCGTTGCAGGGAGAGCTGCGCAGCAACACCTTCAACGCCCGTGATCTGCTCGCAAGCCTCGGCTTTGATGCCCCCGAGACGGCCGATCCCGACGTCCTGAAGCGCGTGGCACTGGAGTTTTCGGTATCGGGTACTCCGGAGCGTCTGACGGTCGATCCCATCCTGATCACTCTGGATGATTCCACTCTGCGCGGGCAAGCCGGGCTTGACCGGTCCGGGTCCCGGCCCATGGTCAGCTTCACAATGATGGGTGATCAGGTCGATCTTGACCGCTACCTGCCGCCCCAGGTCGAGCAGGCGCGCGAAGCGGAGACGCCGCCAGAGTTGCCGTCCGAACTGCCGCCGGAGGTGGCGAAGGGCGACATTCCGATTGGTCTCCCCGCGGAACTGATGCGCGCCTTCGACATGGACGGCAGTCTGCGGCTCGAAGTGCTCACGATGCTGGGTCTTACGCTGGAGGGCATCGAGGTCAAGCTGCGCGCCCGCGAGGGTCAGTGGCAGGTGGATCCGCTGGTAGGCAGGGGTTACCAGGGGCTCCTTGAAAGCAAGATCACGCTGAACGCGCGTCGTGGAACGCCGAGCTATGCGGCCAATGTTCGGCTGGAAGGGATCGCCATTGGCGAATTGCTGGAAGCGCTGCGCGGTGAGGAATCGAAACTGCTCGGCACCGGCAACCTCGGCCTTGACATCACTGCGACGGGTGCCAGTGTCGATGCGCTGACCGCAAGCCTGAACGGTACCGGACAGATGCGCTTCGAGGACGGGGCAGTGCGCGGTATCAACATCGCACGCATCATTCGGCATGCGGATGCGCGTCTTCGTGGTGAGAGACCAGAGGACGATGGGGAACCGAACCAGACCGACTTTACCGAGTTGAGCGGCAGCTTTCGCATCGACGATGGCGTCGTACACAATGATGATCTGGCCGCGAGTTCGCCATTGCTGCGGGTTTCGGGGCGTGGTTCCGCTGATCTCCCGAGGCAGAGCCTCGATTACCGGGTGGAGACCACGCTCGTGGACACCATCGAAGGACAGGGTGGGCGCAGTCTCGAGGAATTGCGCGGTGTGAATCTTCCCATCCGTATCAGCGGGACGTTCGACGAACCGCGTTTCCGGCTGGATCTCGAGGACGTGGTGCGCGAGCGCATCGACGAGCGGGTGCGGCGGGAGACCGACCGTCTGCAGCAGCGTCTGCTCGAACGGCTGGGCGGGGGGGATCGCGGTGATTCCGGCGGGGACGGTGGGCAGGAGCAGCCGGACGAGGAGCCCTCGGGTTCGCGAGGTCTCGATCAAGGACTCGACCTGTTGCGAGAGCAGGGCCGGAGCCTGTTCCGGTAGTGCCGTTACGCGCCCACTGGCGGCTGTTCTGGTTGCTGGTCTTGTGCCTGGTCGTCCCGACAGCCGCCATTGCAGCCGAGCATATCGAGGTTTCCTTCGACGGTGCGCGTCTCGAGTTCAGGCTCGATGTTCTGATGCACGCACCGATGGCCGATGTCGTGGCCGTGGTGCATGACTACGAACGTCTCGACCGCGTGCTTCCCCTGGTGGTGGAAAGCCGGCTTCTCGGCCCTTCTGGCGACGGGGTCGAGCGCGTATTCACCCGCATGCGTGGATGCCTGTTGTTCTTCTGTCGCGAAGCGCCGCATACCATCGATGTGCGCCACGTGATCGGTGGTTGGTCGTCGGGAACGACCGTGCCCGATCTGAGCCGAGTGCGCCGCGGGCAGTTTTCCTGGCGCATCGATGAGGACGAAGCTGACGCGGCTCGCTCGCGCATTCGGATGAACGGCTATCTCGAACCCGATTTCCGTGTTCCGGCCCTGCTCGGGTCGACGCTGGTGCAGTGGTGGGTCCGTGGTGAATTCCAGCGCAGTATCGACCGCATCGAGCACGCGGCCCGCACCCGGGAATCCCCGGCTCCACCGGCGTCGCCGCGATGAACGAATTTGCCGAGCGCCTGCTGGCCTGGTTCGATGTTCACGGCCGCCACGACCTGCCCTGGCAACAGTCGCGCACAGCCTATAGGGTCTGGGTCTCGGAAATCATGCTGCAGCAGACTCGGGTCGAGGCGGTGGTTCCCTACTTCCAGTCCTTCATCCGGCGTTTCCCGGATGTCAGGCATCTGGCGGCCGCACCGCTCGATGAAGTACTGCATTTGTGGGCGGGGTTGGGCTACTACGCGCGCGCGCGAAACCTGCATCAAACGGCTCGAGCAGTGGTGGGGGAACATGGTGGCGAGCTGCCTGCGGATCGCGCTGCACTGGAGCAGCTGCCGGGCATCGGCCGGTCGACCGCCGCGGCGATTCTGGCGCAGGCTCACGGGCAGCGAGAAGCGATCCTCGACGGCAATGCCCGGCGCGTCCTCGCCCGGCACGCCGCGATCGAGGGTTGGCCGGGGAGCACTTCCGTGCAGCGCCGGCTCTGGGCGATCGCCGAAGCGCGACTGCCCGACCGGCGCATGGCCGATTACACTCAGGCCATGATGGACCTCGGTGCCACATTGTGTACCCGAAGCGGCGCGGCCTGTTCGTGCTGTCCGGTCGCCTCGGACTGCCAGGCTCTGGTGCAGGGGCGGGTGACTGAATTGCCTACGCCACGGTCACCGAAGGTGCTGCCCGTCCGCACCCGCTGGGCTGCGGTGATCCTTGCACCCGAAGGCGTGTACCTCGAACGCCGCGCCGGCGCGGGAATCTGGGGTGGTCTGTACAGCCTGCCCGAGGCCGATGAAGCACCGGTTCTGCGCGACGCCATTCTTGCGCGCTGGGCTGATGCCCTTGAGGAGCGACAGAACCCGAATGATCGTATCGACCATGTCTTCAGTCACTATCGGCTGGATCTGCAGATTCTGCGTTTTCGGCTCCCGGCCGCTGGGTGTGGGATCATGGAAGGCGATGGGGCGATCTGGTATAACACGCGCCTCCCGGTGCGGGTCGGCTTGCCGGCTCCCATCGCACGCTTTCTGAAAGACCAGGGGAATACCGAGAAATGGCGCGAACCGTGAACTGTGTTTACCTCGGCCGCGAGGCGGAAGGGCTGGCTGTACCGACCTACCCGGGTGAGCTCGGCAAGAAGATCTATGCGAACGTCTCCAAGGAGGCGTGGCAGCTCTGGCTCAAGCACCAGACCATGCTGATCAACGAGTACCGACTGAGCCCGGTGGAGCCAAAGGCCCGCAAGTTCCTCGAGGAGGAGATGGAGAAGTTCTTCTTCCAGGGTGGCGCCACGAAGCCCGAGGGCTACGTCGACCCGAATCAGGGAAAATAATCGACCTTATCGCGACCGGCTCGGGTTCACCCGCTTGACTGGCGGCGCCGCGGCCGGTTTAATACGCGCCTTCGCCCTGAGGCGACTCCACGCAAGGCTCCGGCCAGGTAGCTCAGTCGGTAGAGCAGGGGATTGAAAATCCCCGTGTCGGCGGTTCGATTCCGTCCCTGGCCACCATTTGATGTTCCAGCAAGGTTCCTTGAAGTACATAAGCCGCTGAAACAGCGGTTTTTTTGTTCCTGCACGTTTCAACAGAGTCCCTGGCGCAGCGTATCGGCCGGTACCCGGAACGACAGGGGTTATTGGAACGGGGTGCGGACTGCAAGGCAGCTGGTCAAACGCTCGGTTCCGATCTCGACGCCATTCAGTTCATCGCCATGCACCGGCGCGGAGACGAACAAAACCGGCCCCGGCTGCGCCCGTGGCGAGGATGCATCGTTTCAATTCCCGACTGATCGGTACCCCACTGGCCGGCGCCGCCATGGCATCCGTTCTGGTGCTGGGCGTGGGCGAGGCCGAAGAGCGGCCGCAGGGCGCGGACTCTGGACAGGGTTCCTCGATGGGTCAGCAGGGTCCGAATGGCTCCGGTCGCGGTGATGGCGATGTCTCAGGCCCGGGCTTCGACAGTGGCCATCAGGGCTATGGGTCCGAGCGCGGTGATCCGGGTTACAGCATGCAGCTGCGATCCGGTCAGATGCAGGGGTCGCTACCGGAATACCCGTCTTCCCCTGGACAATGAATCCCGGTGGTTCAATACTGCGTGGCCACCCGAGGGTAATCAGGTCGTTGTTCTCGTAGACTCGATCGGAACCGAATCGTATGCGCCTCGCCTTGATCGTGATGCTACCCTTCCTGGGCGCGGTGCTGCCGGCACTGCTGATCCGCTTCGGCCGCAATGTCTGCGCGATCGCGACCGGGTCGGTGACATTACTCGCCTTCGTTTTGCTGCTGAGCCATGCGCCGGCCGTGCTGCGCGGCGAGGTCATCCAGTTCGGCTGGCAATGGCTGCCCGCTCTGGGTCTGAACGCCACGTTCTTCCTGGACGGGCTCGGGCTGCTGTTCGCCGGACTGATCCTCGGGATCGGCCTGCTGATCATCCTCTACGCACGCTTCTACCTGTCGCAGAAGGATCCGATGGGTACCTTCTATGCATACCTGCTGCTGTTTCAGGGTGCGATGGTCGGTATCGTGTTGTCGGACAACATCCTGCTGCTGGTGATCTTCTGGGAACTGACCAGCCTGAGTTCCTTCCTGCTGATCGGCTTCTGGCGGCACCTGCCGGAGGGGCGCCAGGGGGCCAGGATGGCACTGGCCGTCACCGGTGCAGGGGGCCTGGCGCTGATCGGCGGCATGTTGATCCTTGGCCACGTCGCGGACTCCTACGAACTCACTGTGATCCTGCAGCGTGCCGATGTGATCCAGGCCTCACCGCTGTACCTGCCGGCGCTGCTCCTGATCCTGGTCGGCGCCTTCGCCAAGAGCGCCCAGTTCCCGTTCCATTTCTGGCTGCCGCATGCGATGGCCGCGCCGACCCCGGTGTCCGCCTACCTGCATTCGGCAACCATGGTGAAGGCGGGGGTCTTCCTGCTGGCGCGGCTCTGGCCGGTGCTTGCGGGAACCGAGGCCTGGTTCTATCTGGTGGCGACCACCGGCTTGGTCACCATGGTGACCGGGGCGGTCATCGCGCTGTTCAAGGATGACCTGAAGGCCCTGCTGGCCTATTCGACCGTCAGCCATCTGGGCCTGATGACCATGCTGCTCGGCTTCGGCACGCCGATGGCGGTGGTCGCGGGCGTCTTCCACATCATCAACCATGCGACCTTCAAGGCCGCATTGTTCATGAACGCGGGGATCGTTGATCACGAGACCGGCACGCGGGACATCAAGCGTCTTGGCGGCCTGATGTTCCTGATGCCGATCACCGCGACACTGGTGATGGTCGCCGCGGCCTCGATGGCCGGGCTGGTGCCGCTCAATGGCTTCCTGTCCAAGGAGATGATGCTGGAGGAGGCGGCACACACCACCTGGGCGGGGAACGCCTGGGCGGTGCCAGTGCTGGTCACATTCGGCGCAGTGTTCTCGGTGGCCTACGCCTTTCGTTTCATCGCCCATGTGTTCTTAGGGCCAAAGCGGCAGGATTATCCGAGCGCCAGTCCCCACGACCCCCCGGCCGGGTTCTGGCTGCCACCGGCGCTGCTGGTGGCCCTGGTGGTGCTGATCGGCCTGTTCCCCGAGACCTTTGCCGGTACGCTGGTGCGCGTGACCGCCGGTGCGGTAATCGGTGGTCCGGTACCGGATTTTCATCTGTCGATCTGGCACGGTGTCACGCCGGCGTTGCTGCTGTCGATCATCGCGACCCTCGGAGGGCTGTTCTTCCTCTGGCGGTATCGCAACCTGCGTGCATTGTGGCGGTCAGGTCCGCATCCGGAGGCGAAGGCCATATTCGACGCTGCGATCGGGTTCGCGGTCCGTGGCAGCCGGGTGGTCGTCCACGGACTGCACAACGGTTCCCTGCAGCGCTACCTTGCCTTCCTTGTGGGCGCGGCGGTGGTGTTGGGCTTTGCCGGGTTCATGGGCGCCGAGCACCAGCCAGGGACCCGCGACACCCTGCCGGCGAACGTGGCGGTTCTCGCGGTCTGGATGTTGCTGCTGGGCGCGACCGCAGCGGGGGTCGCCCTGCATCGCCAGCGGTTTCTGGCCGTCATTCTCACGGGCGTTGTGGGCCTGATCGTGTCGATCGGCTTCGTGCTCTTTTCGGCGCCGGATCTGGCGCTGACCCAGATCTCGGTCGACGTGGTTACGGTAATCCTGATCCTGCTCGCCCTGTATTTCCTCCCCAAACTCAGTCCGGCGGAGAGCGGCCCGTGGCGCAGGATGCGCGATGGCACACTGGCCATTTTGGCTGGGGCGGGGATTGGCGCGCTGTCGTGGGTGGTGATGACGCGGGAGTTTACCTCCCTGTCAGGGTTCTACCTGGAGCAGGCGAAGCCGGGGGGCGGGGGGACCAACGTGGTGAATGTGATCCTGGTCGATTTCCGTGGCTTCGACACCTTCGGCGAGATCATCGTGCTCGGGATCGCGGCGCTCGCGATCTTCGCGCTGCTCGATGGTGCGCTGCGCGGTGGTCCGGCCAGCCGGTTGGCCCACTGGAGCCCGGACATGCCGCAGGCGGCCGATCGGCATCCGCTGATCATGGTCGTGGCCACGCGCGTGATGCTGCCGCTGGTGTTGATGGTGGGTGCGTACATCTTCCTGCGTGGGCACAACCAGCCGGGTGGTGGATTCATCGCCGGTCTCGTGGTCTCGATCGGGTTCATTCTGCAATATATGGCCAGCGGTTTTGCCTGGGCTCAGAAGCAGATGCGCGTCGGCTATAACGCAATGATCGGTTCCGGCGTACTCATTGCCGCCACGACCGGTATCGTGCCGATGCTGCTGGGATACCCGTTTCTGACCAGCGCCTTTGGCTACTTTACGCTGCCGGTGGTCGGGCAGTTCGAATTGGCGAGCGCAATGCTGTTCGATGCTGGCGTCTTCCTCGCAGTGCTCGGTGCGGTGATGCTGGCACTGGCGAACCTGTCCCGCATGGGGTGCAGAGTCGCGACACTGCCGGTGAATCTGACGGCCATGGATGGCCCGCCGGCCGCACGGGATGACGCCGAACGGAAGGGGTGCTGAGATGTTCAGTCTGGAGTTCGTGGCGGCCAGTACCATCGGGGTGCTCACCGCGGCAGGGATCTACCTGATGTTGCGCGGACGGACTTTCCCGGTCGTCCTCGGGCTGACCCTGCTGACCTATGCCGTGAATGCCTTCCTGTTCACGATGGGACGGCTGACGGTGAACCTGCCGCCGCTGATTGCGGAGGGGGCACCGGGGTATGCGGATCCGCTTCCACAGGCGCTGGTTCTGACGTCGATCGTGATCTCGTTCGGGATGACCGCGCTGATCGTGGTGCTGGCGCTGCGCGCATGGCTCGAGAGTGGTTCGGACCACGTGGACCTCGAGTCCGCGGATCCGGATGCCCGGCGGGAGGAGCGATGAATCACTGGTTGGTCCTGCCGCTGCTGGTGCCAGCGCTGGTGGCGCCGCTGATCGCGCTCCTGGCGCGGCGCGGGATCGTGCTCGCGCGTGTCCTGTC
>JAABSN010000481.1 GCA_011390385.1 Thioalkalivibrio nitratireducens | reverse complement strand
ATCAGGTTCATCACCTCGCCCGTCGGCGTGACCACCTCCAGCCCGAGGCACAGATCGCGGGTATTGCCGTAGCGCAGCACATTCGCGCCGCCCGCATTGGTCGAGAGCACACCCCCCACCATGGCCGATCCGCGCGCCCCGAAGCTGAGCGGAAAGAGCAGGTCATGCGCTTGGGCGGCCTGTTGCAGGGTCTCGACCACCACCCCGGCCTCGACCACGGCAATGCGCGCCTCGGGCCGGATCTCGCGGATCGCGTTCAGCCGCGCCAGCGACAGCATCAGAGCGCCGTCGGCCCGCGTACCCTTGACGAGGTTGGTGTTGCCCGAGACCGGCACCACCGGCAGACCGCAGCGGTTGGCGAGCCGCAGGATGGCGGCCACCTCCGGCGCATCGGCAGGCTGCAGCACCGCGCGCGGCACCCACGCGGTCTGCCCCGCCCAGTCCCGCGACCAGGGGGCCATATCGCTGCCTGTCCGCACATGGCGGGGCCCGATCAGCCTGCGCAATTCGTCGAGGGCGGGATCATTCGCATTTGTCATGCGCCGATACTGCGGCAAAGCCCGGGCCGCCACAAGTTCGGCGCGCCGGGGGCATTTTCCACCTTGACGCCCCCGCCCGCCTATCCTAACTACCGCCACGGCTCGGCGGAGTAGCTCAGTTGGTTAGAGCAGCGGAATCATAATCCGCGTGTCGGGGGTTCAAGTCCCTCCTCCGCTACCATCTCACCCCACACTGCCCTGACGCCTTGCGGGAAGGCCTCCGGGCCGAGAAGGTGGTTGAGGCGTCCGGCGATTTCGACCTCGACGCCGCCCTTTCGATTTGGATCGCGAGAGACGGTGACCGTGTCTACCAGCTCGCGCATGGCCCGAGCGGCCTCAGTGTCGCCAGACCGGATGCCCTTGGCGAGTGCGGCCTGAAGATCAGCAAGCTGCCCCTCGTAGCGTTTGAGAGTCGCCGGGTGCAGTGAGATGACTTCGAGAGGCTCCGGCGCCACCTCCAGCTCTGTGCGCAGTCTTGTCTGTTCTTCCTGAAGCGCCAGCATCTTGGGTTCGAGTTGCTGGATGACAGCTGAGCCGTCGCAGATCGCGTCAACGAGGCGAGCAAGCTCGCGTTCGGTTGCGGCAAGCCGGTTCTCGACTCTGGTTCTCCCTTTTATTGCATCGGCGGCGAGGCGCTTGCGTTCGTCATGGTAGGTGCGGACGTACTCGGCGATCACTTCGGGATGCCTGAGTTCGGTACGAAGTCCGGACAGCACTGCTTGCTCTATCCGGTCGAGATAGAAGGTCTGCGGATTTGGACAGGATCGGCTTTCGCTGTGGGCCGAACACCTTACGCGGATGCGACCGCTACGATCCTTCCCATTGGTCGACATACCCGCACCGCACGCCGCGCATCTTAGAAGACCCGACAGGAGGTGGTGGGGCCGCCTGCGGTCCCGAGGCGAAGCGTTCGATCGTTCCGTCTTCCTCTTTCCGGCCTCCTCGAAGACACCAGGCGCGAGGATCGCCAATTCTGGCACCTCGGCGATCACCCATTCCTCCGGCGGGTTCGGCCGAGAAACACGTCGCCCGCTGTCAGGGTCCTTGATCATGCGAACTCGGTTCCAGACCTGACGACCTGCATACAACGAGTTTTGCAGGATACCGTTGGCACGCTTGGCATTACCGTTGATTGTCGAGGCATTCCAACGCGAACCACGCGGTGGCGCGATACCGTCAACGTTCAGGCCGTGTGCAATGTCTCGGGGCGAATTGCCGGCCAGATATTCACAGAAGATGCGTCGAACTACATCCGCTTCCCCCTCGACTATCCTTCGCACACCAACCTCGCCCGGCACTGCTTCGTACCCATAGGCCAATCCACCGGGACTGCGTCCGTTCCTGGCGCGCCCTGTCATCCCGCGCCTGATCTTGAGGACGTTGTCCTCTCGGTAGAGCTGGCCGACCAGACCGCGAAGCCCGACAAGTACCGTGCTCGCGACGCCCTCATGAACCGCACGGATTTCGATATCGAGAAATGAAAGACGTTTGTGCAGTCCGGCCAAGTCTTCCATGTCGCGCGACAATCGATCGAGCGCCTCGACAATCACGATCTCGAAGCGGCCTTGTCGCGCGGCGTCGAGGAGATCGTGCAGCCCATCGCGACCGAGGACCGACGCGCCAGACTGAGCCGCATCCTGGTAGGTTGCGATGATTTGCAGTCCCTCGCGTTTGGCGTAGCCTTGACAAAGCGCGATCTGATCCTCGATGGATCGCTCGCTCTGAAGGTCGGTTGAATAGCGCGCGTAGACCGCTGCCCGCTTCGGGGCATTCGTTTCAGTCTCAGAGTTCGCGTTCATGATCTTCCCTCGCCGCCTGCCGGGCCAGTGCTCGAGCCAGTCTTAGAATCGCCGGATCTGGGCGCTTGCGCAAGGTTGCTGATGTCGATCGGCGGCTTGCCGCGCCTTTTTCAGAACCCATCCTCTCCACCGAGGAAAGGCGTTCGATTTCTCGTGAATGCGGTGGCCGCTTTGTCATGGCGTCAGCATGCCGACCAATCGCGGACGCTATAAGAGTGTTCCGGCGGTCGTCGCGCGCGAGCGCTGTAAGACAGGTGATCTGCGGCCCCGCGGCCTTCGCGGTCCGCGCGCGCCGCTCGATGGCACCTAACTTTTGGATTTTGTTTTGAAATTGACGCCGCAGACAGTGCAACCTCGGAATGTGCCGCCGATTTAGTCCTGCGAGCTCAGTGAGTTC
>JAABSN010000480.1 GCA_011390385.1 Thioalkalivibrio nitratireducens | reverse complement strand
CGTTACGATTGCCGTGGCGTTTGTCGCCACCGGTGCTGTCTCGACAGGCGCATTCAGTCGCCCGGAGGCAACCAGGACGGCGATAATGCTGAGTGCAGCGGCACTGATCATGAACGAAAACATCAATATGATTTTCATGGAGACTCCTTCAACGTCATGGCGCTAATCGCGGTGCGGCTCATGTTGCCTGCCTGTTCATCAAGGTTCTTCTGTTCACGTTTTCGAGCCTGCTCCATCCAGTTGCGGCGCTGGCGCTTGGCATGGTTCTCGATGATTTTCTTCTCCATGAGTGAGGTCTTCAATTCCTCGCGTTGTTTATGGACATGCTCGAGCTGACTGATGACATTGCGCATCGATTGATCCACCTGGTTTGCCAGGTGCAGCATCCAGGCCCGGGCGGTACGAAGCTCATGGGCGGGTTTTGCCTCCCGTGTGTCGGCTGCCTGGTTGCAAGCCTGTCGCTGCAAGTCCTCCTTGCACGCCTGTTCGTGCTGCCGGAAGGCCTCGAGTCGGCGCTGCGACTGCGCCAGTTTGACCTCGCAAAGGCTGGTCTTGGCCTCGCGTGCATCCAGTACCCGTTGCAGGTTGTAGGTGAAGTGGCTCATTTGAGCACCTCCTTCATCGCCTGGAACATCTCGGCATGCGAGGATATCTCATGTGGACGCTGCCGCAGGAACTGATTGATCATCTCGACTTTTTCAAGGGCCTTGTCGATCCTGGGGTTTGAGCCCGCCACATACGCCCCGACGTTGACCAGATCCTCGGCCTTGCGGTAGACGGATATCAGTTCCCTTATCTGACCGGCCATTTCGGCTTGTTCGTCCTCGGTGACATCACTCATCAGGCGGCTGATGCTTCTGAGGACATCAATCGCGGGGTAATGATTCGCTTCCGCGATATCGCGCGAAAGGACGATATGACCGTCCAGAATAGAACGGACGCTGTCCGCGATCGGGTCGTTCATGTCATCGCCCTCGACCAGAACCGTAAAGAACGCCGTGATGGTTCCGCGCTCCGTTGTGCCCGGGCGCTCCAGCAGCCTGGCCATCATGCCGAAAACGCTGGGCGGATAACCGCGCGTGGCGGGTGGCTCGCCGACCGCCAGACCGATTTCGCGCTGGGCCATGGCAAAACGTGTTACCGAGTCCATCAACAGCAACACGTCCTCGCCGCGGTCACGGAAATGTTCGGCAATCGCCATGGCCGTGGATGCGCCTTTGCGCCGCAGCAAGGGGGACTGGTCCGAGGTTACGGCGACCACGACGGTTTTATGGAGACTGTGGGCAAGGTTCTTCTCGACAAAATCGCGGACTTCGCGGCCGCGCTCGCCGATCAAGGCGATGACGTTGACCGTTGCGCAGGAATGCCTTGCCAATGTGCCTAGCAGCACGCTCTTGCCGACGCCGCTACCGGCGAAAATGCCAATGCGCTGTCCCTTGGCGCAGGTCAGGCAGCCGTCAATGGCGCGGATGCCGGTATGGAAACGCTCCGTGATGAGTGGACGCTCCAGTGGGGCGGGGGGGATGCGCTCAATCTCGATGCTGTCGGGATCATGCGCCTGTGGTGCCCCGTCAAGCGGGCGACCAATGCCGTCGACAACCCGCCCGAGCAGTCCCCGTCCTGCCGGAATACGCATGGAACCGGCAGGCAGCACGCGGTCTCCTGGGCGGATGCCGGCGACATACTCCAGCGGCATCAGGATCACGGAGCGCTCATGGAACCCGACCACTTCGGCGGGAATGCGGACACGGCTTTCGGGCGGTCCGGTTTCCACCCATGTCAGATCGCCGACCGACACGCGCGGGCCGGTGGCCTCGATCGTGAGCCCGATCACCCGCGTCACCCGCCCCTCGGAGCGTATCCAGCCGCGTTTTGGCAGTTGTGCCAGTTTGGCTAGCATATCGATATGGATCGCAGCGTTCATGTCGTCAATTATCCTGTTCAGGTGGCGTATCTGGCCGGATCCCGCAAGGCCTCAGCCAGTACCGCCAGGCGTTCCTTGATCCGTCCGTCGAAGATCCCGTTGCGGCTTTCGGTGATGACATCGCCCGGCGATAGGGCAGGGTCGGTCACCCATTCGATATAATGGCTCGTTGCCAAGTCGTGCTTGCCTTGCTGGACGGCCTCGATGTCAGCGGGTGACATCCGCACGCGTAATCCCTGGAGATCGGAGATCGGGGCCAGCGTTTCCGCAAGCACGCTGCGGAGCATCGCCACATTCGGCAGGTGGGTTTGCAGGATGCGTTCCGCCACGGCAATCGACATGCCGATCAACTGCTCCTGAATGTCATCCTGTAGACGGCGAACGGTCTTTCCCCAGGCCTCCTCGAATGCGCTCCAGCGTTCGGCGTCGGCGTTCTTGATTGCCGTTAGCTTGCGCGCACTGATCTCCTCGGCCATTATCTCGGCGGCCTTGAGGATGCGCGACTGTTCGGATTCCGTCGGTGTCGGTTCCCGGTGTTCGGTAAGGACACAGCCCCGGAACCGCATGTTGGCCGTCCCGGGGGAGGGGTAGGTCGTGCTGGGATTAGACATATTCACTTTGCGCTCCGTCCTGGATGCTGATCTCGCCCTGCCCGTCAAGTTCCCGGATCAGGTTGATGATCTCCTTCTGCTTGCCCTCAACCTCGGAGACTTTCATCTTCGGGGCAAACTGCATGTCTTCCTTGAGGCCTTCAACAGCGCGTTTGGACATGTTCGAGAAGAATTTCTCGCGCACATCGATCGGGGCGCTGCGTAGGG
>JAABSN010000479.1 GCA_011390385.1 Thioalkalivibrio nitratireducens | reverse complement strand
ACGAAAGCACACTGAAAGTGCTCTACCGGTTGCATCGCCACGGTTATCAGGCCTACCTGGTCGGCGGCAGCGTCCGTGATCTGCTCCTGGGCAGGACGCCCAAGGACTTTGACATCGGCACCGACGCGACCCCACAGCAGGTGAAGAAGCTGTTCCGCAACTGTTTTCTGGTGGGGCGCAGGTTTCGGCTCGCCCATGTCAGGTTTGGTCGCGACGAGGTGATCGAGGTGGCCACCTTCCGTCGTCATCCCCAAGCCGATGAACTGCCTGAAGACCCCGCAGAGCACAGTTTTTTTGTTCAGAACCAGTTCGGCACACCGCGTGAGGACGCTTTTCGGCGCGACTTCACCATCAACGCACTCTTTTACAATATCGCTGATTATTCGATTGTTGATTATGTCGGCGGCTTGAAAGATCTCGACAACCGGCAGTTGCGCGTGATCGGTGATCCAAGGGTCCGCTTCGAGGAAGACCCGGTGCGTATGCTGCGCGCCCTCGAGTTCAGCGCCCGCCTCGATTTTTCCCTGGATGCCGAGACGCTGGCGGGGATTGCGGAGCAGGCGCCGCTGATTGCCGAAGCCGCTCCAGCCAGGGTGCGTGAAGAGCTGATGGAGCTTTTCCGTCATGGTGTCGGGGCCGCAGTTCTGAAGCGAGCGCAGGATCTCGGCCTGCTGGGACCGATGATGGGAGGCTATCAGCCGGGAGAGGCAACCTTCAGGTTACTTGAACTTCTCAACCGGTTTTTCAAGAAGACCGGTCGTGTCGATGAAAGCATGTTGCTGACCGCCCTCTTTATCGAGCAATTCTGGAAAAAATGCCCGGCACAGTCGGCGCTGCCGATTAACGAAGTTCTGCACTCGGCCGGACATCTGTTAACACCCTACTGCGCGCACTTCCGCCTCGCTCACGGTTTGCGTCACCAGGCGCGAGAAATGCTGGTCGGTTGTTATCGCTTTACCCGCGGCCTCGGCCATCGCGGCCAGAAACGTTTTCTGCACAACCCGGCGGCACTGCGCGCTTTTGAGTTGTTTCGTCTCTGGAATCAGGCCGTTAACGGAGACCCCGCGCAGTTGGAGGTCTGGCAGAAGGCTCTGCACCGGGGGCCCGACCAGGCAAGTCATGCCGAGCCGCCAGCGAGCCGGCGGACTCACCATCGACCGAGGCGCAGACGTCGTAAAAAAACGGCCACGGTCTGAAAGACAGTCTTCTAGAGCCCCTTCAACAGGTTCTTTAGCTGCTGGAATTCCTGCGTCGTCAAACGGCGGTCACGGAACAGGGCGCCGTAATAGATTCTGGCAAATTCTCGACAGATGTCACTGTCCAGCTGCTCACCAATCTCCGCCAGACCTGATCCCGGATGCAGGAGGTCCTCACCGTAACGTCGCCTCAGCCTGGTCCGAAACTCGTTTAGGAGCCGCACCTCTTTGGGTTTGCGTCGCAAAGCCAGAGCACCGATCACCAGTGCCATGCCAACCAGCAGCACGACAAAGATTCTTCCCAAATCTTGCGGCGCCTGCACGGAACCCAGGCCGCGCAGCCTGGCCCCCGTTTCACGGAAGATCGATATCTGCTGCTTCAGGTCAAAGACCACGACCGCCTGAACCCAGTGATAATTCAGGCTGTCGACAAGTTGACGCAAAGGGTTCAAGCCTTGCCGATCCCGATTGCCCAGAGTCGTTTCGGCATTAATCGCCCACTGACTGGGATCGATGCGCTGCCAGCTGTTATCGGCCGCCAAAATTTCGACCCAGACGTGGGCGGTTTCTTCACCGATCAGGTAATAACCCCCCATCGGATTATAATCGCCGCCGTAATAGCCGCCGACCAGGCGCGCAGGAATGCCCGCCAGCCGGGCCAGAGTGATGTACGCCGAAGCGAAGAACTCGCAATAGCCCCGCTTCTTGTCGAAGAGGAAGGAGTCGATGGCATCGGCACCGGACGGCAAATCATCCTCGGCGTAGCTTAAACCCTGGTTGCGGAAAAAATCCGCCAGGGCCGCAACCCGGACGGGCACATCTTCACCCTGTGTCAGAATTGCGGCGGCCAGCTCGCGCATGCGCACAGACGTCTCGGCGGGAGGGCGCAGATAAAAATCACGATCCACGTCAGCCGACATCTTGAGATGGGCTCCTGGGCTGGCCCGGACTTCGTAGCGGAAGCGGTGATCAATGGCGCTGCGGGCGACAAACATCTGGTCAACAGTCTGATCATTACGAACGCCATCGACAAGCAGCGGCCGGTCCAGGGTCATCAGGTAGCGATCTCTGCGCGGTTCCGGGTAAATCACAAAGGTCAAAGGCGCAGGGCCAGTGACGCGGCTGCCACCTGTTTTGGGCGGTTCGCTGCGCACCCATTGGCCCGCCCGCGGCTGATTGAGAACCAACGCTCTCCAGTAGCGGTCTTCGGGGGCGAGTTCGGGCCCTTCTGCCCTAAAGGCCAGGGTCTTGTTCGCTGAAATCCGGGTAAAACTGCCCGGCTGCACGGTCTCGGCAAGACCGACCTCGCCGGTGCTCGACGGATTGAGAAAATTCCACAGGGGATGTCGGGTCCTTGGCAGGACGACGAAAAAGACCAGCATCAGGACCAGGGAAACCGCTGGCAGGAGCAGACCGACCTTGACCAGTTTTTTCAGGTCTCGACGGCTCATAAGTAACTTCTGGTCAGTAACATGGACGGTCAAGAGGACCAGGCCGAGGGTCACCCCGAAGACCAGCAGCACCAGGTAGAGGATAAAAGCTATTTCG
>JAABSN010000478.1 GCA_011390385.1 Thioalkalivibrio nitratireducens | reverse complement strand
CCGCAGCCTGCGCAGCCTCCGTAGTCCCGGCCGGACCGCTCAAGCACGACCCTGCCACGCGCAACCCACTGCCCCAGCATCCCGCGTAACGCTTCTGGGTCGGTGTCGAAGCGGTGCGCCATATCCATAAGGGACGCGCTACCGCGCTCCTGTAGGTAGTCACGGATATCGGACAGGATCATCGGACCGCTCTCATGCCTGCTGTCTGGCGGCGCGGGCGTAACGATCCGCCACCGAGCCGCGAGCGCGCAGGATCAGGGTCACGGCGAGGAAGGCGCCCAGCATCGCAGCGATCCAGGCAGCCGAGGTGAGCGGGCTACGGGCAAAAATCGCGCTTTGGTAGAACACCGTGGCGACGATGTAGCCGATACCCGTCGTCCAACCAGCCACGAACAGGGTCCAGCGCAGGTTGGTCTCGCGGTAGACCGCGGCCAGAGCGGCCGTACAGGGGAAGTACAGCAGGATCAGCAGCAGGTAGGCAAAAGCTCCGGCGGCTCCGTCGAAGCGTGCGGCCATGGCCCCGAAGGTCCCGCTGGCGACGCCTTGCTCAGCCGCCACGCCCTCGGTGTCGCTGAGATCGCCGACGTCGAGCCCGAGCGGGTCGCCCCAGGTGCCAAGGGCATCGAGCAGGTTGACCGGAATCGACACAAAGGCCTCGGCGATGCCATCAACCAGGCTGAACGGAGCGCTCTCCTCGGCCTCGAAGCCAGCCGCCGCCGCGTCGGCAACAGCAAGATCCCGGTACAGGGCGTCAAGCGTGCCCACGACGGCCTCCTTCGCGAGAATGCCGGTGAACAGGCCGACCGCGGCCGGCCAGTTGTCCTCGGTCATGCCCATCGGCGCAAAGGCCGGAGTGATGCCGCGTCCGATCTCGCTCAGCACGGACTTGTCACTATCTTCATTGCCGAAGCTGCCATCGGTGCCGACGGCGTTCAGAACATTGAGGACCAGCACCATGGGCACGATCACCTTGCCGGCGCGGAACATGAAACTGCGGGTGCGTTCCCAGCTGCGCAGCAGGATCCCGCGTACGGTCGGCACATGGTACGGCGGCAGTTCCATGACGAACGGCGCGGTCTGACCACGCAGCAGGGTGTTCTTCATGATCAGCCCGGTCAGCACCGCGACCGCGATACCGATCAGATAGAGTCCGAACACGATGTTCTGGCCACCGACCGGGAAGAAGGCGGCGGCGAACAGGACGTACACCGGCAATCGAGCACCGCAGGACATGAACGGAGCCATGACGATGGTCATCAACCGGTCACGCTCCTGTTCCAGGGTGCGTGTCGCCATGATCGCCGGCACCGTGCAGCCAAACCCGACGATGAGCGGTACGAAAGCCTTCCCCGGCAGACCGATGGCGCGCATCGCCCGGTCCATCACGAAAGCGGCGCGGGCCATGTAGCCGGAGTCCTCCAGTACCGACAGGAACAGGTAGAGAAAGGCGATTATCGGGATGAAGGTTGCAACAACCTGTACCCCGCCGCCAAGGCCATCGGCCAGCACCAGAATCGCCCAATCCGGCGTGCCCAGTGCGGCCAACCAATTTCCGATTCCTTCGACCAGCAGGGTACCGGTGAAGATATCGAAGAAATCAATGAAGGCGCCGCCGATATTGATCGTGAACAGGAACATCAGGTACATCGCGGCCAGGAAGATCGGGATGCCGAGCGCTCGGTTGAGCACGATGCGGTCGATCCGGTCGGAGATGCTGCGGGCGACCCTTCTCTTGCGCACTACGGTAGCCGTCGTGACCTGGTTGACGAAACCGTACCGGGCATCGGCGACGCTGATGTCGATGTCATCGCCAAGAGCCTTTTCGGTTCGGTCACGCAGGTCCTGCAATCCAGCACCGGCTTCGCTGCCGGCTACCTGCTCGGCGAACGTGTCGCCCTCGAGCAGGCGCACGGCCAGCCAGCGCGGGTCTACCCGCTTCGCTTCGGCCTGATCCTGGATATGCGGCAGCAGTTCTGTGATTGCGCTCTCCAGCGCCGCCGCATAGACGATCGGCGCTAATGCTGGCTGCGGAATGCGTGCTGTATCGTGAATGGCTGAGCGCAGTTCCGTGATGCCTTCTCCGGAGGTAGCGATAACCGGCATCACCGGGCACCCGAGCCGCTCGGCCAGACCCGCGACGTCGATCGAAAGACCGTGTTCGCCCGCTACGTCCATCATGTTCAGCGCGACCAGCATGGGTACACGCATCTCGATAAGCTGCGCGGTCAAGTACAGGTTACGCTCAAGATTCGAGGCGTCGACAATGTTGACGATGAGGTCAGCCTCGCGTGCCGCCACATAATCCCGCGCAATCTGCTCGTCCAGTGAGACCTCGCCCTCGGAGACATCGAGCGAATACGTGCCGGGCAGATCGACGAGTTCGAACTCTACGCCCTCGAAAGTGTAACGCCCGATCTTGCGCTCGACGGTTACACCGGGCCAGTTGCCGACCCGCTGCCTGGAGCCAGTCAGCGTGTTGAACAGGGTGGTCTTGCCGCAATTCGGATTACCGACCACGCCGATGATGTATTTCCTGCTCATGGCGATGCCCTCTCGACCAACAGCGATTCGGCTTCGCTCTTGCGCAAGCTGAGGCTGAAACCACGCACGCGGATCTCTACAGGGTCGCCCATGGGCGCATAACGCGTCACGCTGAACTCGACCCCCGGGGTCAGCCCCATCGACAGTAACTTGCGCCGGTAAGCATTACTGCCGTCGCCGAATCCGATCACCCGGCCAGTGTC
>JAABSN010000477.1 GCA_011390385.1 Thioalkalivibrio nitratireducens | reverse complement strand
ATCCGGATAATCGAGCGCACGCGCGTCCATCACTTTGAGTTCCGCGACATGACTGAGCTGTCTCCGGGTTACCCGACGTCGGGTTCGGTCCAGCATCTCCGGAGACAGATCCACGCCGAAAATCTGCACATACCCCGGATAGGCTGCCAACGACAATCCTGTTCCAACCCCGACTTCGAGCACACGGGCGCCCGGTTGAAGGGCCATTCCCCGGACTGCGGCACGCCGACCGGGCTCGAGGATTGCTCCAAAGAACGCATCGTAGGCAGGCGCGAATACACGATACGCCCGACCCACTTGCTCAAGGTTATTCACGACGATTCACTCCGTGTTCATGCCGCCTCTCTTCCAAAGGTATCGGCCGCCTGTGAATCTCTCATGACGGGGAGTCATCCGGCATTTCGGAGTGCCCGCCAGCAATCATGTGCTGAAGCGTCAAGACGCGGATTTCCGTGGAAAATGCAGTGCGATCCCGAGCGGGAAACCGTTTCGTCAGCGACCAGGAGCATTGCGCAATGTGCAACTGTCACCCAGGGCGTCTGGCAACTCCAGGGCCAGGAGCATGTGGCCCGTAGCTGGACATCATGGATTCGACTTCACGATAGTTTGCGGCCCGCAGGCAAGGTAGACTGACGAACGACCGGGATCGGCAAACATCGCGCTGCAAAAGGGGAACCCGCTTATGAAGATCACCGTGGTTGGTGCAGGTGGAAACGTGGGGGCTGCGGCCGCACTGACGCTTGCTCAGCGCGATTTCGCGCAGGAAGTCGTCGCAATCGATATCGAGGTCACGCGCGACGGGAACACCTTCAACCCTGCCCGTGGCCGTGGGCTGGATCAGTGGCAGACTGCACCGATTCATCTGTTCGACACCTTCGTTCACGGCGGTACGGATTTCGAGGCCAGCACGGGCTCCGACGTCTGCATCATCACCGCCGGCATGCCACGGCGGCCGGGCATGAGTCGCGACGATCTGCTCAGCACCAATGCCGCGATCGTGCGGCCTGTTGCGGAGAAGCTGGCGCGCTATTCGCCCGATACCGTCATGATCGTGGTCTCCAACCCGCTGGACGCCATGGCCTACGTGACCTATAAGGCGAGCGGACTACCACCCGAACGAGTCCTGGGTATGGCAGGCGTTCTCGACACCGCCCGCTTCCGGGCCTTCCTTGCCGAGGAGCTCGCAGTGTCACCGAAGGACGTGCAGGCACTGATCCTGGGCGGGCACGGGGACAACATGGTTCCCCTGCCCCGCTACACCAGTGTCGGCGGCATCCCCGTGACGCAGTTGATCTCGCGGGAACGGCTGGATGCGATCATCGAGCGGACCCGCTTTGGCGGCGGCGAGTTCGTGAAGATCATGGGCACTTCGGCATGGTATGCCCCCGGTGCCGCTGCAGCGCAGATGGCCGAGGCGATCGTACTGGATCAGAACCGGGTTCTTCCCTGCGCAGCCTGGGTCACCGGCCAGTATGGAATCAGCGATCTGTTCCTCGGTGTTCCCGTCAAGCTGGGCAAGGGCGGCATCAAGGATATCATCGAAATCGAACTCGACCCGTCGGAAAGATCGCTGCTGGAGACCTCGGCCGATGACGTGCGCAAGATCATCGACGACCTGCACCGGGTGATGAGTTTCTGACCAGCAACGCGGGCGCTCCGAACGGCGCTGACGAAGAAAAAGCCATGGAACTAATGAAACCGCGCCCGCTGCCCAGCCAGAATTCCGTCTGGACGAAACACTCTACCGGAAGATTCGAGCGCGGTTTCTCCAGCATATCGGCCTCGATGGTGTGGCGGAGTTCCGCACGCCGCATCGAGCTGACCTGTTGCGCAAACGCGAACCGAAAGCCGCTGAAGATTTGACGAATTCATGAACTCCTGCGCACTCGACCCCTACCTCACCCTACCCTTCGTTTCCCTTGTCTTTTGCAAATAGCCCCATGTACGGTGACCCGCAACCGGAATCTGTGCCAATGCGAGTCAATGTGCTGGGAGTCGGCATTCATGCTACCGATCCAAGCAGCGCGATCTCGTTGCTCGAGTCCTTTATTGACTCGGGAACGACAGGTTATGTTTGCGTGACCGGGGTCCACGGCATCATGGAATCGCAACATGATCCAGTATTGAAAGAAATTCACAATGCCTCACTCCTCACTGTGCCCGATGGGATGCCTGCCGTCTGGATGGGCTGGTTGAAGGGACATCGGTCCATGCGACGCACCTACGGACCCGATTTGATGCTGGATATCTGCAAGTCCACATGCGAAAGCGGGCACAGCCACTTTTTCTATGGTGGCAAGGAGGGGGTGGCCGAAGAGTTGCGCCAGGCTCTACAGCGGCGTTTTCCGGCTTTGCGCATCCTGGGAACCCTTTCTCCTCCGTTTCGTGCCCTGACCAAGGCTGAAGAAAGCGCGCTTGCCTGCACCATCGACCGTTTGCAACCTGATTACCTCTGGGTAGGTTTGAGCACACCCAAGCAGGAACGTTTCATGGCTTCCCACCTTCATCTCCAGTGCAAGATAATGCTTGGAGTGGGTGCGGCTTTCGACTTGCACACGGGTCGAATGGTTGACGCCCCTATGTGGATGAAAAACAGCGGGCTGCAATGGCTTCATAGGCTTTTCCAGGAACCCCGGAGACTGGGGCCCCGTTACCTCATCAACAATCCCCTCTTTCTCTGGAAAATCACTCTCCAGATTCTTGGCATTTCCCGACACGATTAAGCCTTCACGAAGACAAGGAACACGACA
>JAABSN010000476.1 GCA_011390385.1 Thioalkalivibrio nitratireducens | reverse complement strand
CTCCTGCGAGCCTCCGCAGGCCCTCGCGGTCGCGCGCGCCGATGAGCACCCCCGCGTGCAGGCTGTAGCCTTCCGACGCGGCGCACAGCGGCGGCAGCGCAAACTCTCTCCCGCCGAGCTTCTGCACCCGCCGGGCCTTGCGCTGTCGCACCGCCGACCGCCCCGCCACTGACGCGGACTGCAGCAGTGGCAGCGCGTCGTCGGGGCCGTCATCCTCGCGCTCCTCCTCCACGCCGAACCCCCGCCGCGCGAGCCACGCCTCGCAGCGGGCGGCGATGCGGACGATGAGCGCATCGACATCGGCCTGCCGCCACCGGCGGGCGCGTCGGAAGTGGGGCGCGCCCTCGGCGTCGGTGACGTACAGCCCGTCGAGCAGCAGGACGTGGAAGTGAAGGTTCAAATTAAGCGCTGCCCCAAACCGCTGCACCACCGTCACCGCGCCAGGCTCGCCGCCCTCACCGCGCCGCACCCCCTCCCGACGCAGCCACCGCGTCACCTCCGCGAGCGCGCACCGCAGCACGCCGCGGGCCAGCTCGGGGCGCCGCGCGAGCAGCAGGCGCCTCGGCCACGGGACGGTCAGCACGGGTGGGCGTGCCGTCGGGGGCGTGCATCGGGGGCAGGGCGAAGTACACGCGGAAGGCGTGGTTGCTGCCGTCGATGAGGAACATGCGCTTCACGGTGGCCTCCGGGCGGGCGGAGACCGTAGCGCGGGCAGGGCGCGGCGTCAGGAGGGGTCGGGTCGGCCCGTGCCGCTGGGAGAGCCCGTCCTGTAGCGAGGCTCCAAGTAGCCATCGCCCCCGACGCTGCCGTCGGGGAGCGGCCGGTCCGGCGCGTCCAGGGGGACGATGTGAACAGAGCAGTCTTTGTCGCGCTGGGCGACGAACGGTAGCCGGTCCGGGAAGTGCTCGCGCCAGAGCGCGCGATCAGCGTCGATGCTCAGATGGTTCGCCCAGACGACAGGTCCGGACAGGTCGGGACGATTGCCGGGTCGGACCAGCACCCAGGATCGAGTCACCTCGTGCTCGGGGATGCATGACCAGGGGTAGGGAACGAAGACGATGGCGGGAGGCAGGCCGTCGACCGACCGGTGCAGGGCGGCACCCGCCTCGGCGGCGCGGGCCAGGTTGCTGATCCGCACGGGCCAGTACACCCCCACCGACAAGGCGACGGCGACGAGCGCCGCCATGACCGGAACGGCGCGCCACCTCGGAGGCAGACGACCCTGGAGGACACCCAGGCCATCCACGACCAGCCACAGTACGGCCGGGAACGCCTCCATGAAGTGGGTCGGCCCCACCGTCTCGATGCCTACGTCGGCGACCGCCAGGTGCACACCCACCAGACCTACCAGCCACAGCCACGCCAGTGTGGATCGACGGGCCATGAGGGCGAACGCCAGGCTGACGGGCCAGCCCAGGAATGAGGCGTTGATTCGCGCAAGGGCCGTCACATTCACCACAAACATGCGAACCGGATCGATCACAAACAATGAGAACCCAGGATGATCACCGAACGTCGAGAAACGTCCGTGGTTGGAGGCGACGTAGTCAAGCATGGCCTGGTAGGAGGTCCGGGTGACCGACCCGTTCAACAGGCGCAGGGTGCCCAGGAAGGTCGCCGCGAAGAACAAGCCGACTGCAGCGAACACCAGTGCTCGGGCGAGCGCGCGGTCGTGCTTCCACCACCGCCACAACCAGATCAGTCCGATACCGACGCCAGCGCCGATGCCCGAAGCCGGACGGACCCAGAACGCGACCCCAAGAGCTGCTGCTACCCCGAAATCCGCGGTCAGGCGTCGCGATCCGGTGGTGTCGTCCAGGACCCAGGCCGCAGCCCAGCAGAGTGCGAGCGTACACGCGGTGTGAGATAGCTCCGTCGCGGCGAGCATCGACGGTGCAGGCGCCAGGACGGCGAGGATCAACGTTATCCGGCCCGCAGCGCGGCCAAGCTGCCGAGCGGCCACCCGAAACAAGGCCGGAAGGGTAAGCGCCCAGAGCACACTGTTGAGATAACCCGTGAGACCGGTCCAGACCCATGGTGCGAGAAGTGCAGGCCAGCCTAGGAAGTACTGGGTGTACCACCGACCATCGTTGATCATGAACTGGCGATCGAAGAACAGTCGCTCCGGCGGGGACGGCGCCCAGAGCCGTCCCTCCGCCAGGAGCTGCGCGGCGAAGCGGTAGGTGTCCTCGTCATCGCTGATCGGCAGATCGTGGAGAACGAACAGCCGGAGGCTCAGCGCGACCAGCAGGGCAGCACCCGCAGCGCAGAGCACCCAAACCCGATCCGAGCCCGCATCCAGAAGGCGACGCACTTCGGGGGTCACCGCGCGGCCATGACCCAGGGCCACGCCGCCTCCCGCCATGACCAGCCCCCCCAACAGCCCATAGACCCCCAGGAACCACCAGTGATCCGGCCCGAGGAACAAAGAACCCAGCAGGAGCGGGAAGCCCCGGGTGTGCACAATCGCCGCGACCAGTAGCGCCAAGCAGGCCAGGGACAGCACGCCGGCGATGTAGCGGAGTATCATGCAGCATCCAGAACGGGACGCCGGCACTATACTGTAAACGCTCACGCCCAGCACGGCGCCGCCGCTCACGCCTGCTGCGGCGTTGCCGCCGCCCCAGCTCCTCCGCTCAGCCTCGGGCTCCCATGGATGGCCCCGCAACAAGCACCTCGTGCTGGCGGACTCCCATCATGTGGGGCCCCGCCCCACGGTAAGGTCCTACAACGAGTGGGACCGGCCGAGGCGCGAC
>JAABSN010000475.1 GCA_011390385.1 Thioalkalivibrio nitratireducens | reverse complement strand
GGATCGCTGCCGGGCAACCCGACCTGTTTACCGTGCAGGCGGATGCTCAAGGCTTCGTAGTGCTGGCCAAACGCTGGGTGGTCGAACGGACCCACGCCTGGAACGAGCGTGCGCGGCGCCTCGTGATGCATCATGACCGCTTGGCGAGCGTCTCCGAGGCGTGGGTCTGGCTGACCGAAGCACGCATGCTCCTGCGGCGCCTGACCACCTGATGTTTTGTAAACACCCTCTCAGGTCACCCTGAGGTATCCGCAGATCGTCCACCCTCTGCGCTTGGCTCGGAACTTTTACCCTCGCCCATCGAGTTGCCCGAGCAGCGGCGTCAGATCCTCGCCGTTGACCTGCGCGCGGCCGCTGGAGTCGAAATCGATACGGAAGACGTGCTCGGAATCGCCGTCCGGACTGTCGCGCTCCTCCCCGAGAATCCGGAGCATCGCAAACAGCGACTCGAGATCCCTGCGTTCCTTCTCGTCGGGCACCGCCGCCAGCCATTGGGCGGTCAGCCGATCGAGCTGCACGATCCGGAGGTCGAACTGACCGACGACGCTTCCGGGTGACTCGGCCTCGCCTTCCTCGGTCCAGACACGCCCGGCCAGCGCGATCAGCCCCCCGGGCAGTTCGACGGTCCAGCGCGGCAGGTCAAGGACAGTCCGGTTCGCCAGCATCTGCTCGATGATCAGTTGCCCGGGGTCCAGTTCACCCGTCTTGAGGCCGTAAACGGTTTCTTCGTCCTCGGCGAAACCGGAGGGTAAGCGCTCGAAGGTCAGCGCCAGTTCGGAGCGGGTCGGGACCAGTGCCCTGGCCTGATGGGTATCGTCGAGTACGGGCGGCAAGGCCACGCCGTCGTGCAGGTAGTCGAGCGACCAGCTCGGAGCCGGGGTATTCAGATCGGTCGCCTCGCTGCGCAAACGCAGGGCGTCAGCGCCGAACGGCTGCGGCTGGTCCTGACTACCCTCTTCAAGTCCCTGGAAACCCTCGGCTTCGAGCGCCAGCAACACACGGGAAAACATCTGTTGGGACAGGGCGAGCAACTCCGGTTCACTGACCTCGCCCGCGAACACCGAGGCCAGTGCCACCTGCACGATCGCCATCGGGGAAATTGCGTCGATTTCGGCGTTGAATCCCAGGCGTTGGAGCTCGAAGCGAACCATGTCGCGGTCGTCGCCTTCGCCGAAATCCAGCCCCTCGACAGAAAAACGTCCCCACAGATCCCGTCGTTCGGCATCGGCTTCGGCCCGCCGAAGGCCGAGGTCGCTTTTCACACTGTCGACGCGAAGATATTGCTGCTCGTGCTCTCCTCGCACGTTCAGGCCGGAAGCCTCGAACCGGACCGAAGGATTGCCGAACAGTCCGAACAGCGCAGTGAACATTTCGACCGGGTTCGCATTCTGGAAAAGACCATGCGCTTCACCCATCCTTGCGAGCTCCAGCAGCGACTCGAGCGCGACATCCCGTTGTTCGATGTCCAGCGACAGCTGGCCGAGCCGGAACAGCGGCTGCTCGATGAACGAGGCCAGTTCGATGTTCTCCAGCGTGAAACGCAGCGGCAGGTCGTGCAATCCGTCCTCACGCCGCCGGGTTTCGGTTGTCAGCGCGAGACGGTCGATGGCGAGACTGCGTGGAGCATCCCGGCCCTCCATTCGTGCCAGCGCGGCCTCTGCCCCCGCGCCACCCATCATCCCGTCCTGCGGATGGAGGTCGAGCAGAGCCCCTTCGACCCCGGCCCGCAGGTTGCGCAGCGTCCCCAGGGCCACGTCCCACTGGCCGGAAAATTCGGTCTGCGCGAAGCTCAGGCGTCCGGCCAGCCCCCCCTGCGGATCCCGTACCTCGACGGACAGTGGCAGCGACAGACCGATCGGCTGCAGCCCCGCTTCTTCGGTCCCCAATCGCGCATGAACGTCACCGACCACCCATTCCACGTCGGGGCTGAAGCGCTGGAACGCCCAATCGGACTCGATGGTGAGCCAGGGAATCGCCAGATGCACCGCGCCATCGCCGTCGACATGGAACTCGGGCGACCCGAGCGTACCCAGCAACGGATCGGCTTCCTCCAATTGCTTCCGCAATTGCGTCTCGAATGCGAGGACCTCCGCGGGAAGTTCGGGGGCGACCGCCGGACGCCCCTCGGCATCGACCTGCATCAACCAGACCTCGGGTGGCGTCCGGCGCGACCCGGAGTGCAGCCGTCCGAGGACCACCAGCGAATCGCCAGCGGGCATGACGTCGAGCAGTGCCTCGCGTACCGGTTCGGTCCCGTATTCGTGCGACCACGCCACCCGCCCGTCGATCGCCATGCGGGCGAGCCAG
Organism: Thioalkalivibrio nitratireducens; assembly: GCA_011390385.1. The sequence goes on along the minus strand of JAABSN010000475.1, from coordinate 459 downwards.
GCATTTTCGGTGCGGGCTTCGCCACCGATCAGCAACTGCCCGTCGGCGTCGAAGGCCAGCACATGGACCCCGTTCAGCGCGGGGATCGCCGCCGGCCCGGACAAAGTGACTTGCTCAAGCTGCCCCGATGCGGGATCGAGCTTGTTCAACCAGAGACCACCGCCGTGCTGCTGACCGGCAAGGAGAATCGGACCCTGCGGCGCGGCCGCCAGCGCTTCGATCCGCGAGGGCGCTGGCGACGTGTCCGAATCCGGTCGCCACAGTGACTCGCCCTGCGCATCGAGGACGGCCAGCCACGGCTTGCCGTCCGCGGCCTCGCCGGCGACGGCCCAGCCCTCCGCGCCGAGCGCCACGACATGCCGAACGGAAACGAAATCCGGCAACGCCCGCCGCCAGGCCAGTCGCCCGTCCGCATCCACGGCCACCAGCCAAACGGCTGCAGGTTCTGCGACCCCACCG
>JAABSN010000474.1 GCA_011390385.1 Thioalkalivibrio nitratireducens | reverse complement strand
AATGCATCATGACCGAATCCGGACAGAAGACAGGCGCTGCGCGGCTCGACGGTATCGTGGAGACGCCTCCCTCGGGTCCGGGCGGTGCACCAGGCGAATATGAACGGTTGTACCGGCTTCTGGCCGACAACGCGCGCGAGATGGTGTCGCGCCATACAGCCGACCTGACCTTTCTATATGCTTCGCCGGCCGCCGGCCGGGTCATCGGTTATCCCCCGGATCACCTTATCGGCCAACGCCTGGACGACCTGGTCCACCCGGACGACCTCTCGTCCGTCCTGTCCACCTTCGCCCTGGCCCGCGACACCCGGCAAGACTCGAGCACGGTCTTCCGGTGCCGCGCGCCGAACCAGCAGTGGCGCTGGTGCGAGGTCATGAGCCGAGGCGTACTCGACGAGTCCACGGGCACCGAGGAAATCCACGCCACGATTCGCGATGTGACGCAGTACAAACAGATCGAGCAGGCCATCGAACGCGTCGCCAAGGAATGGCGATGCACCTTCGATTCCGCCCAGGACGCCATCCTGATGCTGGACCGCCGAGCCAACATCATCCGTGTCAATATTGCAACGCTGCGCCTGCTCGAGTGCGAATTCAGGGACCTGATCGGCAGACCACTGGCCGAGGTCACCCGGGAACGACTGGAACTCGACGACCCTTTCCAGGTCGGCCAGGTCTGGTCGGGAACGACGCAGCTGCGCACCGATCTCGAACTCGAAAAGAAATCGATCTGGTTGCGATCCACGGTGGACCCGATCATGGCCGAGGACGGCGGCCTCGAAGGCGCGGTCGTGTTCATCGCGAACATCACGACCGAAAAGCAGGCCGAAATCAGGCTTCTTAAAACGCTTGACGAAGTTCGGGAACTCTCTTCCCATCTCCAGACGGTGCGCGAGGAAGAGCGGCGCTCGATTGCGCGTGAAGTTCACGATGAACTGGGCCATACCCTGACGGCGCTGAAGATGGACATCGCCTGGCTGGTCAAGCACATTCCCGATCAACAGGGGGAAATTTCCGGCCGCGGCGCGGAACTGACCGGCCTGGTCGACCAGACGATTTCCTCGATGCGCAGGATCGTCTCGCGCCTGCGCCCGCCCGTGCTGGACGATCTTGGCCTGGACGCGGCCCTGGAGTGGCTCGTGTCGGATTTTCAGCGTTACAGTGGCGTCGAAACCGAGATCACGCTATCGGACCTGCCGGACCGCTTCCGCGGCACAACGGCAAGCTGCATATTCCGGATCGTGCAGGAGGCCCTCACCAACGTATCCAGGCATGCCGAGGCAACTCACGTTTCCATTCGCGGCCGCATCGAGGATGCCTGCTATCGGCTGGTCGTGCAGGACGACGGGCAGGGATTCGACGCCGAGGCGCACAGGACAGGCTTCGGCCTGTTGGGAATCGCCGAACGCGTGCGCGAACTCGAAGGGGCGATGCAAATGGATACCCGGCCGGGCAACGGGGCCGCGCTGGTGATCACCTTTCCGGAAACGGCAATCCGATGATACGAGTATTGATCGTCGATGATCATGCAATCGTTCGCGAAGGTCTCAAGCGGATTCTCGCCGATGATTCAACGGTGGAGACGATTGCCGAGGCCTCCGACGGGCAGGAAGCCGCAAGACTGGTTCGACTGCACAAACCCGATGTGGTACTGCTCGACATCTCGATGCCGGGGCGGAGCGGCATCGACGCGCTTGCCGACATCCAGTCGGCCAGTGCCGGAACCAGAATCCTGATCCTCAGCATGCACCCGGAAGACCAGTACGCGATCCGCTGCCTGCGTGACGGCGCAGACGGCTATCTGACCAAGGAAAGCGCCCCGGAGCTGCTGCTGGAGGCCATTCGAAAGATTCACTCGGGCGGGAAGTACGTCAGCCCGATGCTGGCCGAGAAGCTTGTGAGCAACCTGAGCAGCGAGGACCGAAGCGCACCGCATGAGGCGCTTTCGGACCGTGAGCTGCAGGTCTTGATAATGATCGGTGCCGGCGACACGGTCTCCCGCATCGCCGACAAGCTCTGCGTCAGCGTCAAGACCGTCAGTACCTACCGCGCGCGCATTCTGGAAAAGATGAATATGGAGAACAATGCCCAGCTGATGCGCTATGCCATGGATCATCGGTTGACCTGAGTCTGACCGGATCAGCGCTTCATGCCGTTCATCGACGAGGCTGCGTATCTTTCGTCAGCGACGGAACAGCATTACCAATCCTGCGATTGCCGAAATGCCGCCGCCGATCAGGTACCACATGGTCCGGTCCGTGAAATTCCCGGTGAACGCTTCGGTGATCTGGTCGTCCAGGCCCTGGGAGGACTGGTACCCCATGAACAGCAGGACCGCGCCGAGCACCAGCAGAACGATTGCAACAAGTTTGCCGCTATTCATCACGGTCAGTGCTCCATTGCCTTGCCGACGCCGCCGGGACCGCGGAAGGTACCGTCTTTCTTGGCGGCCTTGTCGGCGCGCTTTTCCTTCAGCGTTTTTTCCGGTTTCTTCTTGCCTTCTCTGGCCTTGGTATCTCTGCCCTTGGACATGGTGGTCTCCCGTTCCGTTCCGATCCGTTCCCGCCAGCATTGACGAAACACGCTCGGATTATCATTTGACCATGAAATCCGCGAATGATTCGGCTAGGTTCCCTCGGGAACCTCGGTCGTATCGTGAAGCCCGCATTCGCGCGTCAAGCCGAAGAAGCGGAGCTTTGCTTCGTCGCCGACCTCGTGTATGGAGCGGGTGGTGTGCCAGTCGCCGATCGACAGGTAGCCGTACTCGCGCAAC
>JAABSN010000473.1 GCA_011390385.1 Thioalkalivibrio nitratireducens | reverse complement strand
ATCCATGAGCATTTTTCGGCGACTCTTTGGTCGCAAGAAGTCCGATGATGTCGGACCTCAGCGATATGATCCTAGCGGCTCTACACCTCCGGTGCCGGGATACAGCGATCGGGATGTGCGAGAAATTGCCCAATCTGCCCACCGCATGATCGAGGTCATCTCCGCCTGGCCACGGCGGATGTCGCGCTGGCTCTGCGACTGCGGCGTGTAGAAGCCCGCCGGCCGTCTGCCCTCGGCTTTGTAGGCATGCCCATCATCACGGCTGTATAGCCAATGGTGCGTCGGCTCTGCCCAAGGGCTGCAGATGATCGGGTGTTCGATCGCTTGAATGGGGGCGTCTTCAGACATTATTTACCTCCACCTCGGATAGCTCCGCAGCTCGAATACGTGAGTCTATTTCAACAAGGAATTCGTGCATTTCGTCACTCACGTCGTTTAGATGCTTGTTTTTGACAGACTGGCATCTGCGTCGCGGCGGCAGCGTCTTTAGACGTTCAAGTTCGTCACTCGTTAAAAGCCCTTTCGCTGCCGCAGAAGACAGCGTTTCATCAGAAAGTAATGAAGGCGGCGGCAGTTCTTTGATCTCCTCCATCACACCATGGGGGCGAAGCTGAAATACGTACTCTTTTTTAAGCAGATCGACAGCGTCATTTATCCTATAGAGCACCTTAGCCGTGATACACCCGAAATCACAGTTTATGGGCTCATCAGTCATGAGTGGAGGGCGGCAATCACGCCGTACCCACACGTTAATGGACTCATAGGGACCCGCTTGGTACGGCTGAAGAAACCGCTGCCAGTCTGGATCATACTCCATCAAATGACCCGCAATACGGACAGTTGGAGTTCCCATTAAACACTGGCAGAAGCAATCGGTCGCGTAGTAACACGTGTCAATCCCAACGACGGAGATGCCACGATTCCCGTTCAAAATCATGAACGAAATGTCAACAAAAAAACGGCCATTTTGCTTGTATTTTTCTTCGCCAAACTTAGCCCAGTTGTCAGTTTCGGCTGGAACAACAGAGATACCTTTTCCTCGTTCCCACTCCTCTCGCTCGAACCGTCGCATCTGCCAAATCCAAATGCAACCGAGCAGAATCAATGCGATACCAACAGCGGTCCCAATCCAGCTCGCATATCCGGTTGAAATATCCGTGAATGCCTCGATTAAAATAAGCACGACACTCGGCTGTAAAGCAACTATCCCCAACCCGATCAAGCCAAGTGCAATCTTCAGCTCAATACGCCTACGGAAGAAATATGCAGCCGCACCAATCGCTCGTTCGCGGTCAATCCTAAACGACTGCGAATCTGATTTGCGTGTGTGCATCATTCCAGCCCCACCACCTTCATCACCTCATTACCCCGCGGGTCGATCACCTTCACCGCCGCACGCTTGTACGTCCCCACAGCGAACGGCAGCGATACCGTCCCGCTCAGGGTCTCGAATGCTTCCTCATCGATCGCCCCGTCCTTGCCGCCCAGGGCTTTGGCGAGTTTCTGCCACGCGCTCTTGTCCGGGAAAAACGCCTGCGTCACGCAGAACGTCTGGCCGTCGTAGTCGCCATCCAGTAGCCAGCAGGCGACCTTGCCGGCCTTGGTGCTTTGGATCACGTTCTTCACCGGGTCGTAGATGTCCACGCCCTCCATCTCGACCCTCACCAGGCCGTCCTCATCCGGCTCGTGGACCGTGACGCGGGGCTGGCCGGTGCGGTTCAACCACGACGAGGTCAGTGCGCTACAGCACGCGATGAACCTCAAGCTGCGAGACGAGCCCGCGTTCTTCGCCGAGTACCAGAACGAGCCCGTCGCCGAGCAGAGCGACGAGGATGCGCTCAGCCCCGACCAGGTCGCCCAGCGCACTAACGGCCGCCCCCGGAAGCAGGTGCCGCTGGAGTGTACGCGTGTCACGGCATTTATCGATGTGCATGACAAGGTGTTGTTCTACGTGGTCTGCGCCTGGGCAGAGGACTTCACCGGCTACGTCATCGACTACGGCACCTACCCCGACCAGAAGCGATCGCTCTTCTCGCTGCGCGACGCGAAGAAGACGCTCGGTGACCTGATGCCCGGCGCGGGAGTGGAGGGTGCGGTGCAGGCTGGGCTGGAGCAGTTGGCGACGACGCTGTTGACGACGGACTACCCGCAGGGAGAGGGCTCAATCCGGATTGAGCGCCTGCTCATTGACTCGGGCTACCTTCCCGGGGTCGTGGCCAACGTCTGCCACCAGCTTCCGGGTGGGGGTTCCGGGGCGATGCCGTCCAAGGGTGTGGGGATCAAAGCGGGCAACAAGCCCATGGCCACCTACCGGCGTCGGCCTGGTGAACGCCACGGCCACCACTGGTATGTGCCCAACGTCTCAAAGACCAGCGAGTTCCGGCACGTGCAGATCGACACGAACTATTGGAAGAGTTTTCTGCATGCTCGGTTGGCGGTGGCCCCGGGTGATCGCGGGGCGCTCACGCTCTTCGGCGACACCGCCTCGCGCGGCTCGGCCCACCGGCTCTTCGCCGATCACGTGGCCGGCGCGGAGTTCTGGACCCGCACTCAGGGCCACGGCCGGATGATTCAGGAGTGGGCGATCCGCCCGAGCCGACCCGACAACCACTGGTTCGACTGCCTGGTCGGCTGCGCCGTCGCCGCGTCCATGGGCGGGGTCAATCTGGGCGTCGAGCCAATTGGTGCGCCGCGTAAGGCCCGAATGAAACTCTCTGAAATGCAGGCGGGCCGAAGATGAAAACCACCCCGCCATCTATTAAGAAGGAAGCAGACGGTCCCGC
>JAABSN010000472.1 GCA_011390385.1 Thioalkalivibrio nitratireducens | reverse complement strand
AAACGCCCGGAGCGCCTGTAAACAGGGGTCTGTGGCCTGGTAACAAAAAATCTGAAGTGCCATGAAATAATCTCCCCTTTTAGTGGAAGTAAAGGTAGGACGGAATATGTCAGATGCGCGTGCAAACAACCTGACGCTGCTTTGGATGCAGGCCCAGCCCGTGGTCGAGGCTTATCTCAACGGACTGATCCGCGACCGCGCGATCGCTGAGGACCTCCTGCAGCAGGTCGCCCTGACCGCCATCGAGAAATTCGACAATTTTGACCACACCCGGTCCTTCACCGGCTGGGTGATGGGGATCGCTCGGAACAAGGCGTTGCAGTTCTTCGCGAAGGCTGGCTCGGACCGCCACCGCTTCAACAACGAGTTGCTCAGCCAGTTGGCCGACACCCACGAGCGACTGTCAGACCGCGCCCAGGCGCAGCGTGACGCCCTGGCCGACTGCATCGAGAAGATGCCGCCTAAGAGCCTCGCGCTGCTCAAGCGTCGCTACGTCCAGGACCTTAAGCCCGGCAAGATCGCCGACACCCTGGGCCTATCCGCCAACGCCGTTCGCCTCGCGCTGCACCGCATCCGCGGGGCCCTGCGCACCTGCATCGAAGATCGCCTCAACGAAAGCTGACCTACGACCGATGGACCCAAACCCCCTTATCCAGGCCTACTTGGACGATGAACTGAGCGAAGCGCAGTTCGCAGAGCTGTCTGCCTGGCTTTCGCAAAGCGAGGCTAACCGCGAGGCATTCGTCCAGGCCACGAACCTGGACAACAACATCCGCCGCGAGCTGGCGCAGGACGATCTGAGCCGATTCCTGGGTGAAGTGGATATCGATGCCTTGCAGCACGCGATGCGACAGTCGCCGGAGGACTCGGCCACTGCGCTGCTGTCGATCACCGATGCGGAGATCAAGTTCCAGGACACCAAAGACGAGATGACCCTGTCCCACGTGGCAGGAGTATTGACACGTGCCGGGATCGACTTGGTGGGCCAATCCCTCCGCCGACACGCGGTAGCACTGAGCCTGGCCGCCGCGGTGGCGCTGGCGTTTGTGCTGGCCATCACCCTGATCGGCCGCGGCGCGGAACCTACGTCTCCCGAGGTCGCGGATCAAACGCCGACGACTCCCGAAATCGAAAAAGCCAACATCGTCGCCACCCTCACCGCCACCCAGAACGCTCAATGGGCGGAGCGTGATTTATCGCGCGGGACGCCACTGCACGCAGGCCAGCGATTCACCCTCACCGCCGGCTTCGCCGAGATCACGACCCACCGCGGCGCGGTCGCCATCGTCGAAGCGCCCGCATCGATCGAGTTCAGCAATAACGACAACGCGATCAGCCTGCACGCCGGCAAGCTCGTGGGCATCTGCGAAACCGACTCCTCGAAGGGCTTTATCGTCAGCACGCCACACATGGATATCCTCGATCTGGGCACACGCTTTGGCGTTGATGCGACGGTGTCCGATGCGACCGAGGTGCACGTGATCGCGGGTTCGGTGCGCGTGGATCGTGAGCAGACCCCTGCCACTGCCGCGGTCACGATGGAACTTACTACCGGGCAGGCCATCGCGATGGGCAGCCAACAGGTGCCGATACGGGTCGGATTGGATGTAAGCCGGTTTACCCATGACCTTTTGCGTACAAGTCTTCGGCCAAGGATCGAAGGCCGCAACACGCTATGGATGGGCCAACTCGCTGGCGATCTGACCACCGGGCTACGTGAGGCGGCCGGCCTTCAGCTCTTTGTCGAACGCCAAGGCCTGGTCCTGGGCGAGGACGTGCCGGTCGATCTGGTTGCGCCGATGGCTTGGCCGCCGGATGAAGGCTTTGCTAATTACCGCGTCCCCGCTGGCTCAGAGGTCGATGTCTACCTCCTGCATGTTGACACCCCTAAGGCGATGGAAGAGCAACAGCTTGAACTGGCAGGTGCCTGCATCATACGCTTTGATCGGCCGATCCTTGGCGTGATCGCGGCGGGGACCACGCTGGTCAGCACCGATGCGGCCCTCGGTACGCCCGGCTCGGCTTATCCCAGCAATGTGATGGACCGCGACGCCATCGGCCTACGTGGTGCCGAAATCGGGCATCACGTGGACCCGATCCAAATCATCGAGGGCGGCACTGCGATTCGCGTCGAATTAACCGCAGGTTTTCAACCCAAGCACCTCGACCAAATCCGCGTGCTGGTCCAGGCCGCAGAAGAATCGATCCCAGAGGACCCGATCCCTTAACCCGTTCATCTCTGCCCGGCTCAGTGTCGTGCCGGGCAACCCATGCGAATTCGCATGCTGTCTCTCTTAGCCACCCTTAACAGGAGGAACCCATGAGCTCGCTCGATTGTGCATCGCAACCCGTTTCTAAAACCCCTTTTTGGAGGAAATCCATGTTGAAGTCATCGCTCTGTATGCTCGGCTCACTCGCTATGTTCAGCGTCGTCGCTACAACTTCCAGCGCAGAGATCGTCTCGACCTATGTTTACGACCTCGGCGATAACGTCGGTGCCGCAAACACGGCCTTGTCCAGCGATGGATGGGCCGGCACCGGGATCGAACGATGGGTCACCTCGAATGCTGTCTTGGGCGGTACTGCGGATCTCTACGCTCGCAACGGTATTGGCGACAATCTTGACAGCACGATCTTCCGTGAGAACGATGGCGACTTCGGCTTTGCGATTACCAGCGATGTCACCGCTGTCAGCCTAGAGATCATCGCCCGCACACCAGGCTTCTGGGAGGCCGGAATCTCTGACGGCACGACTCCGCTGCTCGGCATCGGCGGCGACTTCA
>JAABSN010000047.1 GCA_011390385.1 Thioalkalivibrio nitratireducens | reverse complement strand
CCGGTTGTGTCTGGGGCAGACAACTGACGCTCGTACAACTTGCGCCCATCGGCTCGGCGGATCCACTGGTCACCTGGCAGGAATCCTGCCGCTCGACGAGCTCAGCCAGGCGCTGATCCACGGACCCTCGAAGACCACCCGTGTCCGGCTGGGCTCGATAGACACGACACCGAACCTGCTGCAGGGCTCACTGGCCTGCAGGCCCCAGTGCCACGTGCACCATAGCCTCCGAAGACATGGCAGCGATGGCCGCCTCGAGATCGACTTGATCCGGGTTCTCGGCGCTCTGGTCCTGCAATTCGGCAAGCAACTCGGATTGTTCAAGAATCCGCTGGTCTCCGTCCCGGGACTGGATATAGGCTGCCCATGGAACGAAGTTGGTCTTCGGGAACGTTTCCCCGGGTTGCGGCGAAATGTCGATATTCAGGCCTGAAATATGCAGCAGGCGCTTGCCGCGATAGCTCGGCGCCTGCGCAGCGGTGCGAAACGCACGGTCAAACTCCACCTGCGTATTGATCTGCGCTGCCGCCAGCAGCGGGCGAGGCGATGTCACGATCCAGGGCATCGCGCCGATCAGGCCCAGTTCCTGCTGATCACGCCCCTCCAGTGTGTCATCGAGTTCGCGGATAAAGGAAAACATGTTCGGAACCAGCCGGCTCCCGATCTGGATGCGTTGACCCTCTCGTGGTTCCGAATCCGTCCATGCGCGCTGCAGCGAGGCGGCCGCAACAAAGCTCTTCGACGTGCTGTAGGTACGGATCGGTGTGAAATCCCCATCCGGGTCACGTTCGACCAGGCGTCGCAGGTTGAGGAACAGCCCTTCGGTCCGGTTACCTCTCAGCAATCCGTTGTCGATACGTACACAAAGCGTCCCCTGGCAGCGCTCCAGCACAATACTTCGCTGCGCAAACCGGTATTCCTGCAGATACGGTGTGGCTATGGCGGCGAGTTTACCGCAACTCGTCGTGTGTTCAGCACGCTCGGCATGAATCCGACGATAGGTACCGAATTCACGATTGTCGGGATCGTAACCCACGTGACTCGCCTGAATGATCACCAGATCCTGACCGTGCTCCGCGAAAGGTCCATGACGCTGCGTGGCCACGATCGCCCCGCCGCGCCCATGGTTGAACGGAAAGGTGCCGAAATGCTTGGTGATCAGAATCGTTGGATAACCCTGGCTTTCGTCGGAGCAGAAGGCTCGCGAGGGGAGCATCCTGCCCGGTTCGAACCCCAGACTTCGGCAAAAATTGTATAGACGGGGAACGAAGCTGCTGTAACTCATCATCGCTGTTTCGATCCGGAAGCTGCGGATCAGTTCTTCAACGTTATTTGCGGAATTGAACATACCTGATGGGGGCCTGTGGAAGATGGGGGGAGACCATGCTGGATAAGCTGCACATCCAGTGTACCGCTGATCGGCGATGCGTTGTGGTTCAATATGCCCCGATGCCTACCGACAGAGCCCGTGGCTCTTCCGCCCATCAACGTGAAAGAACCTGCGTAGGGTGCCGTGAGGCGAAGCCGAACCGCAACCACGCTGGCCTCTGCCCCCGGCCTCCGGGCCTCGAGCGGTGCAATTCGCTGCGCTCATTGACACCCTACCCCTTTCGCCTCCGGCGGTGGCGTGTGTGGCAATGATCGTTAACTCCTGAACACGCCCCGATAGACGGTCCTGGCCCGCGACGGGGCTTCCTCCGGAACCTGCTGCGGACTGGAACTCGGCATGGCAGCTGGCTGCTTGGGTGCCGGTTTTTCCGTGACCGGGTCAGGGGGGCGCAAGGCCGCCTCTTTCAACGCCGCACCCGCCGACCGCACCGAGATGTGGAGGAGCGAGAAATTGATCTGCTTGCTGGTCAGCAGGGTCAGGATCAGATTGCGATCGATGCGATACCCGAGGAGGTAGTTTTCATCGAGTTCCAGGTAGATCTCGTTATGGCTCCTGCCAATACTCTCAACGCCGCTGAAGATCTGCTCGAGCATCTTGCCCATTGCGGCGAGGTTGTCGTCCAGCACCTGGGGAAACGTCGTCGCGACAATCCTGCCCCCATGATAAACGCACCCGTGTTCGACACCGGTCAGTTGCTCGAGATCCTTCAGGATGTCTTCCATCGGTCAGTCCCACTGTAGCATGTCGTGAATCTGCTGCTTCAGGATGCGTACAGACGTCCGGTTGTCGGCAATCACCCCGAGCGCCTGATCATTCTCCAGATACATCGTGATGAGGTCGTCGCTCGGGCCCTTGAGAATGACCTCCTTCACCCGCCCGAGACTGGCCACTTGTTCGAACGAAGGCACCATGCCACCGAGAAACCCCATGAACTCCAATACCTGCCCTTCGTCGATGGTCGATTCGACAACGTCACCCATCGCACCCATCAGGGCTGTCCCCTGAACACCACGGAGTCCCATCACCTTGCCGGCAATTTCTTCGTTCATGACCCGATCCTCTCGGTGTGGGTTCGGTACGATCACCTTTCTGCCAGAGGCACAACAGCGGTCTCCGCTGCGAATGGCGGTTTTCACGAGCCGACCCGAGAGACTCGCCCTCGAGGCGCGACCGCTGCTACCGTGCTTCCCGTTGCAAAGGCCAATGGCAGGTTATTCGGGAACCCGGTGGGTCGAATCACTCTCGGCGCGTCCGGCTTTCACTGTACGTCCGAATCGGGGCCGTAGATGGAGCCAATGGCTGATGCAACGGAAATCATGCATTGCGCGTGCCACATCGATCGCGCCACCGCTCAACCCGCAATGAACTTCGCGTATTCCGTGGAAGATCTGCCGTTTGCGAGTCTGTCCGGCACCCCGAAGCCTGGCCGGGCAGCCGAGGGGCGATGGCTTGGTCGCGCATCTGACAGTGGCGGGGCACGCCCCCACTGCGACCGGGCAGAAGGAACATCGCTGGACCCATGTGATTCGGAGCACGCGTCTGCACCAAAGCAGTGGTTCGTCATCGACCGGCACGCACTGATCCGGTGCGATGTCGGGTAGTGCGTGAAGGGGCATGACGGTCAAGTCAACGGTCGTCACGATCCGTGCCATCTGTCGCGGGCGGAGGCGCAGGGTGCTGACTGCCGTACGCGCTGGCCACCCCCTGACCATGAAGGGCAATCGCCCAAGGGCTGGTCCCTGGGGGCGGCCCGTTACGTTGGAATAATCGACTGCGTAGAAGCGCGACTCTCACGAAGCCGCATTGGGTTGGCCGCCAGCACCGGGCGCACCTGCGCCGCGTCCGCGGGCGAGACATGCCCTGCGGGGGACGCGGGCAAGGTCGCGACTTTGACTTGTACGGAACGTCGATTCCGAAAGCACCTGACCATGATCTGGCGCCCTGGTTGGCTTGCGGATCGACCGACCCTCAGAAAGTCGACTGCAGCGTTTCCGACTCCACAGCCATCAGACTGGCTAACGATGCCACCAGATCGCTGACGCCATCGCCCATCATCGCCGACCCCCGGATCACCGGACATCCCGAGAACGCCTCGGTGATTGTTCCGGTATTCGCTGCTCTGCTCTTGAGATCGGTCTTGTTGACGAAAATCAGACAGGGGATTCCCATTTGCTGCAACTCCGCAAACAGCTCGCTGTCGGCAGCGGAAAGGCTTGCAGTGGAATCCAGCACCATTACTCCGACGTTCGCGCCCCTCGAAAGAATTTCTCTCATGAAATCAAAACGATGCTGCCCAGGGGTACCGAAGAAATGAAGCTTCATCCCGTCAACCAAGGCTCTGCCGTAATCCATCGCGACGGTAATGTTGTTCCTGTCGATGCGCAGGGCACCGCGCTCGATCGCTCCGATCAGGGTGCTTTTGCCGACGTTCTCCTTGCCGAAGACAATCACCTTGACATCTTTCATGGTACCTCCACCGCAACGTGGGAACGCATTCCTTCCGTTATTGGATACCGAACGGACAGAAATCGCGACGCTTCAAAATCAGTATCCCGGGATCATATCGTGCAGTCAAGGAGTTGGATCTTCAATCTCTACGGAGTTTTTCAAAAAAACGATATCATTATGTTTTTGAATATAAAACACCATCCCATGGACGACCCCATGCGTTACGGGAAATCCCGTGCATTACCGCGCCGCCACAGCCCGCACCACCGTTGCCATCCCGACTGGTTCACCTTGAACGCGCGAGCGCAGCCAGCGCCCCGCTGCCCGCCAATCCACAGCAGCCCCATCCAGTGCCGGGACGGCCAATCGCAGGTAATCGCCACGCTCGTTCACGATGATCCGATGGGGTGGAAATCCCGGATCGGCTTCCAGCGCCAACCGTGTCCATTGAACCAGCTCACCGCCCCGGATCGCATTCTCCAGCGCATCGGCCAGCATTTGCAGGTCCCGCACCACCGCGCGGCAAAGTGCCTCGTGGGTAGCTCGTTCCACCATATCGCGGAATTCACAACGCAGACCTTGGGTGGTCTCCCAGGCGGGGGGATGCCGCTGGGATAGCACCCACTGACCGTGCAGAACCCCGTCGCCGCCGTCACCGGCCTCCATCGCATCCGTGGTTCCTCGCTGACACGGGTGACGGCGGCAGAACTCCCGGACCAATTCCCGTTCCAGCCGGATCTGGGTGTCGATGCGAGGCCAGGCAACCCATAGCGGATTTCCGTCGATCAACAACAGGATCTGGCGGTGTCGATCCATATGTATTGAAACGGTGCTCGCTACGTAAAGGTTTGCCTGTGTGGCTCGCAGCTCGGAAAGTAGCGGCAAGACGGACTGATGCCAGCGCGTCAACTTGCGTCGTGCCTCGGCGTCGCGCCGCCGCTGGAAGATCGATGGATCCAGCTCGCTTTGGTACGCGTCGACAAGGGCCTCGACCAGCAGTCGGGCAAACTCCAGCCGCGCCTCCGCCGTGGCACCGTCAAGTGTCGCCACCACCGGGGCCAGTGGCGACGAAATCGCATGCAGCCGGCGCGGGGAGGAATCGGCGATCACTGCATGGCAACAGAGCAGCCCGACCAGACCGCACACGGCAGCCCGGAGCCAGCAAACTCTTCTCGATGGTTGCTCGGCCATGGCCGTCAGGTTCCGTTGCACAGGACACGGTGAGGTGCAGGCCGCACTCATCCCGCGCCCGGGCGATGGTGCAAAGCCCGGTTCGCGAGCGGTGCAATTCGCTGCACTCATTGGCACCCTGCACCTTTTCCATTGTGGGGCGACCCGTATCGTCATGGCCGTCCATATTCCGATCGTCCGCGACTGGATACCGAGCAACCGGAAAGATTCTGCGGAGGCTTGAACCAGCCCGGTCCGAACTCGTATCCTTCCGGGCTGAAGAGTTGTGGAGTCGCTTCCATGTACGTCATCCGCCGAAGCCAAATGACCCGGGACGAACAGCGGGCCACCGTACCAATGCTGCTTGGCCTGACAGCCGTCCTGCTCACCATGCAGAGCCCCTTTCACCCCGATGCACCCGAGATCTCGTTTCCGCAACTGGAGTTCCCGACACCTTCGCAGGTGATGGAAATGCGGCCATGCACCCCGCCCCCGTGGGTGGATGGCGACCAGCTTGCGATCGATGAGCCCGACCAGGCACCCGTGATGATCGGGAACCGCCGCGGCCAGACCGCTGTCGAGGACCTGCGCACCCGTCCTGAGCGCTAACGACGATAGCCGGCGGCCCACCCCCGGCAAGTTGCCAAGCCCAACCACGGACAGACACGGACAAGGGGCTTGATCCGTTTTCTTTTTCGTGTCTGTCCGTGGCTGGATTTTCACGCTGGCAGTCACATTGACAGACGCCACCTCCCCAACGACTCTCAGGCTCCCTGCTGCCTGTCTTCGACTCCCGAGTGACCCAATCCCTGGCGCAGATACTGGTGCACAAGGGCCAGAGCCAGCAGGGACAGGCCGAGCCCCATGAAGGACAGGGCTCGCAGCAGTCCGGTCAGACCGGCCATGTCCACGAAGAAGATCTTCAGGATGACCAGCGCCAGGAGCCCCATGCCACCCCGGTACACGACGCTGGCTCCGCGCAATGTTCCGGCGAGCATGATTCCCGTTGCCATTGCCAGCCAGACCACGGAATAGGTATACAACTCGCCGTCCCTGAAGGCATCGGAAAGATCGAGTCGCCCCTGCCACAGGTGGCGGATCTCGAAGCTCAGGAACAGCCAGAGCCCCACTCCCGTCAGCAAGACGAAAAAGGCGCGCAGGTCGGGTTCGTAGTAACGACTGGCCAACGCCCAGAGCACAACCGGAAGGCCATACGCAAGAAGCAGAAGGTTCACCAGAGGTGTACTGGCAATCGCCCCGGCGCTCAGCGGGTCCCAGAACGGATGCATCGCCGTTAGCAGCAATAGGTAGCTGCCCACTGCGAGCAGCATCAGGATCTGAGACACCCCACGGTAGAACCCATCCAGCCCCAGACCGAGGCGGCTGCGCCAGTAGTACAGCAATGACAATGATGCCCAGAGGCTGGTATTCAGCGACACCTCGAGGAAATCGTAGCGTGGTGCGAAAACATCGCCGTCGTAGAGCAGATACCGGATCTGCGTGTGCAGAAACAGGATCAACAGATGCAATGCACCTGCGCGCAGCCAGAGCTTCAGATGCTCGCCGTCGCGGGTGAGGATACCCGCCGCCCACACCAGTGCCAGGCTGCCCCCGTAGGTCCATAGCGCCCAGTTCGTATCTGCTCCGTACTCCAGCAGCCAGGGGTTCAGCGTCAACCGGACCAGCACCACGACCAGCGCCAGCTTGACCAGCCAGTCCATATGCCGAACATCGAAGCGTCTCGTCAGCCACGTCAAAGACACTACCTGCACCGCCAGCGCCAGGGTCAACGTCGCATCGGCGAAACTGATGACAACCGCCAGCGAATACGCGAGGTGGCCTGCGGCAATCTGCCAAAACGCGATCGCATCCGGGAACCCGGCGCGCAGACGCTTTCCGGCAAAACCGCCCAGGCCCAGCGCGACAATCAACGCCAACGCGCTCATGATCCAGTGTGGAAGCGCATCGGACACCAGTACATGGGCGAGCCCCAGAAAAATCAGTGGTGCCATGAAGGCCATTGATGCCGCCCACGCACAATCGCGTCGTTCCCAAAGCCGCCAGAATCCCGTTGCGCCGAACAGGACCGCCATCAGCGTCAGGGTCATGAGCACCGCGTTCTGGTCCGCGGAATCAATCGGTTCGATGGCCCACACTTGCGGCGCGGCGTCGCTCCAGGTCAGGGCACCCCCGATCAGACCCGCACTGATCACCGCAAGGGTCAACCAGGGCAAAACTCGAAGCGTGCCGTCAAAGCGGCTGGCCAGCAGAATCACCGCCGGGAGCGGTAACCAGATCCATGGCCCGAAACTCCATTGCGGGTCCAGCGCCATACTGTAGGCTTGGGCCACAACGAGCACGAGCAGCCCCGCTCGCTCGGGGGACCCACTGCTTCGCCAGAAACGTAATGACCGCCACCAGCGAACATTCCCGTCCGGATCCGGAATCGCCCGCGTCAGTGAATAGTTCCGCCCGCGCAACGCGAGGACGCTCCAGCCCAACGCCGCGAGATACACCCCCAGCCAGGGCTCGGTCTGGGCTCCGGTATGCACGGCAACGAACCACCAGAACAGGGCCCCGGCCACGGTGCCCCACCAGAGCCAGTGCCGGTACACATGGCGCATGAGGACGAAAGCGGCCGCGAAGACGATCACGCCGTAGACGAGCACAGGCCGCAGATCGGTGGCATCCCCACCCAGCAGCGCCGGAACCGCAAAGGCGCCGAAAATCCCGAGAATGGCCAGCACCGGTCCGTGGCGCAACGCCAGAGCCATGGTCCCGAGCGAGACCAGCGCCAGAAGCGCGAAGATCACCAGCGGAGGCCATAGCTGATAGAGATGCAGTGCGGCGAGAAAAGCCGCATAGAGAACCAGGCTCGCGCTTCCCGCCAATGCGGCCACCGCGTCGTAGCGCCGTTGCATGCGCCGGCGCAACCACTCGGCCAGTCCATGCAGTGCCAGACCGGTGGCGGCAGCAACCAGGACTCGGCCGGTCGGCCCGAGGTAACCCTGTTCGATGGAGTAGCGAACGAGGAATATGCCGGCCAGTGCAACGCAGAATGCGCCGAGCCAGAGCATCCAGTTGTCGCGGATTCGTACGAGAAACCTTCCCACTACGCCAGCGAGCGGAACATCCACGACCCGACGCCCATTCCCTTGCGTGGAACCACTGGTGGGCCATCGTGCATGGCTGCCGACTGCAGCCGGCGGCGCTTCTCCAGGCGGGGGCGCCCCATTCGCAGGGGCCGGGTGCTTCGGGGCAGGCGGCTCAGGATCGGGTTTCACCCCGTCCCCGGCTGCGGCGTCCCCGTTGTGCGCCGGACGCAATCGCGCCAGTTCCCGTTCGACATCTGCCAGACGCAGGCGCAGCCTCCCGAGGCTCAGGGCGCTGACCCAGCCAAGAACCGCGCCCACAAGCAGCCCGAGGATGAGCAGCAGGCCAAGCATACCGGCAAGGATATTCATCCCGATCACTCCCTGTTCACCGCCTTCAGCTACCGGCACATCGTAGCTGATAACCGAGGCCAGGCGTCATTCGAGGAAATCCAAGCCGCGTCATGGGTGCTGCGGAGAATTCCGTACCGAAACGCTGAGTCGTGCCGCCTCCTGATTAGCACGAATGCTCCGCAGATCGGAAAATTAAGGCCCAAGGCGTCATCGCGAGGAGCGAAGCGACGTGGCGATCCAACCCACATTGGTTTCTGCTGAGCCATTTGGATTGCCGCGCTGCGCTCGCAATGACGGGGTGAATTCATGCGCGAGTCCGGCTTGCGGAGCATTCGTGCTAATTAGGTGCCGCCTTGTGTTCAGCGCTCAGGACAACGATCGCCTTGATTCAGCGTTTGAAGGAACCGTCGGCTCAGGTACCACAGAATGTCTGGTGGACACGCTGCTCCGGCAACGGCGGGCGCCGGTACTCGGAATCGTCGTGACGGCCATCATAGGGATCCGCAAGCACATCGAGAAGCCGGTGCACCGGCTCCAGGTCACCCTTTTCCACGACCGCTGCGAGAGCCTGTTCCACACGATGATTGCGCGGAATCACCGCAGGGTTGACCGCGCGCATGCGCAGGATGGCTGCATCAATGTCCACGCCCTGCCCCATCAGCCGCTTTTTCCAGCGCTGGTGCCAGGCCATGAACTCCGGATCGTCGAAGCCTGCGTTCACCAGGCTTGGGGTCTCGATGGCGGCATGGCTGCCAAGATCACGGAACGTATTGGTGTAATCGGAGTCACTCCGCTGCATCCACTGTAGCAGCGATTCGATCAGATCAACGTCATCGGCTTGTTCGTGGATCAGACCGAGCTTGGACCGCATCGCCGACTGCCATTGAGCGGCGAACAACGCCGGGAATCGGCCAATGGCTTCCTCGGCAATACCGAGGGCCGCCTTCGGGTCCGGATCCAGCAGCGGCAGCAGCGTCTCCGCGAACCGTGCGAGGTTCCACTGGCCGATCCGTGCCTGGTTCGCGAACGCATAACGACCCTGACGATCGATGGAACTGAATACGGTCGCGGGATCATAGTGATCCACGAACGCACAGGGGCCGTAGTCGATGGTTTCACCCGAAAGGGTCATGTTGTCGGTGTTCATCACGCCGTGCACGAAACCCACGCGCATCCATTCCGCGATCAGTAGCGCCTGTCGCTCGATGACCGCATTCAGCAGGTCGACATACCGTGCGGGCCGATCGCTCAACGTCGGATAATGGCGCCAAATCGTATAATCCGCCAGCGCACGCACATGTTCGGGTGGCTGGCGTGACGATCGGTCGCGCTGACCCTTTTCGGCCGCGAACCCGGGGTGCCCCGGTACATCAAGGCCTGCATCCAGTGCCGCCGCGTACTCGAAGGTGCCAACGCGAATATGGCTGGCTGCAATCCGAGTGAGTATCGCCCCCGGAAGCGCTTCCTCGCGGAACACCGGCTCGCCGGTCGCCACCACCGCCAGACTCCGGGTGGTGGGGATGCCCAGGCCTCGCATCGCTTCACTGATCAGGTATTCGCGCAGCATCGGGCCGAGCGCCGCACGCCCGTCACCGCGTCGTGAATACGGCGTCGGACCCGAGCCCTTGAGTTGCACGTCGACGCGGCTGCCATCGGGGGCAATGTGTTCTCCCAGCAGATGGGCGCGTCCGTCCCCCAACAGCGTGAAATGCCCGAACTGATGCCCCGCGTACGCCTGGGCAATCGGTTCACTCGATGAATCCCGCCGGTTGCCACCAAGAAGCGGGGCGACCCCCGAGTCCTGCAACGCCATCGGGTCGAGGCCCATTTCGACAGCAAGGCCCCGGTTCAGTAGTACGACCGTCGGGGCAGCAACGGGAGTCGGCTCGACCCGCGCAAAGAACGCGTCGGGGAGGCGAGTATAGGTGAGATCGAAGTTCCAGTTCATCATCCGACTATTTCACAACCCGTGAACGGGCGCCGTTTGCCATCACCCGGACCGGGAATTACGCCATAAAGCGGGCAGCCGTCGTCTGCTTCTACCTTGTGCGCCAAGCGGGGCGATGGAATGGCAGATCCGACCGGTGACGCCCGGTTCCTGCCCACTTCGGCCTTATCCCGTCTTCCAGTGCTCTGTCAAGGTGGTATGCTGGGGTAGACGATCCACCGAACACGCTGTACCCGGCATCACTGCGGCAGCGGTTCCACCACTTTCGGAGACCGCATGGCCAAACCAAACTATCAGTATGACAAGAAGCAGCGAGAGTTGAAGAAAGTCCGGCAGCAGGAGGAAAAGCGCCAGAAAAAGCAGGCGCGCTCCAGGCCGGACGACAACCCGACGGAAACAACGGAGCAGCGGTCATGAGCAAGGGGATGGATCAGAAACGAGACACCAAGAAGAAGCCGGCGAAAAGCCTGCTCGAGAAACGGGCGGCCAAGGCCGAGAAGCAGAAGAATAGCCGCTAGCCCCGGGCCGGCCTCGAGCTCGCGGGGCGATCCCTACGCCCCGTCCTGCACCGTCGAGACCCGATTGCGCCCACCCTTCTTGGACCGGTACACACCGTCGTCCGCGGCCTTGATCAGATCATCCGGGCGGCCCATCTCCTCGGTGCGGACGGCCACGCCAACGCTGATGCTGCCCTGCCAATAACCATCCCCGGCCTTCACGCGCATGCCGCCGATGGTCGCACGCAGCTGTTCCGCCAGATACACCGCGCCCGGCAACCCGGTATGCGGACAGATCACGAGAAACTCGTCACCGCCAAGGCGGCTGACAAGATCATCCGTCCGCACATGATCCCTGAGCGCCTGGGCGACGGCTTTCAGGACGATGTCGCCGGCATCATGACCGTGGGTATCGTTCACCTGCTTGAAGCCATCGCAATCGATCATCACACACGCAAGCAGAAGACCGCTATTCCACTCGCTTTCAAGCCGCCGTAACGCATGGCGACGATTGGGCAGGCCGGTCAGCACATCGGTCAGCGATAGTTCCTCGAGATGCCTGTTGGCGAGCGCCAGCTCCCGGGTACGCTCCTCAACCTTGGCCTCGAGCGACTGATTGAGCTGCTGCAGTTCGAGGTTGCGCTCGGATACCTGCTGAAACAGTCCGTTCAGGGCAACCACCAGGGGCTCTGTCACCCGGATACCCTTGCGATCGTCGATCTCGTAGGCGGCGGCGGGCGTCTCTCCGCTCCGGATCATCGTGATCTGGCGCGCCATCGACTGGTCCGACCCCAGAATGTGGTAGGCCAACCAGTTGACGAGATATTTCAGCAAGTGATTCAGACGATCGGGCGACACGGTATCCGTTGCCAGGCGCGCCACTTCCTCGGTGAAGCCCTGATGCTCACGCCGGTGAGCACAACGGTGGCGTCGATCGACGTCCACCTCGCGCATCAGACCTTCCTCCTCCGTGAAATGGTAGACGGCATATTCCGCAAGTTCTGCAAGCACCGAGGCGATTTCGTCCGCATGCGGTCCGCCGGGATCCGCGGCCAGATTGCCAAGGCGGTTGATCATCGCCACCAGACGCATGTGCTGGGCGTCGACCTCCTCCAGCCCGGTTACGTAGTATTGATCCCAGCGAAACGATTCCATCCGCTTACCTCCGTAAGCAACGGGCTCAGGGCCCGAACGACTGTCTCCGAATCGAGGAAACCGCGCCCGGATGGACACTTCCTCGACCAGCAGTGCAAAACCGGTCCAACTTTCATGTCACAGGCGCCCGGCACTCCCGATGAAGGACGTAGGGTGCCAATGAGCGCAGCGAATTGCGCCGTTCGAGGCCCGAAGGCCGAAGCGCCGTCCCGGTGCGGTTCGGCTCCGCCTCACGGCACCCTTCATGGGCCATTACGTCCAATGGGGTTGATCATCCATAAGGGTTTGTTTATGCTCCGCGGGAATGTCGGATTCCAA
This sequence comes from Thioalkalivibrio nitratireducens, assembly GCA_011390385.1. The sequence goes on along the minus strand of JAABSN010000047.1, from coordinate 7,918 downwards.
GAATAACGTTTGGCCCGAAGGATGGACACTCCACCGTATTCGGTGGGGAGCACTCGTCGTATCGCTGGTGTTGCTTGCCGCCTTCCCACTTTCGGGCTCGGCAGACATCAAACCGGGGCATACCGAAACCGGCATCGCCTCGTTTTACCATGATCGCTTCCAGGGTCGAAAAACGGCCAGCGGACAGCGCTTCGACCAGAACGATTACTCCGCGGCGCACAGGACGCTGGCGTTCGGCACCATTGTTCGCGTCACCAGGGCCGATAGCGGGAAGAGCGTCGTCGTCACGATCAACGATCGTGGACCATTCAAGGCCGGCCGTGTCATCGACCTCTCGCGCCAGGCCGCCCGGGATCTCGGCATGATCGACCGGGGTCTGGTGCGGGTCAGAGTGGAAGTCATCAGGCTACCCCGGCAAGACATCTGAACCCGAGGCGACGCTGATAGATCGTCTCCCTGTTGTGGCACTACAGCGCGCCTTCTGTCCCAAGGGGCATCCGCATCACAGCGTCACGTCATGATCCGGGAAACACCGCCGCGCGCAGCATCTTGCGCCGCATGTAGGCAATCTGCGTCTGCAGGTCGAGATTCTTCGGACAGACGTCCTGACAGCCCAGCAGGGTCATGCAACCGAAGACCCCGTCGTCATCGCCGATCAGTTCATAGTAGTCGGCGTCGGTTCGCTGATCCCGTGGATCGAGCCGCATCCGCGCGATCTTGTTCAGGCCAACGGCCCCGACGAAATCGTGGCGCATCCGCGCGGTACCACAGGCGGCAAGGCAACAGCCGCACTCGATGCAGCGCTCGAGTTCGTAGATCTGTTCCGCCAGCTCCGGCTCCATGCGTTCCTCGAGGCGGCGCAGATCGACCGCACCGGTATCGTGGATCCAGGCTTCCAGACGTTCGCTCATGCCACGCATCCACTTGCCCGTGTTCACCGAAAGGTCGCCGATCAACTCGAAGAAGGGCAGCGGCGCCAGGGTGATACGTTCGCCGAGATTGCTGGTCAGCGTCCGGCAGGCCAACCCGGGGCGGCCATTGATCAGCATCGCACAACTGCCGCAGATACCCGCCCGGCAGACGAAGTCGAACTGCAGCGAGGGGTCCTGTCGTTCGCGGATATCGTTCAGGGCCACGAACAACGTCATGCTCGGCGCTTCGTCGAGTTCGAATGTCTGCAGATGCGGCGGAATATCCGGCTCCTGCGGATTGTATCGCAGGACATTGATTTTCAACCTCCGCGCCGGAGCATCAGGGTCCACCGACCCCTGCCTGCTGGTATTCATGGCAATCTCTCCGTCAGACGCTCGTTCCTGCCACGATATTTTTCCGGCAGCAGGGATTCGTATTCCATCAACGCCGACTGGCGCTCGAAACGGTTGGCCTCCGACAGGCCCTCGGTGATCCGCTCGACCTCGGCAACCCGCGCCTCGGTGTCCGGATGGTCGACATGGTTACGCGCCCCGTAGCCACGAAAGCCGGGCGGCAGTTCCATGTCCTTCACGTCGATATCCTCGTACGCGATCGTCGGGAGGTCCGCGGACTCGTCGGGCCAGGTCGCCAGCGTGCGTTTCAGCCAATCGCGATCATTGCGCTGCGGGAAATCCTCGCGGAAATGGGCGCCACGGCTTTCGGTGCGCAACAGTGCCCCCTGGGCCACGCAGAGGGCGATCTTGATCATCTTCTGCAATCGGTAGGCCGCAACCAGTTCCGGGTTCGAACCCCGGGCCCTGGTGCGCAGCGTGATATTGCGGCTGCGGACCAGGATATCCTGCAGTTCGCTCACCGCCTGTTCCAGTTCGTCGCCGGTCCGGAAGATCCCGACCTTGTCCATCATCACCGTTTCCATGCGTTCCCGCAGTTCGCTGGCACTCTCGCCACCGGTGCCGTCGAGCAGGGCATCCAGACGCGACCGCTCCCGATCGAGGAAACCACGCACCAGGCCGGTCTCGACATTCAGCTCGCCCGCCTCCGACTCGCAGTAGTCGGCGATGAACTCGGCGACGATCATTCCCGCGACCACCGTCTCGGCCACCGAATTGCCGCCGAGCCGGTTGAACCCGTGCAGGTCCCAGCACGCCGACTCGCCGCAGGAGAACAGGCCTTTCAGGTTTTGGCTCTGTCCGGTGTGGTCGGTGCGGATGCCGCCCATCGAATAGTGCTGAGTGGGACGAACGGGGATCCAGTCGCTGACCGGGTCGATGCCCAGGAAATACTCGCAGATGTCCTTGACCTCACGCAGGTTCTTCTCGATGTGCGCACGACCCAGACCGGTGATATCCAGCCAGAGATGATCGCCATAACGCGACGGGACGCCCTTGCCCTTGCGCATGTGTTCGGTCATCCGCCGCGACACGACGTCGCGCGATGCGAGCTCCTTCTTTTCCGGCTCGTAATCGGGCATGAACCGGTGACCATCGACATCCCGCAGCACCCCGCCATCGCCGCGGCATCCCTCGGTGGTCAGGATTCCGGCGGTGATGATGGCCGTCGGATGGAACTGCACGGCTTCCATATTGCCCAGTGTTGCCACCCCCGTCTCCAGCGCCAGCGCGATGCCGGTCCCCTCGCAGATGATCGCGTTGGTCGAGACCTTGTAAAGTCGGCCATAGCCGCCGGTGGCGATCGTGGTCGCCTTGGCCAGGTACGCGGTCAGCTCGCCGGTGATCAGGTCGCGCACCACCGCGCCGTGGCACCGCCCCCCTTCATGGATCAGCGCCATGGCTTCCTGGCGTTCGAGCACAGGAATGCCGTGCGCGATGGTCTGGTCGCCCAGCGCATAGAGCATCGTGTGACCGGTACCGTCCGAGGTGTAACAGGTACGCCATTTCTTGGTGCCGCCAAAGTCGCGTGCGGTGATCAGACCGTGGGCCTCGTCGGGCTCCGTGATCGTGATCTTCTCGGCGTTCACCACCGATTCGCGATCACCACGGGCGACGCGGCTCCAGGGAACACCCCAGGCCGCCAGCTCGCGGATTGCCTTGGGCGCCGTGTTCACGAACATCCGCGCCACGCGCTGGTCCGCCCCCCAGTCGCTGCCGCGCACCGTGTCGGCGAAATGGATGTCCTCGTTGTCGCCCGCACCCATCGCGCCGTTGCCCAGGCTGGCTTGCATACCCCCCTGTGCGGCAACCGAATGCGAACGCTTGGCCGGAACCAGGCTCAGCACCAGCACGTCCAGCCCGCGTCGGCGAACTCCGACCGCCGCGCGCAGGCCGGCCAGCCCGCCGCCAATCACCAGCACATCGGTATACACGGCCTTCATGGCAGTTCCTCCGGAAGCTCGACATCAGAAGGCACGGTCCTCTCCCAGGTCGGGACGTACCTCTCGCCGTACTGGTCGCGGTGGTCGAGGCCAATGCTGATGTAGGTCGCAAGCGACGTGAACCCCAGCAACAGGAAGAAGATGATGAAGCCCCGCATCAGCCATTTCAGCCGGCGGCGGCCCTGTTCCGGCCCGCGCGCGGGCAACCAGCCCCATTTCACGCCGACGCGGTAGGAACCGACGGCCGCATGGACGACAGCGGTGATCAGCAACAGCACGTACAGCGGCCACATCCATTCGCTGACCACCCGATCGGATGACGCGAAGGGTCCGATGTTGGCCGGCTGCGAAATCATCGTGTACAGATGGACCGAAACCAGAAAGAACAACGCGAAACCGGTATAGACCTGGACCCACCAGAGCGTCGTGTCCTCGTGCCGCAGCAACTTCTGATGGTCCCGGTACAACCGGTACTGCCGGTAGGTCACCGGAATCTTGCGCACGGCGAGCACCGCGTGCAGCACGACAAAGGCCAGAATGAACAGGGAAAACAGGGTGATGATGATCGGATACGGAGTTCCGAAAACGTAATAGCCCTCGAAGAACAGCGTGACCCGATACATCGCGTCCTTGCCCAACAGGATCGAGGCTTCAGCGAACAGGTGCACCCAAAGGAACAGGGCCAGAAACAGCCCCGAAGCACTCTGCAGGAAATCCAGCCGCGCCGGCCAGAACCTGCTCTGCGCGCGCTGCGTCAGCGCCGCACCGACAGTCAGTTCACTCGGTATTCCCATGAGTCCACCTTCGCTTGATCAACGGGTCATCAGCGCCGGGGCCGCCATCGGCAACCCGACCCGTTCATACTAGAAGCAACCATCGAGAAACACTTTGATCCATGTCACGGGGTGTCCATGACCCATCCCGTGAACAGACTCATCAATGCCTATGCACGGGATTCCGGCGCGGGGGATGCATCCATCGATCCACTTGATTAGCACGGAAGGTCCGCAGCTGCGAGAAAGCAGATCAACACCGTCATCGCGAGGAGCGCAGCGACGCGGCGATCCATGCCGCTGGGGCTTCCCGTGGCCCAAATGGATTGCCGCGCTACGCTCGCAATGACCGAATCCCAATGATTCACTCGCTGCGGAGCTTCCGTTCCAATCAGGACGCATCTTGTGCACGCGCCGCATTCACCGGACACGATACGCCGGGCTCGGGCCATGGCTCTTGTTCGTTCCAGACGAGGAACGGCGGCGGTGGATGTGAGGTAGATCAACACCCGCGCGCGGGAGAGCGCGAAGATGGACGCACAACCAAGGAAAGGCCGAAATCATGCTCGACATCAGCGATATCATGACACCCCGACAGAATCTCGTGGTCGTCCCGCCAGACGCAACCGTGGATGACGTCCGCCGCCTGATGGCGCAGCACAGGATCCGCCATGTGCCGGTCCTGGATGCCTCCGGCAGTCTGCTCGGGCTGGTTGCGCAGACCGACGTGCTGCTCGCCGGCAGCAATGGGCCGCGCCATGTGCACGAGGTGATGGTGCGTGATCTCGAAACGGTGGATGAGCGCAGCAATGTCCGCCATGCCGCGCTGCTGATGCTGCGGCGCAAGCGCAGCTGCCTGCCGGTGATCCGCGACGGGGAACTGCGCGGCCTCGTGACCGACGCCGACTTCCTCGGGGTTGCGATCACGCTGATGGAGCAACTCGAGGCTGTCGAGCCTGAAGCCGACGAGGGCGATACTCCCTACGAACCGTGACCCGCTTCGGCCCACACTCAGGAGACCCGCCAGATCAGCGTTGCCATGCGCCCGCAGACGCCGTCGCGGCGGTAGGAGAAGAAGGTGTCGGACTCGCGGTGCGTGCAGCGCCCTCCTCCGTGAATCTCGCGCACGCCGGCGCGTTCCAGACGTTGCCGGGCCAGTTGGTAGACATCGGCAAGCCAGCGATCACCCAGCCCCGGGCGAAATGCGGTGGCGGCTGCCGGGTCCCGGTCGAGGAAGGCGGCGCGAACTTCGGGACCGACTTCGAAGGCTTCCGGTCCGATCGCCGGCCCCAGCCAGGCGGTAATGGCGTCAGGCGGATACTCCATCGCCTGCAGCGTCGCTTCCAGTATTCCGCCGGCGAGGCCGCGCCAGCCGGCATGCGCGGCGCCGATCTCCTGGCCGTCGGCACTCGCGAACAGGACCGGCAGGCAGTCCGCGGTCTGCACGCTGCAGACCTGTCCGACTGCCCGCGCAACGACCGCATCCGCTTCCGTGTCGCCGCTGAGCCTGGCGGCGGAAACGACCCCGGCGCCATGCACCTGGCGCGGCCACGCGGGTACGCGTGGTAAAGCGAGTTCCCGCGCGAGATGCACCCGGTTGCTGTGCACGATCGCGGGGTCGTCGCCGGTATGCAGGGCCAGGTTCAGGCTGGCCCACGGCCCGCTACTGAAGCCGCCCGCGCGGGTCGTCTGGATGGCTCGCACTTGTGACGGCAGTGGCCAGTCCGGAATCAGCAGCGGGATACGGCTCATGACTTTCCCTGTTCATCCTCCGCCGCGACGGCATCGGCGCGCAATGCATCCAGCAGTGTCTGGAAGTCGGCCGGCAACGGGGCCTCGAAACGGCACTCTTCGCCGGTCCGCGGGTGCACGAGCCCCAGGATCGCGGCATGCAGTGCCTGCCGGTGGAACGCCGCGAGAGCTCCGGCGGCGTCCGGGCCCATTCCACGCACCGGGCGCGGACGCCCCCCGTAGGCTGGATCGCCGACCACCGGATGCCCCAGTTTGGCCATGTGGACCCGGATCTGGTGCGTTCTTCCGGTATCGAGACGGACCTCCAGCAGGCTGTGCGCCCGCAGGCGCTCGAGCACACGATAGTGGGTCACTGCCGGTTTTCCACCCGCGACCACGGCCATGCGCTTGCGGTCGACCGGGTGGCGGCCGATGGGTGCATCGACTGTTCCGCCGCTGATCAGCACGCCCTGAACCAGCGCGCGGTATTCCCGATGCACGCTGCGTTCCTGGAGTTGCCGCACCAGGTTCGTCTGCGCCGCCGCTGTGCGCGCGACAACCAGAAGCCCCGTGGTTTCCTTGTCCAGGCGATGCACGATCCCGGCCCGTGGCAACGCCGCGAGCTCCGGTGCGTAATGGATCAGTGCGTTGACCAGTGTGCCTTCGCGATGCCCGGCGGCAGGGTGCACGACAAGGCCTGCCGGCTTGTTGATGACGATCAGGGCGGAGTCGGCATGTACCACCTCCAGCGCGATCGGCTCCGGTTGGGCGGTCGATACCGGTGTATCGGGAATCTGCAGGCAAACCTGCTCGCCGCCACGGACGGTGGCGCGCGGCAACGGCTGCGCGCCGTCCACAGTCAAGGCTCCTTCCTGCAACCATTGCTTCAACTGGCTGCGGGAGTAGGCGGTAAGAACCCGGGCGAGCGCTGCATCGAGGCGCATGCCCGCAAGTTCCGGAGGGAGTTCCGCCTGCAGTTCATTCGTCATCGGTCAAGCGCGGCGGAAACCCGCATTGTTGTAGAATCCTTGCGTCATGCATAGCAATCGAGGCTCCGCCGTGTCCCTGGCCCGTTCGTTGATCATTCTGATCGTCATCATAACCGCGTCCGGCTGCGCCGGCCTACGCGAGGACCCAACCCGCAACTGGTCCGCCAGCCAGCTGTACAGCGAAGCCAAGGCGGCGCTCAACGGCGGCGACTATACGACGGCGGTGGAGTACTACGAGATTCTGGAAGCGCGATTCCCGTTCGGGCGCTTCGCCCAACAGGCCCAGATCGAGATTCCATACGCCTACTACAAGGCCGGTGAAACCGAGGCCGCTCTCGCAGCAATCGATCGTTTCGTGCAGTTGAATCCGCGTCATCCCAATCTCGACTATGCCTATTATCTTCGCGGCCTGGTCAATTACGACCAGAACACCGGTTTCCTGAGCCGCTTCTTCCCGATGGATCCGTCAGAAATGGACACCGAGCCGCTGCAGCAGTCGTTTCAGGATTTCGGGCGGCTGGTGAACGAATTCCCGGACAGCATCTACTCGGAAGATGCGCGTGAACGCATGATCTACATCCGCAATGCATTGGCGGCGCACGAACTCCGCGTCGCTCAATTCTACGTCGAACGCAAGGCATGGGTGGCGGCATCCCAGCGGGCACGGTACGTGGTGGAACGCTATCAGGGCGCCAATGTGATGCCGCAGGCACTGGCCATTCTCTACCAGAGCTACACCGCCCTGGACTTGGACGAACATGCCGAGAACACCATGGCCGTCCTGGAACTGAACTTCCCCGACCATGTCGAGAACGCAAGGGCCGGACGCCCCATCGTCGTGGGTCAGGAAGTGGGCGGGCTGCGCGGCTTGATGGAGCGTCTCCCGTTCTTCGCGAATTGACCGCAGCCAACCGCACGAATGGCGTAGGGTGCCAATGAGCGCAGCGAATTGCACCGTTCGAACGCGGCAGCCTGGAGCCAGGACCAGCGTCGGAACGGTGCGGTTCGGCTTCGCCTCACGGCACCCTACGCGGGGTCTTTCACGCAAACTGTCATGACCATGCCTGCCAGCCCAGAAACATCAAAGGCGCAAGCGTAGGGTGTCAATGAGCGCAGCGAATTGCACCGTTCGAGGCCCCCCAGGCCTGGAACCAGGACCG
>JAABSN010000471.1 GCA_011390385.1 Thioalkalivibrio nitratireducens | reverse complement strand
GGTGTAATTCCACACCGTCAACCCGTCGCCATTCGTCGTTGCGCCATCCACCAGGAAACGCCAGTATTCCCGGCTCATCTCGCTCCAGAAAAACACCGTCTGCAGACGCAGATCCCGGTTGATCTCCCACTCGTGGTTGAGATCGAATGCGATGCGGTCGGTCAGAAAGAAGTCGTCGGGTGCCGGATTGAAAGTGGCACCAGCATCATAGGCGTCTTCAAAAAAACCGCGGTAGGAAATATTGGCGTCGTTTTCGTAGTAGGAAAACTTTACCCCGACATGATGGCCATCACCAATCGCGCTGCCGGCCTTGGCCATGAAATCGGTCATTTCCCAGTCTTTGTCGTTCCAGCCATCGCTGGTGGCCCGGGTTGCGATGACGCCGAAGCGGGCCTCGCGCGATGCCGAGGTGCCGCCGATATCCACGCTGGCCTCGCGCGTATTCCATGACCCCATCTGGCCGGTGACGGCCAGACCGTCATCCGGCGTTCGGGTCAGGAAATTGATTACACCGCCAATATTGTTGGGTCCAAAACGCAGCGAGGAGGCACCCTTGAGCACCTCGGCGCCTTCCATGCGCTGGGCGCGCGGATTGAAGTAGCGTGCGTTGCCGACGAAGATACCGGGCTGAATCGGCACCCCGTCCTCGAGCACCAGGGTCTTGTAGTCGCCGGCTGGAAGGCCGCGCACCCCGATATTGGTCACCACCGCGCTGTCTTCCTCGCGCTTGATGTAAATGCCGGGCACGCGCCGCAGAATGTCTTCGGTCGAGCGCGGCTGAACTTCTTCGATATCTTCGGGGGTGACTGTGTAGACCGCGCCCGGCGTCAGGGACCGGTTCAACAGGTCCGGGGCGACGACCCGGATTCTCGGCAAGTCCACTGAGACCAGCTCCGCGTCGATCTGGCCGGACTCGGCAATCTCGGTTTCGGCGGCCTGCAGGGTGCCGGCGGCCAGCAGCAGTGAAGCGGAAATGGCGCAGGACAGCGCTGATTTTGGGGGGAAAGAGAGCAACATCTTGGCAAGCTTCCTGAGTTGGTACGGATAGGAATGCGTATCGTAACGAGAGCGGGTCCTATTTGCAATACGATCTCATCGAGTTTTTAATCTCGATTGGATTCAGGAGGCCGCTGGCGTCAGTCCCAGACCTGCCAGCCCCGCAGCGGACGCTCCTTGACCACATCCAGAAGCCGTGAAAATGCCGCCAGGCGAGCAGGCTCCAGATGGAAATCGTGACGAACACGGTCAGTCCGGCTCCAAGCCGGTCGATTGAATGGCTCGTCATGGGCGCTTGCTGCGTTGATGCCCCCCCAGTTTGAGCGATCGGAATGGCCAGCGCCTGTGCAGCAGTCATCCGGTGTTCTGGGTCGCCGGAGTGCCGCCATGGAGTTTCGCTCGCAGCTTTCGGTGCCGTAAAACCCGGCGATTATTCGAAACCGGGAAAAGTCGTCGGTTTTTCTGCCGTTGCAAAGATCGCATTGCGGAAACCGGACCAGCTCGACGCGGTTTGAAGAGACTTCGAGCAACTCGGCACGGCGGCCCATCTCTGATGCGCAGCGCTGCGAGCGGGGCCGCGCCGACGTCGACGTTTCAGCGGAAACTTGCAGCCGCCCTGGCATAGCGTCGCCAGGCGGGCGAACTGCTACCCGCTCCGGGCCTGCTCATCAACCTGCTTCCGATCCTGGAGGCACGAGACGGCTGCGAGATAGAGGATCGAGAACATCGTGAACACCACCGACAAATTGTTTCACCACGCTACACGGAACCGCAATGCAGGCGAAAAAATCCTGCACTTGACAATACCTTACTCGTTCGTCTCCGGAATGCGGGTGGCCTGCCAGGTAAACGCCCGCCACTGGCCGGCGCGGCGCTGCAGTACTCCGGTGTTGAAAAACTCGCCGCCGCTATCCTCGGCAAGATCCGCGGCCACGAGCCGAAACGTGACCACGGCGATATCGCCGAAGAGGCGGATGTCCACGTCCTCGCTGCTGTAGATCGTCTGGTCCCGGTCATCGGGCGACGGCGGCTCGGTCAGGCCCTTCATGATTTCGGACTTCCCGAAGCGCTCTCCGGCTGAACTGGTGTAGACCAGATCTTCTGCCCAGAAGCGGTCGTGCATCTCGACGTCGTTGGCCGAGGCGCCGGCCAGGAACGCGTCCAGCAGTTCGCGGATTTCGTTGACCGCCGGGTCTTCTCCGGCGATGGCAAGCGCGGCCAAAGCCAGCGCCGCGAGCATCAGGAGAAGCTTGAAAATTCTGTTCATTTCCGGGCCTCGCAGCGCGAAGTTTCTAGTGGGCCATGCGGCCGATTGGGGTATGCAGGGTGAAAGCATAGCGCACCACGAATCGATTGCCGACCATATATCCATGCCACGACCATCAAGGAGCGAAATCCAAGAGCAACCGGCCCGAATTGTGCCGCGGGCGCAGCCGTTTGCGCCGGATACCCGCAGCTACCCGTCCCGGCGGCGGCGCTTGTCCGTTCATGGCAATGACGTGGACGTTGCGCAACACCCGTTGCCCGGGCTGACCGCAAAGACCGAAAGCCGGCAGCGCCGGCAGGCCGAGAACAAACACAGTCAGGCGGCAAGGGGCAATTTTCATCGCGAGACCTTCGGTGAACGCAAGGAACAAGCGCGACCTTCGGCTGGCGCCATCGACGGCGCGTTGCCTTATCGATTCCGAAAGAGGCGATTAAATACGCTGCATATCATATACATGTTTAATTTATGTGATGTGATGCTATTTTTTTGATATACTTTGCTTGCGGGATGATCGCAAACAGTCAAG
>JAABSN010000470.1 GCA_011390385.1 Thioalkalivibrio nitratireducens | reverse complement strand
CCCCGCCTTCCACCACCGCCCGTAACGCTTCCGCCGACCGGCCCTCGAGGCCGAGACCGGCCGGCGTGCGCAGGCCTTCCGCATCGTAGTCCCTGTCCATGACGACCGAGGCGAGGCGGATCACTGCTTCCATCGCCGGCACCGGCACGCCGACCTGCCGGGCCAGCCTCGACATGAACACCAGGCCGTAACCCACGTCCTCGTTCAGGTAGCGATGCTCCAATTGCGGCTGCGCGCCTATGCCCCGAAAGCCCGGGGCCAGCCGATAACCTTTCCCATAATCCTCTTCCAGCATGTACCCCTGCCGCACGCCCATTTGCGGGTCGGGAAGAATCTCGACGCCCAGCGCGCGGCCGATGGCGATCCGTTCCCGGTCCACGGCCTGGATCAGCCGGCCCACGCCGTCACTCACGCCGTCTTCGTAGAAGAGAAAATCGCCACTGGTCATCTCGATGCGAGCCGCGTTGCACAGGGTCACAGCGGGGTGGATCACCGGGTTGGCATTCTGCAGGCTGGTCTGGAGCACATTTCGCGCCGGCTCCATTCCCGGGTAGACGTCGGCCAGCAGCGCGAGGATCTCGGCAGTGTGCCGGCCGGGAAGGGCGGCGAGCAGGTTGCCGGCCTTGAGCTTCAGAAACACGCGAAGCCTTCCGGGCGCCAGCACGCGTACGGCGTAATGCAGGGTGGAGGTCTCGGCGACACGGACACTTTCGTCTTCGGGCGCCAGGCCTGCGGCCTTCTTGAAGGCCAGGGCCCCGCCGCAGGAACCCGGCGTGACGACGACCACCTGGCCGGGGCGCAGTTTTCCGGCCAGGGCCTGGCCGAAGGGTTCGGTACTGTATGCCGGCCCGACCACGAACACCAGCTCGGCGCCCTGGAGCGCCTGGTCGATGTCATGGCCCGCATAGGCGACCGCGCCGAAACCGGAAATATCGCCTTCCGCATGGATGCCCCCCTGCGCCGCGATCGCGGCGATGTTGTCCGGAAAGCCGCTGAAGTCGAACAGACGCACCTCGTGACCGTGAGATGCGCAATCGAAAGCCGTTGCGCTGCCGCCGGCCCCCGCGCCAAGAACCGTGATTTTCATGTCCGTCTCCGTTACCGCAGCAGTTTCGTTCGTGTCCGCCAGCAGGCATGGTAACCAATGAGCCGGCAGAAGCCATTCGCCAGCGCATTGCTGGTTTCCCAGGCAGGAGAGCGGCTATCCTTGAGACAACGATTCAAGGAGCGGTAGCGATGCGGCGGCAGGAAGACATCGGGATGGAGGCGCGGCGAATGCACTCTGAACCCCCGGGAGAGAAGGTGGCCAAGGACATCACAACCGCGGTGTATGCACTGCAGGCCGCCTCCTTCCTGATCGGGATCACCTTCATCGTCGCCGTCATCGTAAACTATGTCAAAAGGGACGCCGTGCGCGGCACCTGGCTCGAATCGCATTTCGAGTGGCAGATCAACACCTTCTGGTTCTGCCTCTTGTGGATGATCGTGGGCGTGCTGACACTGTTCGTGGGGATCGGCCTGCTGATACTGCCCATCGCCTATATCTGGGTGATCTATCGCATCGTGAAGGGCTGGCTGAGGTTGTCGGAGTACAAGCCGATGTACGCCGGTGCATGAGCAAGGCACGATGAGTACCGCGCACCGGTGGCAACTGCTGGCGATCACGGTCCTGCTGGGAGCCTGCATCTATCTGCTTGCGCCCATTCTCACTCCCTTTGCCGTGGGGGGGCTGCTCGCCTACCTCGCGGACCCCATGGTGGACCGTATCCAGCGATTGCGCGTATCGCGCAACGCGGCGGTCTCCATCGTTTTCATCCTGCTGACACTCGGCGTGCTCGCGACACTGTTGCTGCTCGTGCCGCTCATCGAGCGGCAGATCGGCCGCTTCATCGAACGATTGCCGGCTTACCTGGAATGGGGCAGTGACACCTTGCTGCCCTGGATCGAGGCCCAGACGGGGCTCGACCTCGGCACTTTTGAGCTTTCCAGCCTCGTGTCTCTGCTCAAGCAGCACTGGCAAGAGGCGGGAGGCATGGCTGCCGTGCTCTTGCAGAACCTCTCCCAGTCCGGGATGACCGCCGTGGTGTGGCTCACCAACCTGCTTTTGATACCGGTGGTGACCTTTTACCTGCTGGCCGACTGGGACCGGCTGCTCGCGAGCGTGCGCCGCTTGATACCGCGGGATATCGAGCCGACCGTCATCCGGCTGGCACATGAAGCGGACCAGGTGCTGGCGGGATTCCTGCGCGGCCAGCTGGGCGTGATGTTGTCGCTCGGCACCATTTACGCTATCGGCTTGACCCTGGTCGGTCTTGAGCTGGCGCTGCTGATCGGTGTCACGGCCGGCATCATCAGTTTTGTGCCTTACCTCGGTGCGATCGTGGGCGTCGGCGCGGGCCTCGTGGCTGCGCTGGTCCAATTCGGCGACTGGTGGCACCTGGCGCTGGTGGCGCTCGTATTCGGCGTGGGACAGCTCGTGGAAAGCTTTCTGTTGACGCCCTGGCTGGTGGGCGGCCGGATCAGGCTGCACCCGGTCGCAGTGATCTTTGCGGTGATGGCCGGCGGGCACCTGTTCGGATTCCTCGGCGTGCTCATCGCCTTGCCGGTCGCCGCAGTGGCCATGGTGCTGGTGCGCTATGCCTACGAGCGCTACACCGACAGCAGTCTCTATGCGGGACGGGGCGCGAAAGAGCCTGGCGACTAACCCAGTTTCAGCGCGGAAAAGGCCAGCGCGGCCCAGCCGATGATGAACACCACGCCGCCGATGGGCGTTATTGCGCCCAGTCCCC
>JAABSN010000469.1 GCA_011390385.1 Thioalkalivibrio nitratireducens | reverse complement strand
GACGCCGAAAGGCTGGACGGGTCCGAAGGAAGTCGATGGCCAGAAGACCGAGGGTCACTGGCGCTCGCATCAGGTGCCGTTCAAGGCCTTGGCCGACAAACCGGATCGCATCTGCTTGCTTGAGGATTGGATGAAAAGCTACCGCCCCGAGGAACTGTTTGATGCTGAGGGAACGCTGCGTCCCGAATTGGCGGCACTGCCGCCCAAGGGCGTGCGGCGTATGAGTGCCAGTCCCTACGCCAACGGCGGGTTGCTGCTCAAGGATCTGCACATGCCCGACTTCCGTGACTATGCCCTTTCCGTGTCAATGCCCGGTGCGGAGGTGGGGGAGGGTACGCGAGTAATGGGCGAATTTCTGCGTGATGTCGTGCGCCGCAATGCGCGTGAGCGCAATTTCCGCATCGTGAGTCCGGACGAGACCGCGTCCAATCGCCTTGACGCGCTCCTCGAGGCTACCGACCGCGTCTGGATGGCGGAGATGCTGCCGGATGACGATCACCTGGCACCGGATGGACGCGTCATGGAGATTCTCAGCGAGCACACGTGCCAGGGGTGGCTGGAGGGGTATCTTCTGACCGGCCGCCATGGGCTGTTCAACTGCTATGAGGCCTTTATCCATATTGTGGATTCGATGTTCAATCAGCATGCCAAATGGCTGAAGGTCACGCGCGACGAGATCCCGTGGCGTCGTCCGGTCGCGTCGCTCAACTACCTGTTGTCGTCCCTGGTCTGGCGCCAGGATCACAACGGGTTCAGCCATCAGGATCCGGGGTTTATCGACCATGTCGCGAACAAGAAGGCAGATGTTATTCGCATCTACCTGCCACCCGATGCCAACTGCCTGCTGTCCGTGACGGATCACTGCCTTCGCAGTCGCAACTACGTCAATGTCATCGTGGCCGGCAAGCAGCCGCAACCGCAGTGGCTCGACATGGCCGCCGCGATCCGGCATTGCACCGCCGGGATCGGAATATGGGACTGGGCCAGCAACGACAAGGGCGGCGAGCCGCACGTGGTGATGGCCTGCGCCGGGGATATACCAACCATCGAGACCCTGGCCGCCGTCGACAGCCTCCGTCGACACCTGCCGGATCTCAAGGTACGGGTTGTCAATGTGGTGGACCTGATGGCGCTTTTGCCGGAAACAGAGCATCCGCACGGTCTCTCGGATCGGGAATTCGATTCGATCTTCACGCGTGATAAGCCGATCGTGTTCGCCTACCACGGTTACCCCACACTGATCCACGAGCTGACCTACCGGCGCACCAACCACCACAACCTGCACGTGCGGGGTTACACGGAGGAAGGCACGACGACGACGCCGTTCGACATGCTCGTGCTGAACGAACTGGACCGGTTTCATCTTGTGGGCGACGTGATTGACCGCGTGCCCTCGCTGGGCTCTGCCGCAGACTATGTGAAATTGGCCTTGCGTGACAAGCTGATCGACCACAAGCACTACATCAGGCGTTACGGCCAGGATATGCCCGAAATCCGTGATTGGCAATGGCCCACGCCATGAATATGCTTTGCCGAGTCCGGTGTGCCGCCGCCTTGGTGATGAGCTCAGGCGTCTTGTTCTGGGGGGCGGGCTGTGCCACAACCGACCAGCGGTCAAACCGCTCGCCGAGCAGTGGACGCGCGGATCCGGCGCCGGGCCAGCACGACCAGGCGGCCACTGCTGAAGCCGACCGCCCGGCGATCAAACCGCATGTGGTCGCCTACCGCGATTACCGCGATCCGCTTATGCCCGTCAACCGGGTGATGTTCAAGATCAACGACGTGACCTACCGCTACGCGCTGATCCCGCTCAGCAAGGGTTACCTATGGCTCATGCCCGACCCCGTCGAGCGCGGCATCGGCAACTTCTTCCAGAATCTGCGCGAACCGCTCTACGCGGTCAATCATCTGCTGCAGCTCAAGTCGGGACGCATGTCGCGCAGTTCCCTGCGTCTGGTCATCAATTCCACCGTCGGCCTGCTGGGGATCTTTGACCCGGCCGATGCCTGGTTCGACCTGTCGCGCGAGGAAACCGGCTTCGATGAAACGCTGGGGTATTACGGTCTGGGCTATGGCATCTATCTCGTTCTGCCTCTCTTCGGACCCTCCGACCTGCGTGGTGCCGCCGGACGGGTGGGCAGCTATTTCGTCTCGCCGATTCCCTACCTGACCGATCAGCCGGTCACGACGGGCGTGCATGGCGTCGACACCCTCCAGGACTTCGCACCCACGGCTGACGACTACAACACACTGCGCCGCCGGAGCGAGGACCCGTATATATTCTTTCGTAATCTCTACCTTCAGGGGGTTCAACGTGATGTCCGCCACAACCCATAAGTCTGCCGGCGTCGCCGGCTGGATCGTCCGCCACCCATGGCTGGTGCTGCTTGTGTTCCTGGCCGCGGCGGCCAGTCTGGGCTGGCAGGCGCGCAAATTCCGTATCGACGCTTCCGCGGATACGCTGCTCATGCGCGACAACCGCCATTTTATTCAGACCCAGGTCATGCAGAAGCGTTTCGCGCCACGGGAGTTCCTGCTGATCGCCTATGAACCCACCGGACACGATGTGCTCTCGGGCCAGACCTTCGACGACCTGCGCGCCATCCGGGACAAGCTGCGTGGAATCGATCGCGTGGCGTCGGTGCGTTCGCTGCTGGACACCCCCTTGCTCACCCTGGCGGAGGGCGATCTGACGGCGCTGGAGCCGTCCGAATGGACCATTGAGAAGCGGGACTTCAGTATGGAGACCGTGCGGCGGGCTCTCAAGGACCACCCGATCTACGAGCAGCTTCT
>JAABSN010000468.1 GCA_011390385.1 Thioalkalivibrio nitratireducens | reverse complement strand
ACCTGATTAGCACGAATGCTCCGCAAGCCGGACTCGCGCATGAATTCACCCCGTCATTGCGAGCGCAGCGCGGCAATCCAAATGGCTCAGCAGAAACCAATGTGGGTTGGATCGCCACGTCCCGCCACGCTGCGCTCGCGGCTAAAGGCTTCGCTCCTCGCGATGACGCCTTGGGCCTTAATTTTCCGATCTGCGGAGCATTCGTGCTAATCAGGACGACCGATGGGGGCACAACGAGTCAGAACAGGCGATTGAGCCCGTTCAATGCGGCGATACGGTAGGCTTCCGCCATCGTCGGGTAGTTGAAGGTCGTTTCGGCGAAGTAGGTGATGCTGTTGGCCTTGCCGGGCTGGGCCATGATCGCCTGTCCGATATGAATGATTTCCGAAGCCTGTTCTCCGAAACAGTGGATTCCCAGGATTTCCAGGGATTCCCGGTGGAACAGCAGCTTGAGGACCCCGACCGTATGCCGGGTGATCTGTGCCCGGGCGATGCTCTTGAAATTGGCCTGCCCGACTTCGTAGGGCACCTTCTGCTCGGTGAGTTCCCGCTCCGTGCGGCCGATCGAGCTGATCTCGGGGCTGGTGTAGATGCCGGTGGGAATGTCCTTGAGCAACCGCCAGTCGGTTTCACCATCTGCGATCAGGGTTCCCACGAAGCGACCCTGGTCGTAACTGGCGCTGGCCAGCGCCGGAGCGCCAACCACATCTCCCGCAGCATAGATATGGGGCAGGGAGGTCTGGAAGCGTTCATCGACCTCGATCTGGCCCCGATGGTTGACTTTGACACCGATCTCTTCCAGACCCATGTCTTCCGTGTTCCCGGCCCGGCCGTTGGCCCAGAGCAGTACATCGCTCCGGAACTTCTTGCCGGACTGACAATGCAGGATCACGCCGTCGTCACGTGGTTCGACGTGGTCGTACTCCTCGTTGTTGCGGATCACGGTCCCCTGATGGCGAAGGTGGTAGCCGAGCGCATCGGTGATCTCGTCATCGAGGAACGAGAGCAGCCGGTCCCGGGTATTGACCAGGTTGGTCTTGATACTCAGATTGCAGAAGATCGACGCATACTCACAGCCGATGACGCCGGCGCCGTAGATGGTGATCGAGGTGGGTGAATGCGCGAGTTGCAATACCGAGTCGCTGTCCAGAATGCGCGGATGATCGAAGTCGATGTCCTCGGGGTGATACGGTCGGGAGCCGGTGGCGAGCACGAAATGGTCGGCCGAATAGGTTCGCGTAACCTCGCCATGCTGGATTGCCACGGTATTCGGGCCAATGAATCGCGCAGATCCCCGGAGAATCGGTACCCCATTGCGAATGTAGTGGCGACCACGGGTGCGAACCTGCTCGTTGATCACGTCCGTGGCGGACTCGAGCATCTGTGGGTAACCGATCTGAGCGGCCCCGAGCATTTTGCGCAGCACCGGGTCCCGGCGGTAATCCGCCACCAGCTGAATGGTGTGGCGCAACGCCTTGGAAGGGATCGTTCCCCAGTGGGTGCAGCCGCCCCCGACACTGGGAAAGGACTCGGCGATCGCGACGCGTTGCCCGGACTTGGCGAGTTTCATGGCTGCGCCTTCGCCCGCGGGTCCGCTGCCGATCACGATGACGGCAAAATGTTCACGGTTCATGCTTTTCCAGATCTCTGATGTCTGCAATCAAGGTCCAGGGTGCCAATGGGCGCAGCGAATTGCACCGCTTCCGGCCCGGAGGTTGATGGAATCACCCGGGTGTGGTGCCGGCGCGGTGCGGCTGCGCCCCACGGCGCCCTGCACACCAAAAACATTTCGGTAAGGATACCGCGTCTGGCGGTGACGAACGCGGACCTGATCGAGACATCGGGTAACGAACTTTCTGCATGGCCCATTAGCACTATTTCTGGCTATTGTCCAGCTAATCGTCTATCATAATTGGTGCAGGGAACAGCATTCGTCGAGACAAAGGTAAACCCGTCGTAAGGCGGGGACACAAAGCCTCCGGTCCCAGGACAGCAATCGGGATAGCGGGGTTGCCGCTGACTAGGGTTGTAGACCGCCGAACGCAGTACGCGGAACGGCTGAACAACTCGCTTTGCAGTCGCTTGAATGACTGCATTAGCCATGTCTCCGAGAACGCAGGGAAGCTCCTGTGCGCAGGCTCAGCCTGTCACGACTTCGTTCGGAGCACGTCATCATGTTATTGCCATCATTTCTGCGTGGTTTCCGGGCCGCTGGTATCGGCCTGTGTGCCACAGCTCAGACCGTTGCTGTTGCTGCAGCAGTCTCGTTGTCCGCCGTGTTGTGGATGTCGGCTCCAGCCGCCGCAGCGCCTCCAGATCGACCGGCCTCGGTGCATCAGATGTCCGAGCAAGCGGGAGGTCGTCCGGATACTGGTCACATCGTTGCCCCCGCACAGGCAGGACCGGTGATTCTTACCGATCGCATCCTGCTGAAGGGAAAACCTGGCATCTCCAACGCTCGTTTGCAGGGTATCGTCAATGCGCAGGGCGGCCGGGAGGTCGGTCGGATTGCGCGGATCGATGTCCGGGAAATCAAGGTGCCGGTGCACGCGCGCGATGTGGTGGTGCGTGCCCTGCAGAAGAATCCCGCGATCAAGTTTGCCGAGCCCGTCTACCTGGTGGGACCTGATTATGTCGCGCCTGATGATCCCCGATACGGTGACGCATGGCATCTTCCCACGGTCGACGCACCGACGGCATGGTCGTTGTCAAAGGGCGACGGTATCGTGGTGGCCGTCCTCGATACGGGCGTCGATAGCAGCCACCCCGATCTCGCGACCAAGCTGGTGCCCG
>JAABSN010000467.1 GCA_011390385.1 Thioalkalivibrio nitratireducens | reverse complement strand
AACGTCATCGGCTTCCCCGCCTGAACAGCACGACTTCGACGGTCTGCATCAGGATCTCCAGGTCGAACAGCATGCTTTGCTCCTTGATGTAGTAGAGGTCGTAGCGAAGCTTCTCTTCGGCGTCCTTGACCGAGGCACCGTAGGGATACCTGAGCTGTGCCCAGCCGGTCAGGCCGGGTGCCACGCTGTGCCTGAGACCGTAGTACGGAATCTTTCGCTTGAGCCGGCTCACGATCTGAGGTCTTTCGGGGCGCGGACCGACCATGCTCATGTCTCCGCGGAAAACGTTGTAG
This sequence comes from Thioalkalivibrio nitratireducens, assembly GCA_011390385.1. The sequence continues at coordinate 2,502 of JAABSN010000467.1, read as the reverse complement.
AGCTGCGGAAGTTCATCGAGGCGCAGCTTGCGCACCAGGCGGCCTACCCGGGTCACTCGATCGTCGTCGGCACTTGCCCAGCGCGCCACGCCGTCGCTTTCGGCGTCCGAGCGCATGCTCCGGAACTTGTACAGCGTGAATTCGGAATCGCCTTCGCCGACGCGCTCCTGCCGATACAGCACTTCTTCGCGTCCTTTGCACTCCAGCCAGATGGCCAGTGCGACCAGCAGCATCAGGGGCCAGGTGACGGCCAGGACGAGGCCGGCGGCTGCAAGATCGAAACAGCGCTTGCCGAACCGCCGCAATACCGAACGGTCGAAGTTGCCGGTGAAGACGAAGCGCGAAGGCAGGAGGCCTTCGAGCATCACCCGGCCCATCTCGCGCTCGTAGAACGTATCGAGACGGAAGACGCTGATCCCGGCAAGCCTGCAGCTCATCAGTTCGTCCATCGAAAGGCGATTGCGCATATCGTTCGTGGTCACGACGATGTCGTCGACCTGGTGTTCGAATGCGTGGTCCAGCAAGGACCCGGAATGTTCCGGCCGGTGTCCGTCGACTGATGCGCGGGAAGTTGGTCCAACGGTTCTTTCAAACGGCACGAAGCTCACGATGCTGACGCGATTGCAATGATTTCGTCCCAGTGTTTCGGCCACCATCGTCTTTGCCGTACTGTCCGGGCCGACAAGAAGCACACGGCGTCTCAGTGCATTGCCACCGGATAAACGTGCGAATGCGAGGCGGGAGACAAGCAGCAGCGTAAAAGCGAGAACGATCGAAAGCTCAAGGATTCTCCAACCGGCCTCATAAGCGGGAACGACGGTATAGAGCACGATCAGCGCAAGCGATCCTGCAGCAAGCGAAATAAACAGCCGGGCAAGTGTCCCCCCGGCTACACCCGGCAGTTCGTGGCTGTGTCGCTGGTATAGCCCGAGGGTGGCCATCGTCAACCAGACGCTTCCCGCGAACAGCATGCTGGTAGTCGCCATCGCTTCCATGGCGCTTGCCAGCGACGCCGTGTCATTGTAAAGACGGATATGCGCTGCAAGCCAGGGCGCCAGCATCAGCAAGCCGATTTCCGTTGCCGCCAGCAGCACAAGGGATCGCAGACTTTGCTGTCGCATGAAGCGGCGCAACAAACCGAATCGCATCTGTCCGCGCGAGGCAAGAACAGGGGAGGATGCCAGTGAATCCATCCGCGGCGCAACCGTCGGATGGTCCCGGGCATTGGTCGGTGTTTCAACAACTCTGAACATGTACTTCGCCTGTGAAACGGCTACATCAGCCAGGCGCCAATCCTCAAGCAATCAGATGTCGATATCTGTACGTTTGCGAACATTCAAGCGATAAATAGCGGCATGTTCGACAGCGCACAGTAAGGCGTGCATGGTCCATGTAATCTTCTGGTCAGTTTTGGATTCGGGTATCCCACAGGTTCGGGAGGCCCTCTCGCGTGGAGCAGTCATGGGATTGATCGGTGGACATCTGGGGTACGGCATTCTCAGGACAATTGCGCCGCCTCCCCGCTCGGGGGATGATGCGCAGAAAGAACGCAGCGACTGCAAGCTGGAGCGTTACTTCGGGCCGGACTTCCTGGGCGGTCTGGCGGGAAAGACGATCATAGATTTCGGTTGCGGCGATGGTCTTCAGGCGGTCACGATTGCACAACAGGTGCCTGACTGTCGCGTGATAGGGCTCGATATCCAGCCACGCATGCTGGAACACGCCAGGGCGCGGGCGGCCAGCTGTGGTGTTTCAGCTCGCTGCGTATTCGCCGAGGACACGCAACAACGCGCCGACGTCGTCATCAGCATCGACGCATTCGAGCATTTCAGCGACCCTGCCGCCATCCTGGCGACCATGAGCGAACTTCTGAAGCCCAAGGGCCAGGTAGCGGCTTCCTTCGGTCCAACCTGGCTGCATCCATTCGGCGGTCATCTGTTCTCTGTCTTTCCCTGGGCTCACCTCGTTTTCACCGAAAAAGCCATGATCCGCTGGCGCGCCCGCTTCCGGTCCGATGGTGCGACCCGTTTCTCCGAGGTGGAGGGAGGACTCAACCAGATTCGAATCTCCGAGTTCGAGCAGCTTGTCGCTGACAGTCCGCTGGCCGTCGACTGGCTCGAGACCGTTCCCATTCGCAATCTGAAATTCCTTCGCTGGCCACGCTTGCGCGAATTCGGTTCGAGCATCGTGCGCTGTCGTCTCGTACATCGCCGGCCCAGGCGCGAAACCGCGAATCTTCAATCCGGGTGATGGCAACGGTTGCCGACTCTCGCTTGATGGCCCCGCCAGGTTCGGCATTCGCATCCGCCCGCGAAAACCTTCTGCTTGCCGATCTCGCCGAAGAAGACCTGACGCGTATTGTCGATGTCTCGGAGTTCAAGAACTTTGACGGCGATGCTCATCTCGCGCTGCAAGGCGAGGCACTCGCGCGGGTTCATTTCCCGGTCAGCGGCTATGCCTCGCTGCTGGTCGCCGACGAAAGCGAAGCGCAAATGCAGATTG
>JAABSN010000466.1 GCA_011390385.1 Thioalkalivibrio nitratireducens | reverse complement strand
GCGCACTGGCCAGGGAAGAAAACAGCACATCGATCGGCAGTCGGTGGCCCCGCGGTTCGGCCGGCGTGTCCAGCTGAACGCGATCGTCGACCACGCGGATCTCGGTATTCGGCGGAATGACATAAACGCAGTTGGGCTTGATCAGCGCATCCTGCCGCGCCTCGTTCACGCCAAGTGAGGCGACCCGTTGCAGCAGCTGAGACAGCGCGGTTTTTTCGTGGGGTGCGAGGTGCTGGACGACGATATAGGCCAGGCCGCTGTCGGCCGGCACATTCGCCATGAACGCTTCCAGGGGCGCAAGCCCGCCGGCCGAGGCCCCGATGCCGACGATACCGGTGGCGGACCGATCAGTCATCGTTCAGGCAGGCGGGGGCAGGGGCTTCAGGTCAGCTTTCCTGGACGGCGCCTTGCGGGCACACCAGCGCCAGCACGGCATCCTCGCCCGGGGCCATGCCGGCGAACAGGCCAAACGGGCGAGAGTCCAGCGACTTTACCCGGACAGCCTCGGTGATGTTGCCGGTTGCCGCATTTTCAAGCGCGGTCAGGATCGCCGGCCTGCTTTCCGGGCTCAGGAGGCTCGACAGCATATGGTTCTCGAGCTGATCCGCGTCCAGCCCGAACAGCTCGCTTGCGGTCCGATTCGACCTGAGAATGCGGCCGTCCATGCCGAGTACGAGGTAGCCTGCCGGTGCATGGTCGAAGAGCGCCTGAAAATGAGCGACTTGCAGGGCCAGCTCGTGTTCGTTCTCCGCCAGCTGGGCATGCTGGAGATCAAGCTCGACCTGGTGGGTCTGCAGCTCGTGCAGAAGTTGCAGGGCATCGCCGGACGTGTTCGGGTCGCTGGCGAGGCGGTACAGCAATGAAAGCGCCTCGGTCCCGATCCCGCCCCCCTTTGTCGGCGGCGCCGTTCCGTCGCGCAGCCGCCCTTCGGCGTCGGCGCGCAATTGCACGGATGTGTTCGGTTTTCTGGTGGTCATGGGTCGGTGCCTCCTTGGCTTTCGAGCCCGGGAAGATGTCAGCGCCGGAGTCATTCTATCGCAGGGACGAGACTCCGAGCGGTCCGGCAACGTTTCAACGGAGTGCCGGGAGGTGAATGGATGGGGTTCGGCCCGAGCCGTGCTGCACCAGCATCAGCACGACTGCCCCTGCGAGCGCCAGCCAGGCGCCGAACGGCAAGGTGGCTCTGAGCGTTACCTAACTTCCCGCATGGCCCACTAGCGCGCGCTGAAAATGCGGCCGAGAAGATAGCCGCCGGCAAGCGCGATGCCTACCGAGGTCGCGGGATTGTCCTGCACGTAGTCGTGTGCCTGTGCCAGCCACTTCTCCTGCGCAGCCTTCATCTCGCGCCCCGTGCCGTTGACGTTGTCCGTTGCGTTGTTGGCGGCCTCGGCGGCCCAATCGACCGCGTCATGTGCGCCGGCGGCCGCGGCGTCGACGCTCGGATGAGATGCGCGATTCTTCGATCCATGTTTCTTCGATGCGCGTTTATCGGATTTTGCTTTCATGTCGTTGCCTCGTCTTGAACTTCCGGGTCTTGAACTTCCGGATTCGAAATGTGCTTGATAAAGAAAAACCTGCCGCCGATCGAACCGGCGGCAGGGAGGCTGGTGCTCAACTAGTCCGGATCAGCTGACCGGATCAATTGCGATCGTAATCATCGCTATCGTCATCGAGGTCGTTGCCGTTTTCACGGGCGAACTTCGGCGCATCGGCAATGCTGGATTCGGTGAAATCAACGGAAAGTTGGACTTCATCGTTTTCATCCATCGTGCGATCGATCTGGTTCCAGTTGATGGCAACTTCCTTTTCGCCAAGGCCCATCAGGCCACCGGTGCTCAATACGACCGCGGCAATCTGTCCATCCCGGTTAATCAGGATTTCTTCGACAGTACCTACGACGTCGTCGCTGCTGTTGTTCTTGACTTCCTGGCCGATCAGGTTGGAAGTGAAGAAGTTATCGGCCGGCTTGTTTTCCAGGTATTTTTCATTACCCATGCCGGTGTTGAGCGTGGCGCTGGACTGGTTCGAAGCAACCGACTTGTTCTTCTCCCAGGAATTCTTCTTGTCCTTGGCGTTGTCCTTGTCGGCTGCATTGGCGCGGGTTACCGTCGTCGGTGCATTACCGGCTACGATCGGGCCGCGGGTTTCGCCCTTGTCGTGCTTGGCGGTAGTGGTGGCGGTGGTCCGCTCTTCCTTGCATGGTTCATCGCCCTTGTGCTCATCGGCCGATGCAACGGAAACGCCCATTGCAAGCGCTGGCAACAGTATGGCTGAATATGTCATTACTCTTAAATTCTTCATTGGGTTTCCTCCAAAAGGTTTTCCCGCGTAACGAAACTGTTACCGAGACACCATCCCGAAAGCGCAATCAATTGCCATCAGGAAGTGAGCCCCATTGTCTGCGGGTCAAGAACGCCCGTCTGTTCGTTGTGACACGCTTTTCGATATGACAAAGATTCACGAACGCCAGAAAATCGCGAAGGCGGGCTTGACCGATACCCCGTGTACAAGGATGGACAATGCGACCGCGACCAGCGTCAGGTGAAGCAGTTCAAGGGCCAGCTCTTCCGGGAGCCCGTGTTGAATGGCGTACATCAGGTAGTACATTGAGCCGATACCGCGAACGCCGAACCAGCCCGCGAGGTTGCGGACCCGCATGGACGCCTTGCTCCCCAGCAGTCCCAGGTGCACGCTGACCGGGCGGGCGACCAGGAACAGGAACGCAGCGAAGCCGGCGGCCCGCCAACTCCAGGAATTCCAGAACAGCGAGCCGCCGATCAGCAGAACGAGCACGAT
>JAABSN010000465.1 GCA_011390385.1 Thioalkalivibrio nitratireducens | reverse complement strand
AAAACCGGCATAGCCATCGGCATGTATCCAGCCTCGATGGCGTAAGTGATGATCCGTGGGCTGGGCGCATGGGTTCTGACTATTGGTAACTGGCATGACCTGTCGGGAGTAGATATCGGACGACTTTGGGACTCATCCGGAGCCATAAATTCAAGAGGCGACGACCACATGCGCGGCAAAACTGAGCGATTGACGACGCCGCTGCCGGTTTTCAGGCTGAGCCAAAAGTCATGGGCAAGGCCATGAAGGTTGAAAAGCACATCGTATGGCTTTTCGCCCTATCAATTCTGATCCCTCTCACTGCTTTCGTTGCCATCGGCATCCAGACCCGCGCGCAGTTGATGGAGGTTGCGCAGCGCGACACGCAAGCCGTGCTCGACGTCATGCAGGAGCACATGCGAAAGACCTTCGAGACCCAGGAACTGGCCCTCGATGGTATCGAAGATTACATCCGTGGCATGAGCGATGCCGACATCGCTGCACCCGCCACCAGTGCGCGCCTCGCCTCCGTCAGTGACCGGCTTGAACAGACCGTCTCGATCTGGATCAGCGACGCGGCCGGGGATGTGCTCGCAGGCAGCCTGCCGTGGCGACCAGGCCTGAACGTGGCGCAAATGGACTATTTCCTCGCACAGATGGAAAAACCTGACCGGTATTTCATCGGCCAGCCCTTCATAGGTCGCACGACCCAACGTGCTTCTTTCGCGATGAGTCGCCCGCGGCCTTCGGAGAACGGGGTCTTCAACGGAACCATCCACGTTGCGATCAATCCGGAATATTTCGAGCGAAACTTTCAGCGGATTGAACAGCGCGCACACGGCGCCGCTGCGCTGTTTCGTACCGACGGTACAATGCTGGCACGCTATCCGGTCCCGCGCACCCTCGGCAAACTCGGGCCGGAATCGCCGGTCATGCGCGCTATTGCGGCAGAGCCGCAGGCCGGTCTTCTCCAAGGCAGGTCCACCATAGACGGGACCTCCCGCATCTATGCGTACCAGCGCTTGGAGCCCTTTGGTGTTTATGTTGGCTACGGCGTGGACTTGCCTGGCCGGATCAGGGAGTGGCTATGGTTCATGCTGACGAGCGGGCTGGTCGCTGCCTCAGCGTCCCTTCTGCTTTGCCTGGCCACTTGGAGGGTCATGCGCAGCGCAAATGCGCGCGTTCTGACGCTCATGGCGCTCAGAAATGAGACTGAAAGACGCTTGTTTGCCGAAAATGAGTTGGAGAAGGCCCGTTCGTCGGAAACGCTGGGACGGATGGCGCGGGGCGTCGCGCATGACATCAACAATTTGTTGACCGTAGTCATCGGCAACGTCGAGCTCCTGTCGGAAGTCGCCACGACGCCCCCTTTGAGCACCGCCGCGCAGCGCGCCCTGGAGGCGGCAACGTCGGGCGGAAAGCTGGCCTCCGGCTTGCTGGCGTACGCACGCACGCAGGTCCTGCAACTGCGGACCTTCGACCCCACCGCGCATCTGCTCGGCATCAGCAATCTCCTTTCGGGCATCGCGGGGCCGCGTCATCATCTGGTTTTCGATGTCGCGCAGGACCTGCCAGCCTGTCGCGCGGATTTGTCTCAGCTGGATGCCTGCCTCTGCAACCTCGTGGCCAATGCCCGGGATGCCTTGCCGGACGGCGGCAAAATCCAAATCACGGCGCGCGAAGCCATACTCGAACCGGAAGACCTCAATGGTAATGCTTCCGCCAAGCCAGGTCGCTTCGTCGCGATCGCGATGGCAGATCAGGGTCATGGCATGGAGCCTGACGTGGCCGCGCGTGCTTTCGATCCCTTCTTTACGACCAAGCCCGAGGGTCTCGGCTCAGGGCTTGGACTGTCGCAGGTGATCGGTTTGATGCACCAGTTCAACGGGCACGTCACGATAGAAACGGCGCCTGGCAAGGGCACGACGGTAACACTATACCTGCCGATTTGCGATGATGCCTCACCTTCAGACGCGACACTGACCGCCGCCCCAGCGATCCCACAGCCCGCACCACCGAAAGCAGCGCAAGAGCCCACGCCCTCGAAGCTACAAGAAGGCCCTGAAGAGGTCCAAAAGGCCGCAAAGCCTGAACAAAGTGGCGAAGCAGCATCCGCCGCACAGCCAAAGCAGGCCCGTATTCTCGTGGTGGACGACCAGCCCGAGATACTGTCCTTGACCCAGCAGATCCTCGGCGGTCGCGGTCATGACGTGGTGCTCGCATCAGGCGGGAGTGAGGCGCTGGCAATGCTGGAGAAAGATTGCGGCTTTGATCTGCTCCTATCGGACGTGGTCATGCCTCGCGACCTGGACGGCATCACTCTGTTGCGCCGAGTGAAGACGGAGTACCCGGAAATCCGCATTGCGTTGATGTCTGGCTACGTGCCCAGTGCAGAGGATCTCGGCGATCTTGATGTTCTGGTTCTGCCAAAGCCCTTCAAAAGCAAGGCGCTGGCTGCCTTTGTGCAGGAGGGTCTCGCAGCGCCGGGGTGAGATCGGCCTTTCGAGCCAGGTGACTACCCGCCTGTGCGTTTCCAACGGACATCCCGGGGGAGGTCGAGCGGGCGTCATGTCCGGTGTACGATCACTCGGAGCGAGACGGCCTCCGGCAGGGCAGATTTGGCTCGGGGACTTGCTTTGCCATTTCCTCCTCGACGGGCTGTTCCGTCGAGCGGACCAGCTAACAACCCGCATTCCCCAAGTAACCCGCTGATTTCGCTGTCCTGAACTCGACATTACCTATATAAATCATGGTGTTGATGGCTGCGAGGGGCGTGTTTCATGGATCACCCAGAGGGTGCGGGCTTGCAGCGGGCAG
>JAABSN010000464.1 GCA_011390385.1 Thioalkalivibrio nitratireducens | reverse complement strand
CCCGGCTGATGTCGGTGCGCCCGCGCCCGATCACCTCGCCGAGTTCGGCCTGGGTCAGGCCCAGCGCCTTGCCGGCACTGACCAGCGCCTCGCGCAGTACTTCCGCGCGTTCCGGAGCCAGGGCCGCTGCAGTCCTCATTGCGCATCGCCTTCGCTGAAATGTTTCACATGCACATCATAATTCAAATTGTGCGAAAAACACATTATGGCACCGGGCTCATTCGTCAAAAGCCAACTCGCCCTGTACCCACGGCCCGGGGGCTTCGGCAACCGCACCGATCGGTGCCAATGCACTCACACGGACGCCGAGCAGTCGCAGCGGCCGCTCCAGTGGCGCCCGGCGCAGACACTCCCGGCTGGCGGTCAGCAGACCGGCCGGATCATCGAGCGGTGCGGGCAGCGTAATGTCGCGAGTCAGGGTACGGAAATCTTCGTAGCGCAACTTGATGCCCACGGTGCGCCCACACAGGCCCAGTGCCTGAAGATCGGCCGCCACCCGGTCGCAGAGTGCGACGAGGATTTCGGTGAGCTGCGCGCGGTCGTCGCGCGGATGCAGGTCGCGTTCGAAGGTCGTCTCGCGGCTCACCGACTTGCGTTCGGCCTCGGTCACCACCGGCCGCTCGTCGCGCCCGTGCGCGGCTGCGTGCAGCCAGGCGGCATAGTTGTGGCCGAAGTGGCTCTGGAGCAGTGTGAGGTCGGTCCGGGCGAGGTCCCCAATCGTGTGAATTCCCAGATTCTCGAGCCGCCGCGCGGACTTCGGCCCGATCCCGTTGATCTTCGCCGCGGCCAGGGGCCAGATCCTGGCGGTCAGATCGGCAGGGGTCACCAGCGTCAGCCCGTCCGGCTTGTCGAACTCCGAAGCAATCTTCGCCAGCAGCTTGTTCGGGGCAATGCCGACCGAACAGGACAGCCCGGTCGCGGTGTGAACGGCCTCCTTGACGCGCCGGGCAACGCGCGCGGGTTCGGTGCGAAAGGCGGTCAGGTCGATATAGATCTCATCGATCCCCCGGTCCTCGATCCTCGGTGCAATGGGGGCGACGGCCCTTTTGAACTGCCCCGAGTAGTGTCGATAAGCCGTGAAATCGGCCGGCAGAAGGAAGGCGTCGGGCGCGAGCCGAGCGGCCGTCATCAGCCCCATGCCGGAGTGCACACCGAGGGCGCGCGCCTCGTACGTCGCCGTGGTCACCACGCCCCGGCCCCGGTAATCGCGCAAGCGGGCGAACCGCCAGCCGTCATCCATCCCGCGGGCCGGCGGCTCGACCCGGCGCCCGCCGATGACGAGTGGTTGACCCCGCAGTTGCGGGTAGCGCAGCAGCTCCACGGACGCGTAGAAAGCGTCCATGTCCAGGTGCGCGATACAGTGGTCCGGAAAGACCGGGTCGGTCGCCATGGGCAAGGGTCTTCGTTACGGCGTGACTTGATCTTCGAAGAAATCGTACTCTTGTTTCATATCGCACACGACCTACTCGGCACCAGTTGCAACCGGCAGGTAGGTCCGGGTGAGGTCCCCGTGCAACCAGTTGGTTAACGCCAGTGGTGCATCGATGCGCTCGAAATGACTGGTGTTGTTGGTCACCAACACAGCGCCGGTAGCGAGTGCGTGGGCGGCGACCATCATGTCCATCTCACCAATCGGCTGGCCCGGTGGAGTCAACTGGTATCGGATATCTTTGTAGTAGTCCGCCGCGTCAGCGCCCCAGGCAGGCACGCGCACGATCTTGAGAAACTGGTCGCCAGATGCAGCCGATGTGCGGGTGCCAGTCGCTTGAGGCCGTACATCAGCTCAGCGCGCGTTACACCCGTTTCACTACGGCCCGCTCCGGTGGCATTATCTGAAGCAATCATTGGCCTTCGAGCGATCGCCCCATGACACCTATCGATATCGACCAGCTCACCGAGCCCGAACTGCTCGCCCTGAATCATCGGATCGTCGAGCGGCTGAAGTTCCTGCAGCAGATGCGCGCACACGGTGCAATGATGAAGTTCAGCATCGGGCAACGGGTGGTGTTCGACGCGCCCGGCCAACCGCAAGTGACAGGCATGCTCGTCAAGTACAACAAGAAGACCGTCACCGTAGTGACGGACGAAGGGCAGCGCTGGAACGTCTCGCCCGGATTGCTTCGCCAGGCGGAACCCAAGGACATCACCCCCAAGGCGGGCAACGTGGTGAAGCTCAAGTAAGTACGGGGCAGAGGTGCCGTTCTTTCCGGCAGAGGTCTCGGGCTCATTGCGCGGTGCCCGCGTCATATGCCGGAGCGCGGTAATCCCCGGCAGATAGCGATGCAGCCGTACCATGCCCGGGAATCAGGCGCGTTGCTCAGCCGTACTCGTAAACCGGCGTCTGGATGACTTTCTTGGGTGTACCTTTCCCCTTCACGATATCTTGAATGTGCTCGACGGTTTCCGGAGCGAAAAACTCTTCGCCCGTCTCCTGGCAAACGCGTGCGGGTACGTGTTCGATAACGAACAACTGCCCCTCGTATTCCAGCGTGTAGGTCACCCTGGTTTCAGTCATGGTTTCGTTCATGCTGATATCGCCTCACTGTCGAGCCCTGCGGATCCGGTTTTCGTCCCATTCGTTCGGATCAGGCTCGTAGAGCGTAATGATCTTGACCAACGGACGGCTCGGATAACTGCACAAGACATGTAGCGGTCGACCCTTTCCCGTAAACCCCAGGAGAAGACAACTCGGGCCGTACTTATCATCGGGATAATCCTCTATGGAAACGCTGAAAAAAGGGTCCTGTCATTGCGAGCGAAGCGCGGCAATCCAAACGGCGCATACGGAATCAATGCCTT
>JAABSN010000463.1 GCA_011390385.1 Thioalkalivibrio nitratireducens | reverse complement strand
AATAATCCAAATGGCTCAGCAGAAACCAATGTGGGTTGGATCGCCACGTCCCGCCACGCTGCGCTCGCGGCTAAAGGCTTCGCTCCTCGCGATGACGCCTTGGGCCTTAATTTTCCGATCTGCGGAGCATTCGTGCTAATCAGGAAAGGTAAAGGCATCCGTTCATCGATCTGCGGTGGCACCATCTTCCCGGAATGCGGCGGCGAATATCGAGGCGCGCCTTATTCCGGGGAATGAGGCCCACGAGCATGCGTTTCCACAGCCGTTCGATCCCGAGGGTCGCGGCATTCACCATGAAATCGCAGCTGGGCCCGGTGCCCTTGAAAAGGGCATTCCAACAGCGCGCCCCGGGCACCGCTTGACCCCTTCTCATTCATCACGATCCCTCTCGACCGGATCGCAGTCCCCCTGCCCTGCCTGACGCTCGTCACGTTCAGGGTAGTGCGCATCCATGATCATTCTTGTGATCGGGAGACAAAAGGGACGTGGAATTGTTCTGGTCATCCGGGACAACGCCCTCACACGGTCATGCGACCCTTTGCAAGGCCGCGCGTTGATCAGTCGAGTTTCAATGACGTCCACTTGATTCAGGTGGTTTTTCTGTTCTCTCCTCAGTGGTCGAACGCACATACATGATACCTGCGGACTGCGACACTGCAGGTCGTCAAGGACCTGACTTGTTGCTGATCCTCCGGATCGGGGTGCGAGTGCCTTTCGGTCCTGAGGCGTGAGGAACATGACATGACTTCCACATATTGCAAAACCTTGCTGGCCCGAGCCACACCGAGTCAAGGCAAGAGCAGCCACGAACAAGAAGTCACCCCCGGGTGAAGCAACCCTTTGCGGTGCCACTTGCCGAGAGGGTACCGCGCGGCCTCGGCGTCGGATGGGCGACGTTGTGCGCTTTCACCTACCGGTCCGATACCGGTTGAAAAAACATCAGGGAAGCTGACCCGGTTCGGCTTTCTGGTCCCCTATTTTCCGGTTAACCCACTGATCTAGAGGTACTCTGCATGAAAAAGTCATATGAAGGCGCCCCACTGGAATTCGAAGCGATTCCAAAAAGCCGCCTCGACAAGGCGCGGGTTGATACCCGTGCCGCCCCGTCCCGGTCCACCACTCTGAAACTCAAAGTGCTCACTGCCGTTCTCCTTTCCGGCATCGCATGGGCCCCGGCAGTCGTTGCACAGAGCTACGCCCCTCCTGGCTACGGTTCTGGCTCTGGCGCTGGCGCCTATGGCCCTGGTTACGGCCGTGGCCCGTGGGACCGGGGCGCGGACGCGACACCGCAGCAAGCACGCGCAATGCCGACTTCACAACAGGCACCCGTGAAGGCGGAAGCGGGCGGACTCCATCTGCAGATTCGCCGGGCGGACGAGGCGCTGGCGCAGGAAAACGTTGCACAGGCCCGTGAGATTCTGGAGCAGGTCCGGCAACGGATCGAGCAGATCAGCGAGCAGGCTGACGGTGCGGACGAGCAGGCCGCGGCCCCGTTCGAGGAACAGGTCCGACTGGCCCTTGAAGCGATTGAGCAAGAGAACGTGCAGGAGGCCCGCCAGGCACTGCGCAAGGCCTCGCAGCAGCTCGCTGATCTGGGTGAGGCATTCGACGCCGATCACAGCACCATGGTGGCAATCGACGTTCCCGAGCCGGTGGTCACGGTCACCCAGGCCGACCCGACGGTACGGATCAACCAGGCGCAGGCACAGGTCGAGGTCGATCCTGGCCGCCCGCAGATCACGGTCAATCAACCGGCACCGCAGGTGAGTGTGCAGATGCCGCAGCCGGTCATCACGATCGACATGCCACGTCCCCAGATTCTCGTGAACATGCCCGATCCGACCGTGTCGGCGAGGGTGCCGCAGCCGCAGATTTCGGTCGACCAGGCCGCTCCGACGGTGACCGTCGCTCAGGGCAAACCCGAAGTGCGCGTTGGAAGCGATGACAGCCAGAGCCCAGACCGGGCGGACGTCCGTGTCGAGCGTGGACAGGCTCAGGTGATCATGGGTGATGCGCAGAAAGCGAAGGTGACCGTGTCCGAAGTGACCCCGCAGGTTCGTTACGATGCAGCACAACCGGAAGTTGAGGTGATCAGCGAGGGCGAGCCACAGGTTCAGTTCACCCAGTCGGGAGAGACCAGCGTCCAGGTCCGGCAGCAGGGTGACAACGAGCTCCGGGAAACCGCGGAGAACGTGTCTTCTCCAGAGCCACGCGAGACACGCGCGCAATCCGGCCAGGCTGCACAACCGGCAGCGGGCAACAACCGAACCCGCGACGATGCGAACACCGCCGTCAATGCACGGGCCACGCGGGACATGCGGATCACCGTTGGCAGGATCACCGACTACGCCATCGTGGACATCCACGGGGAAGTACTCGGCGATATCGAAAAGGTGGTAAAAGTGGACAACCGGCTGTATGCGGTAACCGAGACCGGCGGTTTCCTCGGATTCGGCACGTCGCAGGTCGCGATCCCACTCTCCGCGCTGGTACTTTCCGACGATGCGTTGCAATCCCAGGGCGCTTCGCCGAGCGACATCGAAACACTGGACGGCTTCCAGCCGGATGACCATTCCGCACTTCAGGACGACTATCCTGTGACCATCGGCCGCATGTGAACCGCATGATCCAGTGACCTAGGATTTTCCCGAGCCGGCAGAGCGATCTGCCGGCTTTTTCAGTCCTGGACGCAGGGCTTGTGGCGAGCAGCGAAAAATGGCTTCGCATTTGTTAGCCAACGTACAGACCCTACCCCGACCTTCCACTAATTTGTAAGTCCCACTCTGCACCTGCATGAGT
>JAABSN010000462.1 GCA_011390385.1 Thioalkalivibrio nitratireducens | reverse complement strand
AAGGGCATGAATCATTGCCTGTCAGGACTCCAGACCCACGCTGAGTAGCAACGCCAGGGCACCGATCATTCTGATTCGCATGGCTCTGTAGACCGCGCCTCCCACCAAAAGTCTCCGGAGGCTTCCCCGACACGGAGACAATAGGCAACGTGAGTCCGTCGCGTGTCGGCGCCGGCCCCGTATGGAAACCGTTCGAAACGCCTCACCCTTCCCATGAACTTCCGGCCCCGCTCAAAGGCCGGAAGTAGCTTTGGCGGGCGCGCCAGTTCTTCACGCCGCCACAGACGGTTGCCATCAAGCCCGTCAGTTCCGCTTGAGAACGAGTGGAAACAGGCATAATGTCACCCGTTTTCCAGACCGGCCGACACCCCAGATGCCACGCGCACTGAACAGCCATCCCTTTTTCCTCGGTCTCCTCGCAGCTGCGAGCATTGCCTTCGCAGTGCTGCTGAGCGGGTTCTGGAAGGCGATCTTCTGGGCCGCCGTGTTCGGGATCATGTTCCAGCCGGTGCATAGGGCCGTGAGCGCCCGCCTGCGAGGCCGCGACTCCCTGGCGGCCGGACTGACGGTAGTGCTGATTTTTTTCACAGTGCTGGTGCCAGCCCTGCTGGTCGCCTCCGCCATGACTCGGGAGGCCGCCGCGCTCTTTCGGCGCCTTCAGACCGGGGAACTCGACCCGGGGGCGGCAGTGCGCTGGATCCAGGAATTCATGCCGAAGGCCAGCGAATGGGCGGCGCGGTTCGGCATCGACCTCGATCGCCTACCAGAACAGATTTCCTCCGCCGCCTTGGAAGGGGGTCAATTCATCGCTTCCCTCGCCCTCACTGCGGGTCAAAACGTCGGGGCCTTCCTGCTCCTGTTCTTTCTAATGCTCTACCTGCTCTTTTTCGTCCTTCGCGACGGATCCCAGATCATGCAGATGGTCCAACGGGCGATACCGCTCCCGGACGAGCAGGAGAAGCGGCTGTTCGACAAGTTCGCAGAAGTGTCCCGGGCCACGATCAAGGGCTCACTGGTGATCGCACTGGTGCAAGGCTTCCTCGGAGGTCTGATCTTCGCAATCCTGGGCATCCAGGGCGCGGTTTTCTGGGGCGTGGTCATGGCGGTTCTATCCCTCATCCCGGCAGTGGGTGCGGGCCTGGTGTGGGTCCCAGCGGCCATTTTTCTCGCAGCCGGAGGGGACTGGGGCAAGGGCATCATCCTGACCGCTTACGGGGTCGTGGTGATCGGGCTTGCGGACAATATCTTGCGTCCGATCCTGGTCGGCCGGGACACCCGAATGCCCGATTACCTGGTGCTAATCTCCACACTGGGCGGAATCGCCCTGGTGGGCGTTACGGGGATAGTCCTCGGCCCCATCCTCGCTGCGTTGTTCATCGCCTGCTGGGACATGTACACGGAGGAGCAGGCGGACCGCCACCCGTCCCCTTCGGCGCATGCCGCCCAACCCCCGGACACCACGCGGCCGCCCGGGCCCGGATGACCGGCTAGTGTCCTGTCGGACTTAGGCTGCTGCTCCGCCGGCGGCACAGCGGTCCCTTTCTCCGATCCTCTTCGTCAAGCAGCGACCGCTCATACTGGGCCGGAACCGGTGGCTCTCCAGCAGGCCCCCGTGGGCGGCACTGGCGTTCTGACTGCCCTGGTCCGTGTGGAGAGTCAGACCCGCCCGAGGCTGGCCCGAAGGGCGAGCGCAGCGAGTTATCCAAGCGGAGTTCGCGAAATCAGCAGCTTATGGGTCGGCACGTCCTGCCACGCTGCGCTCGTGGCTAAAGCCTGCGCTCCTCACGATGACGGAGTGATCGTCACTGCCCTAACCTACCTGTCGGCAGTCTCCCTGGGGGCGAGCCGGCTGATACCGTGCAAGACAGATTCTTGCCCTTCCTGCCTTCCACCGGAATCGGGAAGATCCCCGTTCGAGGACCCCTGATGAATCTTGACCGACACGAGAGGTTCCAATGCGACACATGATCCTGCTGGTCACCCTGGGGGCCGGCGCCTGGCTTTGGTTGGTGCCGCCCGGACTCGCCGGCTCGGAACCCGGGAAATTCCTGCAATCATCGGCCGCGCAGAATGCGCTGAATACCGAGGACATCATTCGCTACACGAACGAGTACCGGCTCGCCCACGATCTCCCGCCTCTCACGGAGAATGATCAATTGAGCGCCGCCGCACATGCCCGTGCCCTGGATATGCGGGAATACCGCTATTTCGAACATCAGAATCCAGTCACTGGGGACGGGCCAGGCGAAGCCATTGAAGCTGCCGGGTATGCCGCGAAAACCTACTCCGAAAACATCGCTCGGGGGCGGTGGCAATCGAGCCGATCTCTGGTGCAAGGCTGGATTGACAGCCCGGCCCATCGCGAGAACATTCTGCGCGACGACGTACTCGAGATCGGGGTCGCAATCGCGCGGGATACTGGCGCCATCCGACGCGGCCCGATCGCCGTCCATTACGCGGTGCAGTTGTTCGGACGGCCGCTGGCTGATTGCGGCGAGCGCCCCAGCAACGATGACCGGCGGGCCATCGAGGAAGCCAAGGAAGCAATTGCACAGAAACAGGCCCGGATCGCTGAATTCTGGCGCGAACTCAACGCACTACATGCCAGAATTCCTGCAGCGGCGAACCCTCGTGAGTTCAATCGCCTGACGCAGTCCTACAATGCCCGCGTCGAACAATACAACCTATTGGTGTCCGAATCGCAGCAGATGCAGGAGGCCCTCCAACACCGAATCGACATCTACAACGCCAGGGTGGAAGCGTTCAACGCATGTCGCATGGATTAATGTGAAAACTGCGC
>JAABSN010000046.1 GCA_011390385.1 Thioalkalivibrio nitratireducens | reverse complement strand
CGGTTCGCGCGCATCCGGATGCCGACCGTCTTCGAGTCTGCACGGTTGATGCAGGGACCGGCGACACGCTGAGCATCGTCTGTGGCGCTTCGAATGTCATCGAGGGAATGCTGGCGCCCGTAGCCTGTATCGGTGCCGTGTTGCCCGGGGATTTCCGGATCAAGCGCTCGAAGCTCCGTGGGGTGGAGTCTCAGGGCATGCTTTGCTCGGCTGCGGAACTGGGGCTTGCGGAGTCGTCTGATGGTCTGATGGCACTACCCGGGGATGCCCCGGTCGGAATCGATTTCCGAGCCTGGATGGGCCTCGAGGACCAGATCCTCGAAGTCGACCTGACGCCCAATCGTGCTGATTGTCTGGGCATGCTGGGCGTCGCCCGTGAGGCCGGAGTACTTCTGGATCAGCGCGTGAAGGGTCCGGTGATCGAGCCGGTTCAGGCTGTATCGGAGCGGGCAGTGGCGGTCCGTGTCGCCTCGCCCGAAGCCTGTCCGCTCTATGCGGCGCGCGTGATCGATGGCTTGGATCCGGGTGCCATGACACCGCTCTGGATGCGCGAACGTCTGCGACGCTGCGGGGTCAGGCCACTGCATCCGGTGGTGGACGTGACCAACTATGTGATGCTGGAACTCGGCCAGCCGATGCATGCTTTCTCCGCCGAGGCCGTGGACTCGGCCATCGAGGTACGCTTCGGGGCCGCCGGCGAGCGGTTGCTGCTGCTGAACGGGAACGAGATCGAAGTCGGACCCGCCGATCTCCTGATCACCGGTGCCAACGGACCGTTGGCACTGGCCGGGATCATGGGTGGAGAAAGCAGCGCGGTGACCGCCGAGAGCACTCGCATCGTGCTCGAGAGCGCGCACTTCAGCCCACGCGCACTGGCCGGGCGGGCACGCGTCCATGGCCTGCATACAGACGCCTCGCACCGCTTCGAGCGAGGAGTCGATCCCACCATTCCACTGTACGCGATGGAACGGGCGACAGCGCTCATCCTGGATATTGCCGGCGGGGTGGCCGGTCCGGTGGTGCACCAGGGGCAGGTACCGGTCGCGCACGCCGACGACCCCATCGCCCTGCGCCGCGAACGCATTGCAAGGGTCCTTGGTATGGCTTTCGCGCCTGCCGAGGTCGAACGCATTTTGACCGGGCTGGGGTGCCGCGTTGCGGCCAGGGATGATGGCTGGGCGGTGCTGCCGCTGCGCGCCCGCTTCGATCTGGCCCGTGAGGAAGACCTGATCGAGGAACTCGCACGCATCCACGGCTATGAACACTTGCCACAAACCCTGCCACCGGCCACGGTGCCGGTGACGTCGGCCGCCGACGCTGCACTGGGCCGGCGCAAGCGTGAACTGGCGGATCGGGGTTTCCACGAGATCATCACGTTCAGCTTCGTTGCTCCGGATTGGGCCCGAGCCTTCTACCCGGACATCCAGGGACTCACCCTCGCCAACCCGATCTCGTCCGAACTCGCGGTGATGCGGCCGGGGCTTTGGCCCGGTCTGGTCCGAACGGCAGCGTACAACCTGGCCCGGCAGCGGATGGATCTCCGGTTGTTCGAGCATGGCCTGCGCTTCGTGCCCGATGCCGCCGGTCTGCGGCAGGAAGCGCGGCTGGGTGGCCTTCTGTGCGGGCGGGCCGAGCCGGAGCACTGGCAGGGCTCGCGTCGCGCCGTGGACTTCTTCGATGCCAAGGGGGTGGTCGAGACGGTCTGCGGCGGTGCTCGCGAAGGTCTGCGCTTCGAGCCGGAATCACATCCGGCGTTGCATGACGGTCAGTGCGCGCGGGTGTTCCTGGGCGATCAGCCGATTGGCTGGATTGGCGCATTGCATCCGTCGCTGTGCGAACGCTTTGATCTGCCCGTGATGTTCCTGTTCGAATTGGATGCCAGTGCAATCGGCTCGGGCACGGTTCCACGGTTTCAGGCCTTGTCGGCATTTCCCGCGATCCGGCGTGATCTCGCGCTGGTCGTGAATGACGATGTGCCGGCGGGCGAAGTTCTGGCCGCGATTTCCCGCCTTGACCTGCCCCTGCTTCAGGAGAGTCGGTTGTTCGACGTTTATCGGGGCAAGAGTTTGGGAGAGAATGAGAAAAGTATCGCTTTGGGCTTGATTTTAAGGGCTTTTGATCGCACTCTTGACGAAAAGGATGTCAATTCCGTGACGCAGGCGGTCGTGGAGAAACTTGAAGCCCTCTTTGGCGCGAAACCGAGATACTGAGCATGGCAGCTGTTACCAAGGCGGAACTGGCGACCTCGTTGCATGAGGAATTGGGGCTGAACAAGCGCGAGGCGAAGGAACTCGTCGAATTGTTCTTCGAAGAAATGCGTGTCGCCCTGGAACGCGGGGATAGCGTCAAGCTTTCCGGTTTCGGCAATTTCGTCCTGCGGGACAAGAGTGAGCGACCCGGGCGCAATCCGAAGACCGGTGAGGAAATCCCGGTTTCGGCTCGCCGCGTGGTCACCTTCCGACCTGGGCAGAAACTGCGGGAAAGGGTGGAGGCGTATGCTGGAAGCGAGTGAGCGTCAGGAACTGCCGGCGATACCCGGCAAGCGCTATTTCACCATTGGTGAGGTGGCTGAACTGTGCCAGGTGAAACCACACGTGCTGCGTTACTGGGAGCAGGAATTTCCGATGCTTTCTCCGGTCAAGCGGCGCGGCAACAGGCGCTATTACCAGCGCCATGATGTACTGCTGATCCGCCAGATACGCGCATTGCTGTATGAACAGGGGTACACGATTCACGGAGCCCGACAGAAGCTGAGCGGTGAGGAGGCGAAAGGGGATATGTCCCAGACCCACCAACTGGTGCAGGATACGATCGCCGAGCTCGAGGGCATATTGCGCATCCTGCGGCAGTAGTGATGCGAGTCACGCGTTCGCGGGAACAGCAGACCGCACGAATGAAATCGCGATTGTCCAGAGACTTCGCCACGGTCCTTCCCCAAGCAACTGCAATCCGCTAGAATCCCCCCTCTCGGGGCGTAGCGCAGCCTGGTAGCGCACCTGCATGGGGTGCAGGTGGTCGGAGGTTCAAATCCTCTCGCCCCGACCAATCAAGACAATGTCTTCCGAAAGCCGCCGAAAGGCGGTTTTTCGTTGGAGTGACGGGAAAGTCGCGGTCACTTCCGCCATGCGGGCAAGGTCCACTCCACTGTGGCGAGGACCATCGCAATCTCACTGATCTGGCTGCGGATTTCACCGAAGTGGCTGAATCGGGGGTGTGGTTCCACTAGCGCACGCCCGGCCACGGTCAGCTTGCGACGGTCCCGAAACACCAGGGCGTTTCCAGCGGTTGTCCGCAGGGCCGGAACGACCCGTCGGGGATTCGCCTGACGTTTCCGGAAGTGGTAGTCAACGCCGTTTGCCCAGCAGCTCGAGATAGACGCGCAGATTGCCCGCCGCCATGGTCGCAGTCGAGTATTCCCGGTGCACTAGCGCTACGCCCGCCCGACCCATCGCGGAGGCGCGATTCGGGTCGTCGAGTACCGCATTGCATGCTGTGGCAAGATCGGCGGAGTTGCCAGGCTCGACCAGCAAGCCGTTATTCCCGTGGTGTACGATCTCCGGAATGCCGCCGGTGCGAGAGGCGACTACTGGAATCGCGCAGGCCGCGGCCTGCAGGAGTGATACACCCAGACCTTCTCGATAGGCTGGATGGACCACAAGGTCCAGGACCGGGATGATCCGCTCCAGGTCGTCGCGAAACCCGACCTGCTGTACCCGGGCCGCGAGTCCGCGATTGTGCACCTCGGCGTCGATCTGCCGACTCAGCGGGCCCTGGCCAAAGAGGAGGAAGCGCGTGTTTGGGTGGCGAGCAAGAATCGCCGGTATCGCGTCGAGCAGTACCTTATGCCCTTTGCGCTCGATGAACTGGGCGATCATGCCCACTGTACGATCCTTCGCGGCCAGGCCAAATTCCCGCTGCAGCCAAGTCCGGTTGCCGCCGGGACGGTAACGTCGGGTATCGACCGCACTGTGTACGAGTACCAGTTTGCTCGCTGGTACGCCTTGTTCGAGGAGGACGCGCCGGATGCCCTCGGAGATCGTGATGACACGATCGTACAGCCGATACTTGAGGGACACTGCCCGGTCGCGATGGTCGACTCGTCGGCTGAGCACCACCGGCAGTCCCGCGAGGCGGCCGGCGATGCCACCCAGAAGGTCGGCGCCGCGACGGCTGTGAAGATGGATCAGGTCGATTCGCTCGCGGCGGATAATACGATACAGGCGGGGGACGAAGTTCAGATCCAGCTCTCCGCCCACGGGCAGACGATAGACTTTCGCAGCTACCCCCTCGGCGGCATCCGCAAGCGCACCATCGCGCGAACAGGCGAGGATGTGAGTGCCTTCCCCAAGAGCCTCGAGCAGCAGGCGTACCTGGAGGGCTCCGCCATAGAGGTGGCGGCCCGATTCGACATGCAGCACCCTCACGTTGATATGGCCTCGGCGGCTGCGACGAGCACGGTGGCGGGCGTATGGAGGCGCATGCAGTCGTATGCTTCGTCGCAGCTCGGGTGCCGACGGCAGGGAGCGCACGCGAGCTCATGATAAAGGATTCTGACGTTCGCTCGGCCGGTCTCGCGGTAGGGGCGGGTCGAACCAAACAGCGCCACCGTGGGTACGCCAGCAGCAACGCCCATGTGGGTCAGCCCGGTATCAACTCCGATCAGCAGACGCGCTCCAGCGATCAGGGCAGCACTCTGGGCCAGCGGCAGTCGCCCGGCCATGTCGACGGCCACTCCGCCCGCAGCAATACGTGCAGCCGCTTCGCGATCGTGCGGACCTCCCAGCAGGACAGGCGTAAGGCCGAGGTCCCCGCTTAGCATCTGTGCCAGTTCTCGCCAGCGCTCCTCGAACCAATGCTTCTGTGGTCGAGTGGTAAATGGGCAGAGGACGGCGTAGGAAGGTTCGACGCCCGCGGCTTCGAGATGGCCGGCCGCGGCAGCATGCTCGGCGCCGGCCAGCACAAGGTCAAGCGCGAAGGCGCCGGCGGGCGCACCGAGAAAGGTCGCAAGCTCGCGGTACTCTGAACCAATGCCGGGGTCATCGGGTGCTGCCGTGATCGTGTCGGTCAGCAGCCATCGACTGCCCTCGCGGCTGTTGATGCCGATGCGCCGCCGCGCGCCGCTGGCGCGCGCCCAGATGGCACTCTTGAGCAGGCCTTGTGTATCGAGAACGAGGTCGAACCGTTGCCCGCGCAGGGTCCGCACGAAGGCAAGCAATGCCGAGAGCAGGCAGCCGTAGCGGCGCGCCCGCAGCAGATTCCGCCACTCCTGCCGCGGCCAGACAATGATCTGGTCGAGGCGGGGGTTGGCGCTCAGCAGTCCCGCGGTCCCCGGCTCGGTCAGCCATGCCAGATGGGCTTGCGGCCAGCGCATTCGTAGTGCCGGAATAAGCCCTGAAGCCATCACGACGTCACCGATTGCGCTCAGGCGAATGATCAGGATTCGTTTCATGGTCGACTAAATACCGCCCATGCGCCGTTCAGGGCAAGCACGACAGGTGGTTTGTCATGGCATGGCCACGAAACCTTCACGAAATCGTCGCAATCATCACGACATCAATGTAACACCGCCTGCATAACATCGAGCGAACACTGGGGCAAAGGCGTCATGTGGAATGCAACGACTCTCGCCGAGAGCTTCGGGTCCCTCAAGGTGGGCACGGCAATGAGACAGCTATACACGGTGACTTTCTACCTTCTCCTGCCATTGGTCTTTCTACGTTTGGCCTTGCGTGGGTTCAGGGCGCGAGCGTATTGGCGCCGCTGGCCGGAACGGTTGGGATACGGCCGCGGCAGCTCGACTCAACGTCCGCTCTGGGTACATGCGGTGTCTGTTGGCGAGGTTCACGCTGCATTGCCGCTGGTGTCGGCCCTGGGGCGGTGCTTCCCGGAACTTCCCATCCTGATCACCACCACGACGCCCACGGGTTCCGCGGCCGTCAAGGCGGCGTTTGGAGAAAGGGTCGATCATGTCTATCTGCCGCTGGATCTGCCAGGAGCGGTGCGCCGTTTCTACCGGCGGTTGCGCCCACGCCTCGGCGTGATCATGGAGACCGAACTGTGGCCCAATCTCGTGGCTGCCGCACATGAGCAAGGCACTCCACTGATGCTGGTCAATGCCCGGCTGTCGGAGCGCTCCGCTGCTCGATACCGGCGCGCAGGCCCCTTGCTGCGCGAAACGTTGGGTTATCTGAACCTGATCGCCGCGCAATCCGGGGCCGATGCCGATCGCTTTCTGCAACTCGGTGCGCACCCTGAGCAGGTGCGGGTCGTCGGCAACCTGAAGTTCGATCTGGAGCTTGCCGAGGGGCTCGAGGCCGATGGTCGTGAACTGCGCCTGGCGATTGCCGGCGAGCGGCCCGTCTGGATTGCGGCCAGTACGCACGAAGGGGAGGAGAGTGTGGTGCTCGCCGCCTTCGACCGCATCCGCGAGCATGTGCCGGAAAGCCTATTGATCCTCGTGCCACGGCGGCCTGAGCGTTTTGGCAAGGTCGAGCTTTTGTGTCGACAGGCGGGCTACCGAGTACTGCTTCGCACGACCATGAAAGCCGGTGAGGTGTCGCAAGCCGACGTGTTCCTGGGCGATACCATGGGTGAGCTCAGGCTGTTCTATGCTGCTGCCGACGTCGCGTTCGTCGGCGGCAGCCTGGTGCCTGTCGGTGGGCACAACCTGGTGGAGCCGGCGGCCCTGGGTTTACCGGTCATTACCGGCCCTCATGTTCAGAATTGCAGAAGTGTCTGCCGCATGTTTCAGCGCGCTGGGGTCTGCCAGGAGGTCAACGATGCAGAGGCCATGGCGGACGCGATTCTGACACATCTGAATGTGCCGCAGGATCGCCGTATTCTTGGTACCCGAGCGCGCCTCTTGGTGGAAGAGAATCGCGGGACGTTGGCTAGGCTGCTGCGGTTGATCAATGCCCAATTGCAGTATGCGCCCGGGCGCGCACCTGAGGCGCTGACGATAAACGGACCGACATCCGTTGAAGGCAGCCTGCCGAAAGGACACGACCCATATCGACTTCGAACTCATTGAGCGGAAGGCGCTCTTCTCCCTTCCTTCCTTGTCATCCTTCGGGGCGCCTGCGGTCGTTCAGATCGCGACCAGCAAGGCAATCCGCCCAGAAAAGTGGCTCCTGTGTGACTCGCGCCGTATGACAAGGCCGTTTATCCTTCGTGTGTACATATAACGGGGGGCGGGGTGGACAATGTCGGACCTATCTGTGTGCGTTTTGTGTTACGGAGACTATCCGCAACTGGCCAGGCGGTGTTTGAATTCTCTTTTGTCGGCTGAGGATGGCCGGGAGCATATTCAGGATTTCCGTATCGGCTTGAACAACGTATCTGATGAGACCGCCGCTTTTGTACGCGAGTGGGGTCGTCGCGCGGTCGGCGAGGTAGGGGTACCCTGTTACCTATACAACACCTACGAAAATCGTCTCAAGTACCCGACGATGCGTCGCATGATATTTGACGCCGAGTTTCCGTTAGCGGATTTCACCATGTGGTTCGATGACGACTCTTACTTGGCCGGTGGCCCGGACTTTTGGAATGACGTCGTAGCGACGATGTCTGATGCAGACATGCTGGGTCAGCGTTGGTTCAGGAAGTTCATTGGAAAGCAGCGTGACTGGATCATGGCACAACCGTGGGCGCAGGGTGCTCCCCCGCCAGGTCCGGATGCGATCTTTTCTACAGGGGGTTGGTGGACGATTCGGAGTAGCATACTGGCGAAGTACGATTGGCCGTTTCCCGAGATTCGGCATAAGGGTGGCGATATGGTTTTGGGCGAGCTGTGCCGTTGTCAGGGCTTGCGCGTCCTGCAGTTTGATCGCGGCGTGTGTATAAACGCGAACGCTAACGGGGAGCACTCGAAAGCAGATCGTCGTGGCCTGTCCCTGGATGATCAGGGTGAATTCGAAGTCGGATTCGATTACTCCGGTGAGCCGTTAGGTCGAGAACATCAGGCGCTCGTGTGTTTCAGGGAAGTGATCAACGGCCCGGTTTCATGACGATTGCAATGGTCTGTCAGGTCGCAGCGGATACCGAGACTGGCTTCGAGTGCTGCGCTGCCAGTCTGCGCCGTGCCCGTACCGCCTGGGCAAGCTCATCGAGCAATTGCACGGAATCGTCCCAGCCGATGCAGGGGTCGGTGATACTCTGTCCGTAGACCAGCGGCTGACCAGCCTTCAGATCCTGCCGTCCCTCGATCAGGTGCGATTCCGCGGCCACCCCCATGATGCGAGGGTCGCCAGTGGCGATCTGTTCGGCAACCGCCGCACCGGAAACCATCTGCTGCGCGAAGCCGCCCGGCGTGTTCCCGTGGGAAAGATCGATCATCAACCGCCGGGGCAGGTCGAAGCGGGCCAACTCGGCGCAGGCGGCATCGACGCTGGCGAGATCGTAATTGGGCTGCCTTCCGCCACGTAAAATGATGTGGCAATCAGCGTTGCCGAGGGTGTCGACGATGGCGACCTGGCCGCACTTGTGTACGGAGAGGAAGTGGTGGCGTTGCCGTGCAGCCAGGATCGCGGCGATCGCGATTCTGACGTTGCCATCGGTGCCATTCTTGAACCCGACTGCGGAGGAAAGCCCGGAGGCCAGCTCGCGGTGCACCTGTGATTCGGTCGTTCGAGCGCCGATTGCACCCCATGAGACCAGATCTCCGATGTACTGCGGCGAGATCACGTCGAGAAACTCGCAGCCGGCCGGAACCTCGGCCTGATTGATCCGCACCAGCAGGTCGCGGGCGATGCGCAGTCCCTCATTGATCCGGAAGCTGCCGTTCAGGTAGGGGTCGTTGATCAGCCCCTTCCACCCGACGGTCGTGCGCGGCTTCTCGAAATAGACGCGCATGACGATCTCCAGATCGTCGCCAAGGCGTTCGCGTTCCGCCTTCAGCCGGGAGGCGTATTCGAGTGCGGAAACCGGATCGTGGATCGAGCACGGGCCGATGACCACAAGCAGGCGGTCGGACTTCCCGTGGACAATGTCGCGAACGTTGCGACGGGTGTCTGAAATGAAATCTTCGACCGGCGTGTTCCTGATCGGGAAGAATTGAATCAGGTGCGCTGGCGGAGGAAGGGGGACGATGTTCTCGATGCGCTGGTCGTCGGTTTCCGACATGCGGTCGGTGGGCGGCGGGGTCAGCGATTCCTGAGGAGCATTGCGCATGCGTGGTGTGTCCGTCGAAGGAGTATCTCAAGCTTTCCGGCAGGGAAAATCGGTCGGAAAGTATTGATCACATTGTGCATCGCGTCAAATATACGGTACCGGGGACGCAGAAGGGTCCCGGATAGCCGGACGTTGTCCCCAAAACCCTCTAGACTTCAAAGTATACGGTTTCGTTACGAGGCATCCGCGGCGTCCGCGTGTCACATGCGAAAGTGCTGGATCGCTTGCGACCGACCGGCCTTGGCCATCGGATACGCATTGGAGGTAGAGACGACATGGCCGTTTCCCATACGGCGGAACAAAAGAACATTTTCGTCGTGGGCATGGACGATTTTCATCTGGCCCAACTCAGGACCCTGCCTGACGCGGCACATTACGCGTTTCACGCGCTGTTCACCCATCGGGAACTGAAGAGCGGAAAGGGCTTTCCCATGCGGGAGTTGCTCGACGACGGCCGTCGGCAACTGAGGGAATTCCCGGAGACCGTCGATGCCGTGGTCGGCTACTGGGATTTCCCGGTGAGTACCTCACTGCCGATCCTGCGGCAGGAGGTGGGATTGCCGGGTCCGACGCTGGAAGCTGTGCTCAAATGCGAGCACAAGTACTGGAGTCGGCTGGAACAGGCACGGGTGGTGCCGGAATACATCGCCGATTTCTGTGCGGTCGATCCCTTTGCCGCAGACCCACTGAGTGACGTTACCCTCGGGTTCCCTTTCTGGCTGAAGCCGGTGAAGGCCGTGCTCTCGCACCTGGGCTTTCTGATCAGGGATGAGCAGGATTTCCGGCATGCGATCCAGCGGATCCGTGCCGGAATCCGCCGTTTCGGTGAGCCCTTCAATCTGATTCTTGAGTTTGCCGAGCTTCCCGAGGAGGTCGCCGCAGTCGATGGCAACCACTGTATTGCCGAGTCGCTGATCTCGGCGGGTCGCCAGTGCACCCTGGAGGGATACGTATATCAGGGCCGGGTACAGGTCTACGGGGCCGTGGATTCCCAGCGGGAAGGTTCGGCCGGTTCCTCGTTCACGAGCTATGAGTACCCCTCGACCCTGCCGGAGTCCGTGCAGAAGCGGATGATGGCGGTCACATCCCGGGTAATCCACCAGGTTGGCTACGACGATGCGCCGTTCAACATCGAGTTCTACTGGGAAGAGGATACCGATCGCATCTGGCTGCTGGAGATCAACTGCCGCATATCCAAGTCGCACGCACCCTTGTTCCACATGGTTGATGGCTGCTATCACCATCAGGTAATGATCGACCTGGGGCTTGGGCGCGAGCCGAAGATGCCGCGCAGGGAGGGGCAGTTCCGGTTCGCGGCGAAGTTCATGGTGCGCAGGTACGAGGATGCCCTGGTGATTCGTGTACCCAGCCGGCACGAGATCGAGGCGATCGAATCCGTGATTTCCGGGGTGGTGATCGAGATTGCGGTCGAAGAGGGCACGCAGCTTTCGCGGTTGCCGTACCAGGATAGCTACAGCTACGAAGTGGCCGTCATTTTCGTGGGCGGAGAGGATCGTGCCGACGTGAAGCGCAAGTACGAATCGGTTCTTGCCCGGCTGCCGTTGGAATTCTCTCGCGCCAACGAGCCGATGCGGCCTGCTGCGCCATGACCAGCGAGAAGACCAGGACCGAATTTCCCCGCGGGGTGCGAATCAAGGAACATCTCTGGATCACCCTGTCGGATGGTGTTCGGCTGGCTGCACGCCTGTGGCGGCCCGAGGATGCGCTGGACGACCCGGTACCCGCGATTCTGGAATACATTCCCTACCGCAAGCGTGATTCCACGCGTGACCGTGACGATCGGATGCACCATTACTTCGCAGGGCATGGTTATGCCTGCGTGCGCGTGGACCTGCGTGGCAGTGGCGACTCCGAGGGGGTGCTGAAGGACGAGTACCTGCAACAGGAACTGGATGACGGCGTCGAGGTCATCCGCTGGCTGGCCCGGCAGCCCTGGTGCACCGGGCACGTGGGCATGATCGGGATTTCCTGGGGCGGCTTCAACGGGCTGCAGATCGCCGCCATGCGCCCGCCGGCCCTGAAGGCCGTGGTCAGTGTCTGTTCCACCGATGACCGCTATGCCGACGATGTGCACCACATGGGGGGCTGTCTGCTCGGCGACAACCTGTCCTGGGCCTCGACCATGTTCGCCTACAACTCGTTGCCGCCCGATCCCGAACTGGTGGGCGAAAGCTGGCGCGAACTCTGGTTCCAACGCCTCGAGGGCAGCGGACTCTGGTTGGAGCAGTGGCTGCGCCATCAACGCCGGGACGACTACTGGAAACACGGTTCCATTTGCGAGGACTGGTCCGCAGTGCAGTGCCCGGTGATGGCCGTCAGTGGTTGGGCCGATGGCTACTCCAACGCGGTGTTCCGGATGCTGGCGCACCTGCAGGTGCCCCGGCTGGGACTGGTCGGACCCTGGAGCCACAAGTATCCGCACCAGGGGGTGCCGGGTCCGGCCATCGGATTCCTGCAGGAATGCCTGCGCTGGTGGGACCACTGGCTGAAGGACCGGGACACGGGAATCATGAGCGAACCGATGCTGCGGGCATGGATGCAGGACAGCGTGCCGCCCACGACCTATTACCATGAGCGTCCGGGCCGGTGGGTGGGGGAATCCCGCTGGCCCTCAGCCCATGTGAACCAGCAGGCCCTGAAGCTGGCGTGGCCGGGTGTCCTGGAGCCGGAGGACCGGCCGCTACCGGAGCGCGAAATGACCCTGCGCTCGCCGCTCAGTGTCGGCCTCTTTGCCGGGAAGTGGTGCTCGTATGCCGCAACGCCGGACCTGCCCCACGATCAGCGCGAGGAGGACGGCGGGGCACTGGTCTTCACCAGCGCACCGCTGGAAGCGCCGCTGGAGATCCTGGGTGCGACGATGGTGGAGTTGCAGTTGAGCGTCGATCGGCCGGTGGCGATGGTTGCGGTGCGGCTGTCCGATGTGGCGCCCGACGACAAGGCGACCCGGATCACTTACGGCCTGCTGAACCTGACCCACCGCGACGGCTCCGAATCACCACAGCCGCTGGAGCCGGGGCGAGTCTACCGCGTGCGGGTCAAATGCAACGATGTCGCTCAGTCATTCCCCGCGGGTCACCGGATCCGGCTGTCCCTCTCGACCTCGTACTGGCCCCTTGCGTGGCCGTCGCCGGAGCCGTTCCGTCTGCGCATCATGACTGGTGAAAGCCGCCTTCTTCTGCCCGTTCGGCCACCGCGCGACGGCGAGGACGCCCGGATCGGTTTCGAACAGCCCGAGGTGGGTCCGGCTTCCACTCCCATCCGGCAGTTGACGCCGCAGGCGCACAATTGGCGGGTGATCCGCGATCTTGCGGAAGATCGCTCGACCCTGGAGGTCGTCAACGACAGCGGCACCGTATTGTTGCGGAAGATCGATCTTGAGATGCAGCGCAAGGCGCTGGAGTGGTACAGCTACCGCGGTGACGACTTCAATTCCATGCGCGGCGAGACCTTCTGGGAGCGGGGTTTCCGGCGCGGTGACTGGGAGGTGCGCACCGTTACCCGGACGGTGCTCCGTTCCACCCGGGAGCATTTCCTGCTGCACGCAGAGCTCGACGCCTTCGAGGGCGAACGCCGTGTCTATTCACGCAACTGGGACGTGGCCATTCCACGGGACCTCGTCTGATCCGGGCGTCCCTGGCTGATGCCCACTATGCGGCGGGCATCAGCCAGAGAGTGAGTGACAGCATCGTGCCGGTCAGGCTGGCTCCGAAGATCGGCAGGACCATCAGCCCTGCGATGGCTTCCCGCTGGAACAGTCGTATACCCATCATCACCAGGCTTGCACTCCAGCCCAGCGCAACCAGCAATGCGAGCGCATTCCAGTCCCGGAGCCAAATCAGCATCAGCAGCAGGGGCAGGCCCAGGTTGACCGCAGCCAGCGCGAGGTCGCGGCTTCCGGCAGCGCGCCCCGCCGACAGCGCGTAGGCAAAGGCGGCCCAGACGAGCAGCAGGCCGAATCCGAAGGCACCCGCCGCCGGTGAATGCAGCGGGGCGCGCAGCGCCGTGGCACCGCGAGGCTCGAATCCCAGGCCGAGGCCAATGATCGCGAGTGCCGACGACAGACTCAGGATCAGCCAGAACCATAAATTCCCGCGCTCAATTGTGGGCTCTGTCATGGAGTTTCCTTCATTTGCGGCGAAGCACGGTAGCTGGTTTCCAACGTACGCATCTGTTCTACCGGACCATTACCGAAGGCGTTCGTTCGCGAAACTCACAGGTGGTGCGCCAATTGAGCCGCGTGTCCGGTTCCTTGGTGAACAGCGTATTGAACAGCCGGAGGCTGGCCCGAAGGGCGAGCGCAGCTCGACATCCGAGTGGCTCTCATGAAATCAATGCCTTATGGATCGCCGCGTCGCTTCGTGCGATGACGAATGAGTCAGCGCTTCTCCAGAGGGCAGTATGCCGAGACATTGTGTTCAGGTGTCGACTGGCATCGATCCTGCAGTTCCCCGACCGGTATCGGGTGCCTTCCGTCAGCGTTATTGCATGCAAGTCCGGCTGGTACCGGGCGAGTTCCATGCGGTGCGCCTGTCAGGACGCACCACTTTGCCGCAGGCGGCCGATCAGTCTCCCTGAAACAGTGCAATCGGATACTTTTTTCGCAGCGTGCTGGAAACGACGCATGAACTCGAGCCAGATCGACATTCTGTGGATCCTTCTCTCCGCGGCCCTCGTCTTCACGATGCAGGCAGGGTTCCTGTGTCTCGAGTCGGGTCTGACCCGAAGCAAGAACGCGATCAACGTGGCCATCAAGAACGTCGCCGACTTCGCGGTGGCCGTAGCGCTTTTCTGGGTCTTCGGATTCGCGCTCATGTTCGGTTCGAGCCTCCTCGGGCTGGTCGGGACCGGCCCCTTCCTTGCGTCCGTGGGATATGGAACTGACCCCTGGTTCAGTGCCTTTTTCATCTTTCAGGCCATGTTCTGCGCAACCGCGGCGACGATTGTTTCCGGCGCGGTTGCTGAGCGCATGCGTTTCAGTGCATATGTCATTGTCACAATCGCGGTTGCCGGCCTGATTTATCCGATCTTCGGGCACTGGGCCTGGGGCGGAGCCCTGGGCGGGGCGACGGGCTGGCTCGAGGGACTCGGGTTCGTCGATTTCGCCGGAGCAACCGTGGTCCATGGAGTAGGTGGTTGGGTCGCCCTGGCGGCTGTGCTGGTCATTGGCCCGAGAAGCGGACGTTTCGACACCGGCCGGTCCGGTCCTCACGCGATCACCGGCGGGAATCTGCCGTTGGCGATGCTGGGTGTCCTGCTCCTGTTTTTCGGTTGGTTCGGTTTCAACGGAGGAAGCACCCTGCGCCTGGACGGCACGGTGCCGGCGATACTGGCGAACACCACGCTGTCCGCGATATCGGGGATCCTGATGGGTCTGTTCCTGGGGTGGCGGCTGCGCGGCCAGGCAGAAGTCATGTACGCGCTCAATGGCGCGATTGCCGGCCTTGTGGCGATCACTGCGGGTGCGCATGCGGTCGCCGCGTCGGAGGCGGTCTTGATCGGCCTGATGGGAAGTGGCGTGATGGTTCTCAGCCATGAATGGTTCCTGCGCAGGCGTGTCGACGACGCTGTGGGCGCTGTACCCTCTCATCTGATAGCCGGTATATGGGGCACAGCCGCAGTGGCGCTCTTCGGTGACCTTGAAGTGCTTGGGACCGGGTTGTCGAGGACAGAACAGCTTGGCGTTCAGCTTGTCGGGATCGCCACTTGTGGATTGTGGTCTTTTGGGGTCGCATTCCTTGTTCTGAAGGGAATCGACCGCATTCACCCCTTGCGAGTGAGTCCGGAGGCCGAGCGGATCGGGTTGAATGTATCTGAACACGGCGCCCAGACCGAATTGCAGGAACTGCTGCAGACCATGGAGGCGCAGGAAAAGACGCGTGACCTGAGCGTGCGGGTTCCGGTGGAGCCCTTCACCGAGGTGGGTCAGATCGCGGCAGGCTACAACCGGGTGATGGATGCACTCGAAAAGGCGATCGACCACACCCGTGCCATCATTCGCGACGTCCGTGAAGGGATCGTCACGGTCAGTGCGGACGGACTGGTGCGGAGCGTCAATCCGGGAGCGGAGCAGCTTTTCGGCATGCCTGCGGCCCACGCCATAGGGCAACCCGTGAATGTCCTGCTCGCTGGCTGCGCGCCTGATGACTCCGCGCGGGCGCGGACGTGGGTTCCGGGCCGGAAGCTCGAATTGAGGATCCGGCGCCAAGGCGAGGCGATGCGTTATGTGGAAATTTCGGTCAGCGAAAGCCGCCTCGGCAACGAGCGCATATTGACCGCCTTGTTGCGTGACGTGACCGAGCGTCGCCAGATTCTCGACCAGCTTCAGAGTCAGCGTGACCTTGCCGAGGTGACGCTGGCGTCGATTGGCGATGGCGTCATCACCACCGATGAGTCCGGTACCATCCAGTACTTGAACCCGGTCGCAGAGCGCCTGACCGGTTGGGCACTCGATGAGGCGAGGGGACGCGGTGTGAGACAGGTCTATCGTCTCGAGGACGAGTTGACCAGTGCACCCATGGAGAATCCCGTGCGGGACGTCCTCCTGCGGGGCAAGGAGGCGCGCCGCCATGACCATGGGATGCTGATCCGGCGGGATGGAATACATGTCCCGGTTCAGGATACGGCCGCACCGATACGCGACCGCAATGGTCATGTCATCGGCGCAGTGCTGGTCTTCCATGATGTGACGGTGACCTTGAACCTGACCCGCGAACTCACCTACCAGGCCAGGCATGATGCACTTACCGGGGTTCCCAACCGGCGAGAATTCGAACGCCGCCTGCTGGCACTGCTGAGCACCCCGCGCGATTCCGAGACCAGCCATGTGCTGTGCTATCTGGATCTCGACCAGTTCAAGGTCGTGAATGACACCTGCGGCCACGTTGCCGGCGATGAGCTCCTGCGTCAGGTGACGACCCTGCTGCGGGATCAGGTGCGCGATTCCGATGTTCTCGCGCGGCTGGGAGGAGACGAGTTCGGTATCCTTTTTCTGGGATGTTCCCTGCGCAAGGCGACCGAAATGGCGGAGAGGTTGCGCGGGCTGATTCAGGAATTCCGTTTTTCGTGGGACGGCAAGACTTTCGCCATCGGGGTCAGCATCGGTCTGGTTGTCGTGTCTCCCGAGGATCACGACCTCAGCAGGCTGCTGTCCGCCGCGGATACCGCCTGTTACGCGGCAAAGGAGTCGGGCAGGAACCGCCTGCATGTCTACCGCAAGGACGATGACCATGTCGTCTTGCAGCATGGACAGATGCAGTGGGTGACCCGACTGCGTGCCGCATTGGATCAGGATCGCCTGCGGCTCTATGCGCAACCGATCATGGCTCTGCCACCCGAGGCAGCATCCATTTCCCATTACGAGATCCTCGTGCGTCTGGAGGAGGGCGGCCGGATCGTCAGCCCGGAGCACTTCATCCCCGCGGCGGAGCGTTACGGTCTGATGCCGCAGATCGACGAATGGGTCTTCAACAATACCCTGTCCTGGCTTGGCGACCTGTTCCGCCAGCGGGGCGAGATCGAGAGCACGTTCGGGATCAACCTCTCTGGCGCATCACTGAGCGACGCCCGTTTCCGGGAGGCCGTCTTCAGGGGCCTCGAGCGTGCCGGGCTGCCGACCGGTGCAATCTGTATCGAGGTTACCGAGAGTTCGGCGGTCGCGAACCTGTCCAAGGTCGTGGAGTTCATCCGGCAGGTGAAGCGGCTTGGATGCACCTTTGCGTTGGATGATTTCGGCAGCGGGTTGTCGTCGTTCGCTTATCTCAAGGCGATGCCCGTGGATTATCTCAAGATCGACGGGAGTTTCGTAAAGCACATCGAGCGGGATCCGATCGATCTTGCCATGGTGCAGTCGATCAATACCATCGGCCACACCATGGGGCTGAAAACCATCGCGGAATATGTCGAAAGTGAGGCCGTTCTGCGGCACCTGATCGAACTCGGTGTCGATTACGCGCAGGGGTTTCATATCGGCCAGCCACACCCGTTGGTGGATCTCCATCACGTAAGAATGATGCCACGCTGAAGCTCATGGTCTTGCAGTGTCACCCCGGACAGCGCGAGGCGTAGGGTGCCAATGAGCGCAGCGAATTGCGCCGTTCGGGGCCCAGGGGCCTGGAACCAGGGCCGACGTGGTATCGGTGCGGTTCGGCTGCGCCTTACGGCACCCTACGAGATCGATGTTCACGATAAACCGGCCATCCTTAAACCAGCCATCCTTCCGGGCTGCCGCGAGTCGTTGGTTATGACAGGTGGGGCGTGTTGCCCGAGCCCTGGTTTGCCGGGTGCATAAAGATAATCGGTGGGCGCATCCTTGCCTTCATCTACCGATGGAGCTGGCCTGATGCTTCGGGTTGATAGAGGATTTCCATGATGCGTACGGTCATTTTTCCACCGCGGGGCGCGGGCCACTCGATGCTGTCACCAACGGACAGTCCGAGCATCGCGCTTCCGATGGGTGCCAGTACGGACACTTTTTCGGGGCTTTCGTCCATGCCTCCGGGGTAGACCAGCGTGCGCTGGAATTCCTTTCCGTCCGGCTCGGTCCGAAAGCGCACCGTCGAATTCATCGTGACCTGGTCGGGCGATATCTCCGCCGGATCCACCACGTTGGCGCGGTTGAGTTCGTCGACGAGTGCGGAGTGTGCTGCCCGCGCTTCCGGTGGCTGGGACTCCAGCAACTGCTCGATGCGATGCAGGTCAAGGGATGAAATTGTCGGTACGGGTCTCGTTTCGGTCATTTCCAAGTGCCTCAAGCGTCTGTATTTGTACGATTACTCTGTCCGCAGATGGCCCGTCGGTCAGGGGACCAACCGGCTGCGGAACATTGCGGCAAGAGGGGAGAGCGGGCCTTTCGGTTCTCGGGCCCGCCGGCCAGCGTTGGCAATTGTCTCAGGTTGGTGGTGTCCTGCAGCTTGCCGGCAGCCACTGCATCTTGACTGGCTGCACATCCCTGGGGCCGCAGGTCCATGCGATGACCCCTGCGGGTCCTGCCTGACCATCCAGGCGCAGTTGGCTGTGTGCATCGCCCCCGATGCCCAGGTACACGGGCCTCCGCAGCTGTACCTCGATGCGCGACCGGTTGCACCCGGCGTTCTCATTGCAAGCACCCACACCCTGAACTCTCAGGTTCCGGATTGCGGGATGGCCTTCATCAGGCAGGATCCGGAACGCTTCCCTTTCTTCGCCGTTGACGGGGAAACGACCCTGTAACGCGTGAAACACCGCCAGGTCGGTGCGAACCTTGCTGATTTCGAGGAGTGCCTCGCTGATGTTGGCACGGATCACGTAATTCTGATACTGCGGGTAGGCCAGTGCAATCAGAATGCCGATGATTGCGACTACAATGAGCAGTTCGATCAGTGTGAAGCCATTGGGTGTGGCACGGTGGCGCATGGGGTTTTCCACTTATCGGGATGCGTTTCGGTCTTCGGAACCTTCGGATCGCGCACGACGTCAGGAGGTTGGAGGCATTCGGGTGATCATGGCCAAGCCAGGGCGCGCCGCCATCGATCATCTGCACAGCCATGATGACAATGATGAGTTACTCTCGGGAGTCTACTACGTCGCGGCGCCCCCGGGTTCGGGGCGCCTGCTGATCCATGCGGGTGGTCCGCCACTCGCCGTGGTCCCGGAGTCGGGGCTGTTCGTCTTCTTTCCGCCGGAGATTCCGCACGAAGTGGAGGTGAACGAGAGTCAGGGGCAGCGCCTTTCGCTGGCCATGAACTTCGGTCCTCTGTAACCGGTTGTCTCGTCCGAGATCGCGTGTTTACCTTGTCAGGAGCCTATGGGTTGAATGAAGACACCAACAGGCCATTGCTTGCGGCGACCCGTAACGCGGTGCTGATCGGCGCCGAGCGCTACCGGCGGCATTCCTACGGCGACAACCACCCGTTGGGCATTCCCCGCGTCTCGCTGACCCTGGACCTGATTCGGGCTTACGGGGCCCTTGCAGAGTCCGAGTTCCGCACCTCCCGGCCAGCAACGCCGCTGGAACTCGAACGGTTCCACACCGGCGAGTACATCGATGCGCTGCGACAATGCGAGGCGGAGGGCAAGGTTGCGCACCGCCATCGGCAGCGGCACAACATCGGCAACTTCGAGAACCCGTTTTTCCCCGGCTTTTTCACCACACCCGCGACCGCCACCCACGGTAGCATCCAGGGCGCCGAGTTGGTGCTGGACGGTCTGATGGCCTTCAACCCGGCAGGCGGGATGCACCATGCGCGGGCCGATGCCGCGCGGGGGTTCTGTTACCTGAACGATCCCGTGCTGGGAATCCTGCGGCTGCGGCGCGAGGGTTTGCGGGTGCTATACGTCGACATCGACGCTCACCATGGCGATGGCGTCGAAGCCGCGTTTCGCCACGATTCCGAAGTACTGACGCTTTCGCTGCACATGGATACTGCCTACGCCTATCCCTTCGAGGGCGGCGGCATCGCGGATGTCGGCCCGCTCGCCAACGCGGTCAACATGCCACTGCCCAAAGGCGTGAACGACGACGAATACCGCCATGTGTTCGAACGCCTGTGGCCGGCGGTGCTGGAGGCCTTCCGGCCCGCGGTGGTCGTTCTGCAGGCGGGCACGGATATCCTGGGTCCCGACCCATTGGGCAAGTTCCGCATCTCCACGCAGCTCTTCCTGGAGGTGGTGTCATGGATACTCGCGGATGCCCCAAGGCACGCGGACGGGACGCCGCGCCTGCTGGTGCTCGGGGGCGGCGGTTATCATCCGCTGGCGCTGGCCCGCTGCTGGACGGGTGTCTGGGGGCTGCTGTCGGGGCGTGAACTGCCGGAAGCCATCCCGCCGGAAGGTGAGGCGCTGCTCCGCGCAGTCGACTGGGACCTCGACGAAGAGGAAGAATACTTCGAGCGGCTGTTCACGCAGCGGGTCGACCCGTTGATGCCAGGAGAGGTGAGGGCAGAGGTGCGGACGCGAGTGGACGCTCTGCTGTCTGGTCATCCGGGGTTGCGGGGGTATGCGCTGCGTAGTTAGCGTGAAAGAACCCGCGTAGGGTGCCGTGAGGCGCAGCCGAACCGCACCGTTACCACGCCGGTCCTGATCTTCAGGCTTCCGGGCCTCGAACGGTGCAATTCGCTGCGCTCATTGACACCCTACGCCCTCAACTTTCATGTGTCGGGGTGGCACGCATGGCCATGGCAGTGAGCGTGAAAGAACCC
>JAABSN010000461.1 GCA_011390385.1 Thioalkalivibrio nitratireducens | reverse complement strand
AGCGCGATGCTGTCCTCATGACGTTTGTCGATTTCAGCCGCGCGGATGACCTCCAGATCCAGCTGGCGCTCGATCTCTGGCATGCGCTGATCCGAAACCCGCAACAAGTCGCGAGCGCTGTCGATCTGGCTCAATGCCAGCTCCGGCAAACGGAGCGTATTGAACGATTCGGCCAGCACGCGATGGACAACGATCTCCGCAACCGGCTGTTGCCGCAACAACGGCGCTGCGTCATCAGCTGCCCGTCGAAGCATGTCCTCGACCGACAGGTCGCGCACCCGCCCGGTCGTCGACGGAGTTGCCAGGATTCGCTGGAGAAATCCGTTCACGGCGGCCGTATTGCGCTGCTCGACTTCCGCCTGAATGCGCGCCTCATTGGCACGGTAGAAGCCGATACTGGTCAGCGTCAGCCCCAGCAGCAGCACCCCGGCGATACTGCTCAACGCGACCACACGGAATCGCCGCTGAGGTGCCTCTCGAATGGCCTGGATACGAGCGAGCACGTCGTCGACACCCAGACGCTCTGCAGGCTCGACCGCCATCAGTTCGTCGATCAGGCGTGCTACCCGGGCGTCCAGGCTGGCGGATCCCTTCGCCGATGGCGGTCGCTGGCCAACTTCATGGAACGATTTGAGGTCTGACCATTCGGTGGCTTCCACCGGAGGACGGCCGACCAGCACCCGATACAGCGTGGCACCCATGGAATAGAGATCTGACTCAATCGATGGCGGCTTGCCGAGCACGACGTCCGGTGCCATGTACAGGGGCGTTCCTGAGGTCATGGCGGGCCCGCCCTGGGCGCGACGCTGGTCGAGGCTGGCCCCGAAGTCCATCAAAATCCACTCACCCGTGGCATCGCGCATGATGTTGGAGGGTTTGATGTCGCCGTGCACCAGCCCGGCCGAGTGCACCGCCTGCAGAGCAAGCGCAAGCGATTCGATCAGTTCCAGTAGCGATTCCAGGCGGGTGAAGGACTCGCGATACTGCTCATGGTGAGCGGTATTACCGTCGATCAGATCCGTCCACAACCCCGGGCGGCCGTCATGTACGGCAGCGCCGTGAACTGCAAGAACGTTCCGATGGCGTACCAGTGCGAGCTGCCTGGCCTCGTGCAAAAACAATTGCGATTGAAACGGACGACCCTGATCCGTTTTCAGCAGTTTCAGCGCCACTTCACGGTCAAGCGTTCGATCATAGGCCCGGTAAACGTCGCCAAAACTGCCCTCACCCAGCCGTTCGAGCACCTGCAGGTGACCCCACTCGAAAAGCACGGTGCCCGGTTCCGGACCAGGCGAGTCGGCGCGCTCACCGCCGTGGAGCAAGAAAAGCTGTTCAATCTGGTGCAGGCGCCTGGCAACGCCTGGTTCGTCGAGGCGTCCCGCCGATTCGTCCAGCGACTGGGTCGACCCGACCAGTCGCAGCATGATGCGGCGCGCCCGGTCGCCCTCGCGGTCGCCCGAGCGACTCACTTCATCGCCTCGGCCAGCTGCACCAGGGAACGCGAGACCAGCATCCGGGCGCTGTTGGCCGACGGCGTGTCGGTGGCCAGGGCAATCTCGGGAAAGGAATAACCAAACTCGACTCTCAACATCACGGCCTCGCGGGCTTTGTCCGTCAGAGTCATTAATGCCGCCTCATAGCGTTCCAGCACATCCAGGCCGATGATTTCGCTCAGGATGGACGCATCCGGGTCGCTGGGCTCGTGCTCCGAATCGGCAAAGCCATGCCGAGTTCGTCGCCTCACTCGCCGAATCTCCATCCGGATGCTGTTGAGCAGGATCTTGCGCAGATAGGCCAGAAAAGCCCCCTCGCGCAGGGCTTCGAAGTCATCGATCTGGTCCAGCGCCCGCATCAACGACATCTGCACCAGATCCTGGGTCTCGGACAGATCGCGCGCGTAGTGCGGCAGGCGGCCGTGCGCCCAGCGCGTCAGGATGGGCAGAAACTGCC
The DNA here is from genome assembly GCA_011390385.1 of Thioalkalivibrio nitratireducens. The sequence continues at coordinate 539 of JAABSN010000461.1, read as the reverse complement.
GGCACAAGCGATCCCGCGCCTCGTCATCGCCCTCAGAAACGCGCATTAGCAAGGACGCTGTGGACTCTAGCGATTGATCCATTCGCTCGGGTTCTCGGCAAGCCTCAAGCGCCCGAGTATAGGTCAGACTTGTTTCAACCTCAAAACAGCCCGGTGGTTCTCGCTTTGGCGTCGGCCAGCGCGTAGCCGATCAGGCACAGCTGATTCCTCGATTGGGTGGAGCCGTCGGACAGCTTAATGCGGTCGCCGGTGGCCTCATAAAGAACGTGTTTTGTAGCGCGGTAGCTTAGACGCAGTCACGGGGATCACTCCTACTTTGGAGAAATTCAGGCCCTGGATGCTGCAGAGCGGGAAGATTGAAATGCCCCGACAAGATTGAGGTCGGCTACGGCACAAGCTTCTAATGCTGCTGACAATGCCAGACGATGGCCTGACCGCAAATTCGGAAGTGAACGACTTGTTCGCGCCCAAAATTGACGACCGGGCCTGCAGAAGCAGGGCCCGTTCGTTGTAAAACAGGGAAATCCCGAGACCCCGGG
>JAABSN010000460.1 GCA_011390385.1 Thioalkalivibrio nitratireducens | reverse complement strand
ACTTCTTCCTCGAAGCGCGAACGGAAAATGAACGTGCCTGAAGCCGCCAAGTCTACGCGTACCGGTACGTCGCTATCGGCGCCGGTGCCATCACCGAGCTGTCCGCTGCTATTGATACCCCAACAGAACACCTCTCCGGCCAAGGTCAGTGCGCAGGCAAAGTTTCCTCCGAACTCGACAAAGAGAGCCTCCGGAACCTCCATCGTCCTCGACGTACACAGGTCAATCGTTGCAGATGGAAGATCATCGCAGGCGCTGAGGTCATAGGGAAAATCTTTGGGGATTCCGCACCAGACCGTTGACCCTCCC
>JAABSN010000459.1 GCA_011390385.1 Thioalkalivibrio nitratireducens | reverse complement strand
TGGGTGTGCGCCTCCGGTCGGGCTACGCCCTCCCTTCGTCACAAACCCAACACCGCGTCTCATCCTGATTGACGGGGAATCTCATCCTGATTGTCGCGCCGCCATCAAGCGCGGGTAAGCGAACTGGATCCGACCTGCATATCTCCATAAAGGCCCGCGGCGCGTGAAAAGCCGCATCTACGAGGCCGGACACACGACCGCACCTGATCACATGCCCAACCGTGCCGAAAATATTGCTTGCATCCATGGGGGCGTCCACACACATCCGGCGTAGGCCGGGGTCATGCGGCGAGTTGGCGCTCCGATGCCTGCCAATTCCACGGCAGAAGGGCTGGCACCCGTGAAGCCGTTGTGTTGGGGAGCCTGGCGAGGACGTCGGCGAGCCAAGCCTGTGGGTCTATGTCATTCATCTTTGCCGAGACGATCAGGGAATACATGAAGGCAGCACGTTCGCCTCCACGCTCGGAGCCGGCGAATAGCCAGGATTTCCGTCCCAAAGCGATACCGCGCAGTGCGCGCTCGGCGGCGTTGTTTGTCAGGCAGATGCGCCCATCCTCAAGGAACAGCGTGAAGGCATTCCACCGGTCCTTCTTGAACATGTAGCTGATCGCCTTGGCGACGGGGTTGTGCTTCGACATGGCGCCTTGCTCGGCCCACATCCAGTCGTGCAGATCCTCGACCAAGGGGCGGACTAGCCGGTGCCGGGCGTCGAGCCGACTGGCGATATCCAGACCGTTGATCTGGCGCTCGATGTCAAAGATGGCGTCGATCTTCTTCACGGCTTCCAGTGCGACAGGCGATATATCGTGCGCCGGCTTCTTCCGGCGGGCATTCTCCTTGATGTCCGCGAGCTCGAAGAACTTGCGCCGGGCGTGGCTCCAGCACAGCGCGCTGGTGACGGCCCCCGGATCACGGCCGCCCCGGTAGAGGTCGTTGTAGCCGCCATAGGCGTCAGCTTGGAGAACGCCCTGCCACCCTGCGAGATGCCGGTTTGGGTGGGCCATTTCCCTGTCGCGCGAGAAGTAGAACAGCGCGGCTGGGGGCGCCCCACCACCAAAGGGCCGGTCATCTCTGACATAGGTCCAGAGCCGAGCAGTCTGCGTCCTTCCCTTCGCCAGGAGGGGAACCGTGGTGTCGTCGCCGTGAAGGCGCTCGGCCTCCAGAACATGGTTCCGGATCAGGGCGTGGATCGGTGCCAGCGCGGCAGCGCAGGCCCCGACCTGATCGGCCAGCGTCGAGAGGCTGAGATCGACGCCTTCCTTGGCGTAGCGCTCGGCCTGGCGGTTGAGTGGCTGGTGCTGCCCGAACTTCTCGAACAGGATCATCGCCAGAAGGTTCGGTCCTGCCCAGCCGCGCGGCGTGGGATGGAAGGGCGCGGGCGGCTGGCTGATCTTCTCGCAGGCCCGGCAGGTGAACTTCTCTCGAACGGTCTGGATCACCTTCCACTGGCGTGGAATGACTTCCAGCGTCTCGGTGATGTCCTCGCCCATCTTCACGATGCGGTCCGAGCCACAGCAGGAGCACGCTGTCGGTGCCTCGATCACCACCCGCTCACGCGGCAGGTGATCCGGGAACGGCTTGCGCGCCGGGCGGCGGCGTTCGAACCCGGCGACCGTCGTGGTCGTCGCCTTCCCGGCGGCAATCTCGTCCTCGGTGGCAGCGGCCTCGAGTTCCTCAAGCTGCATCTCCATCTGGTCGATCAGGCGGGCACGGCGTTCGGCGCTATGGCCGTAGTGGTCGCGGCGGAGCTTGGCGATCTCGAGCTTGAGATGCTTGATCATGGCCTCGGAGGTGGAGACTATCGCCCGGGCATGCGCCAACTCGCTTTCGGCTGCCTCGGCACGGGCCTCCGAAGCCGCAAGTGCGGCACGCAGTCGAGCAATCTCGGAAGCGGTATCGGACATGCCCGAAGCATACCCTGAACGGATGAAAAACCCAACAAAATATGGGCTTTCGCGGACCTTTATCCCGCCTTCGTCGGACGCTGCGTCCAGCGCGGATTGCGCCAGTCTATCCCCTCCAGGAGATAGCCGAGTTGGGCTGCCGAGATCTGCACAGCCTCGCCGCTGCCGGTGCTCGGCCATATGAACTTCCCGGCCTCAAGCCGCTTGGTGTAGAGCGACATGCCGACACCATCGTGCCAGATCAACTTTACCAAGTCGCCCTTGCGTCCACGGAAGCAGAAGATCTCGCCCGCATGCGGATCGCGCCCCAACCCCTGCTGGACCGTCAGCGCCAGCGTGTTCATCCCGCGTCGCATGTCGGTCACCCCGCCTGCGATCCACACGCGCACCCCCGCCGGGAAGGCGATCATTTGCCCTCCAGGATCGGCAGCAGCCGGGCCAATGCGCCCGGGTCCACCGACGCGGGCACGAGCAGGCGCCGTCCGTTCCGAAGAAGGATCTCGAGCTGGACGTCGGGGGCCGGCCGCCGCGGCGACTGGGCATCAATGTCCGGCGCCATATTCACCGGCACGAAAGTCGGGCCGCTTGCGTTCGCAAACTCGCCATTCCGATACTGTCGCCGCCAGACGGTCAGCAGCGAACGGCAAATGCCATGCCGCCGCGCTGTCGCTGAGACCTGCCGGTGTCCCCGATGGCTTTCCTCGACCACCTTTATCTTGTCCGCATCGCTCCAGTGTCTACGACGCGGCGCATCCTCAGCGGAAAGGATCTCGATCTGGGGTGTGAACGTAAGGTCGACCATAACGTCGGACTTATCATCGCCTACAGCCACCCGTCAGACGGCCCCCACCGGAGGGTTACTCTATAGCAGCAGCTTCGGCCAGAATGCGGTTTCAACCTTGCCAACCCG
>JAABSN010000458.1 GCA_011390385.1 Thioalkalivibrio nitratireducens | reverse complement strand
GGCGACAGTATCGAACGCGTCCCGCACTTCTGCTCCGGCTGTCCACACAACACCTCCACGCGTGTGCCGGCGGGTAGCCAGGCGTTTGGCGGCATCGGCTGTCACTACATGGCAACATGGATGCCCGATCGCGACACGCACACGTTTACGCAAATGGGCGGGGAGGGCGCGACCTGGATTGGTCAGGCGCCCTTTACGGAAACGAAGCATGTGTTCCAGAACCTGGGTGACGGAACCTACTTCCACTCCGGTCTGCTCGCGATTCGCGCCGCTGTGTCTTCCAGGGTCAACATTACTTACAAGATTCTCTACAACGACGCTGTGGCAATGACCGGAGGCCAGCCGATAGACGGGTCGCTCACTGTCGGTGACGTCGTGCACCAGGTCAGCGCCGAGGGCGTGCACAGAATTGCAGTCGTGAGCGATTACCCGGACGCGTGGCGCGGCAAGTTCCACGGCGTTCCCGGCTACACGCTGCATCACCGCGACGAGATGGATGCCCTGCAGCGCGAGCTGCGCGAATACAGGGGTACCTCCGTGATTGTCTTCGTCCAGACCTGCGCCGCGGAGAAGCGTCGTCGCCGCCGCAAGGGTTCTCTTGAGGATCCATCAAAGCGGTTGTTCATCAATCCCGCGGTGTGTGAAGGCTGCGGCGACTGCAGCGTGAAATCCAACTGTCTGTCGGTGGTACCGAAAGAGACCGAACTGGGCCGCAAGCGCAAGATTGACCAGAGCTCCTGCAACAAGGACTACAGCTGCGCCAACGGTTTCTGCCCGAGCTTTGTGTCAGTCATCGGGGGCAGGCTGCGCAAGCCGGATGGCGCTGGCGCGGCATCCGACACGCTGTTCGACCCGCTCCCCGAACCGACTCTGCCGTCACTGGACACGCCATGGAACACCGTGGTGACCGGCGTCGGTGGCACGGGTGTGCTGACCATTACCGCGCTGGTGGCGATGGCAGCGCATATCGAAGGCAAGGGCTGTGCCACCATGAACCAGACCGGTCTGGCGCAGAAGTTCGGCGCGGTCGTCAGCCATGTCCGCGTCAGCGCGCGGCAGGAGGACATCAAGGCGGTGCGTATCCCGGCGGGTGAGGCCGACCTGTTGCTCGGTTGTGATCTCGTGGTGACGTCGACCTACGAAGCCCTTGGCAAGGTCGCGAATGGACGCACCCATGCTGTCGTGAACGATGCCGAGGTGCCTACCTCAGCCTTTATCACGGACCCTGACGCCCGTTTCCCCACGGAACCCATGCGCCAGCGCGTGCGCGATGAAGCGGGCGATGAAGCCACGTTTTTCCTCGATTCTTCGCGCATCGCAACGCAGCTGCTAGGCGACTCGATAGCCTCCAATCTCTTCCTGCTGGGGTACGCCTGGCAGCGAGGACTCGTGCCGGTTTCTGCCGAGGCGCTTGGACAGGCTATCGAACTGAACGGCGTTGCCATCAACTTCAACCGGCAGGCATTCCTGTGGGGGCGTCGTTACGCAAACCAGCCTGAACGTGTGATGCAGCTGGTGGATGAGCTGGCGCCACTTGAACCCGGGCGACTGCAGTCAGTGGACGATATCGTGACGGACCGTGTGCGCCGCCTGACGGATTATCAGGACGCCTCCTATGCCGAACTGTACCGCTCGCATGTCGAACGCGTGCGTGCAGCCGATGCACGTTCCGGTGAGCCCGGGTCACTGACCGTCGTGGTGGCGCGCAACCTGTTCAAGCTCATGGCCTACAAGGATGAGTACGAGGTGGCGCGGCTCTATAGCAACGGGGAGTTCCGCAAGGAGCTCGATCGGCGTTTTGAGGGGGATTACGAACTGCGTTTCCACCTGGCGCCACCGCTATTGAGCAAACGCGACCCGAACACGGGGCATCTGCAGAAGCGCGAGTTCGGTCCCTGGATGATGCGCGCCTTCGGCCTGCTGGCGAAGCTGCGAACCCTGCGCGGCGGAGCGCTGGATATTTTTGGTTACACGGAGGAGCGGCGGCAGGAGCGGGCCGATGTCGCGGATTATGTCGAGCTGCTCAACGATGTTGTGCCACGGCTGACGCGGGACAATTACGACACCGCGGTAGAACTGGCGTCGCTGCCGGCGAATCTGCGCGGCTTCGGCCACGTCAAGGACCGCAATCGCGCGCAGCTTGATGTGGTACGCACCCGGCTTCTCGCCCGCCTTCGCGGCGAGGCTGAAGCCGTACAGTTTGTCGATGCCGCCTGAGCTGATCTTTCAGGCACCCGCAACCCGGAGCAGGAACAGGTTTTATGAGCGTTTTTCTGGACAGTGCTTACGATAATCACGAGTTGGTCACTTTCGGTCACGACCGGGCAACAGGCCTGCGCGCCATTATTGCAGTGCACAACACAACCCTCGGCCCGGGAGTCGGCGGCTGCCGCATGTATCCTTACCCCGACGACGACGCAGCGCTGCGGGACGTGCTCCGTCTCTCCCGGGGTATGACCTACAAGTCTGCCCTCGCAGACCTCCCGCTGGGGGGCGGCAAGTCGGTCATCATCGGGGACTCTCGCAAGGATAAATCACCGGCGCTCATGCGCGCGATGGGCGAGTTCGTGCATTCCCAGGGCGGTCGGTATGTGGCGGCAGAAGACTCGGGCACAGGTGTCGGTGACCTGCGTGAGATGGCGACGGTCACCCCTTATGTCAGTGGCATCGCAGACAACGAGCACGGGGGTGATCCTTCTCCGAGCACGGCTTATGGCGTATTTCTCGGGATCCGGACAGCGGTGTTTCACCGACTGGGTGTGGACAGTACGTCCGGACTGCGCGTCGCCATCCAGGGCCTGGGCCACGTGGGTTAT
>JAABSN010000457.1 GCA_011390385.1 Thioalkalivibrio nitratireducens | reverse complement strand
GGGCTTCGGCCAGTTCCCGGAACGCCCGCAGTTCGGGTTCCGGGCGGCGCTTCAGCGTGGGGAAGGCGATGGCGAGCAGCGGGCCTCGTTGCACCGGATGCAGTCGTGCGAAATGCGGCAGCAGCCCCTCGATCGCTGCCTGCGAATCGGGCCCGCGATGCGCAGCGATCGTCTCCAGGTGCCGGGCCCGGTCATGACCAGCAGCATCGACCAGCACCGCCAACACCAGATCGATGGCCATGTCGTGTGCGTGTGCGGCGTCCGCGAGCGCCTCCGGCAAATCGGCGCGAATCAGTTGCGCATAGCGGACATGATCGAAACTGGGGTTGCCGATGGGCCGCGGCGCAGCCGGTGCCGCGTCCCGCCGACGTCCGGCGGCACCCCCACCCTCGGTTCCGGCCGCAGCGGTACCCGATGCGGCGGCGCCACCGGCAAGAATCGCACCCGCAAGGACACCGCCCACCACGCCGTCCGGGAGGGCATCGGAACCGGGCAATGAATCCAGTCCGCCGGGAAAACGATCCCGTGCCTGCTGCAGTTCCGCCGCCTCCTGTGCTTCCTGCTCGGCCTTGCGACGGCGGTGCCATTGGCCAGCCAGGTACGGCAATTGCGCCGGATCGAATGCCGGATCCAGACGCTGAATGCGCTCGGTCAGCGGCGGATGCGTCGCGAACAGGCGCGAGTAGCCAACGCCATCACCGAACAGCATGTGACTGATTTCCTCGCCGCTGGCGACCATCAGGCGGGATCCCTGTGCGGTGATCGCCACTTTCTTCAGCGCGCCAGCGACCGCGCTGTTGTCGCGTGTGAACTGAACCGCCGCGGCATCCGCCAGGTACTCCCGCTGGCGCGAAAGCCCGGCCTTGATCAGCCGGCCGAACAACACACCGATGGACCCGACGATCGCCACCGCCAGCGCGACCAGCAGAATCGGCGCTGCGCCGCGGCTGCTGCGCCCTCCGCGCACGCCGTGCATCACGGTACGGGACAATTGCGAAAGCATCAGGATGCCGAACAACAAGCCCATGAGGCGGATATTCAGGCGCATGTCGCCATTCAGGATGTGGCTGAATTCGTGTGCAATCACCCCCTGCAACTCCGAGCGGCTCAGTTCCTGAATGCAGCCCCGGGTCACGCCGATCGCGGCATCGGAAGGGGTATAACCGGCGGCAAAGGCGTTGATGCCCTGCTCGTGTTCGAGCACGTAGATCTCCGGCACCGGCACCCCCGAGGCAATCGCCATTTCCTCGACCACGTTACGCAGCCGGCGGTAGCCGGGATCGGTCGTGTCCGGGGAAATCAGAGTGCCGCCCATTTCCTGGGCCACGATGCCGCCACCATCGCGCAACCGGCTGGTTCGGATCCAGCTTGCCAGCAAGATCACGGCAAGCGTAATCAGGCCGGCAACGACCGCGACCGGAACGAACTCGTCGGCCGTCAGTCCCCGAACCAGCGCCTCACCGTCGGAAAACATGATCCACCCCAGGGCCGCCACGGTCCCGATCACGACAACGATCAATGCGACCGCGATCGCGAACAGTACCACCAGTCGCTTCGATTGCCCCTGAGCGCGGCGTTGCTCCGCGAAGAAATCCATCGCCCGCAATTCCGTCGGCAAGCGTGGAATCAGCCGAACGTGACTTTCGGCACCTGGCGCATCGCCTTGTCCTCGATCTGGAGCAGCTGCGCCGGGGCGAAATTGAACATGCCTGCGATGAGATTGTTGGGAACGACCTCACGCTTGTTGTTGTAGGCCATCACCGCGTCGTTGAAGGCCTGCCGCGCAAAGGCGACCCGGTTCTCGGTACTCGCGAGTTCCTCCGAAAGCTGCATCATGTTCTGGTTGGCCTTCAGTTCCGGGTAGGACTCGGACAACGCGAACAGGCGCCCGAGCGTCTGGGTCAGCTGGTTTTCGGCGCCCGCCAACTGCTGCATGGCATCGGGGCTGCCCGGGTCGGCGGAAGCGGCCTTCAGACCGCTGACCGCCGCAGTGCGCGCCTTGATCACATCCTCCAGCGTCCCGCGTTCATGGGCCATGTAGCCCTTGGCCGTCTCGACGAGGTTGGGAATCAGATCGTGGCGCCGGGTCAGCTGCACGTCGATCTGCGCGAACGCGTTCTTGTACTGGTTACGGGCCAGCACAAGCCCGTTGTAGATACTGAAGACAAAGAACACCAGGACGACGATGACGCCCAGAAAAATCAGCATTTCCATGATCGACCCCCAGCCGTTCGTTGTTCGGTGCGCTCATGGTACCCGATTCACGGACAATACCCCTCAGCCTCTCAGGCCTCGTAGGGTGCCGTGAGGCGAAGCCGAACCGCACCGGTACCATGTCGGCACGGACTCCCATGCGTACGGGCCTCGAGCGGCGCAATTCGCTGCGCTCATTGGCACCCTACGCAAGGATGCTGGCGCGGGTCGGGCCTCCGTAGGGTGCCGTGAGGCGAAGCCGAACCGCACCGATACCATGTCGGCACGGACTCCCATGCGTACGGGCCTCGAACGGCGCAATTCGCTGCGCTCATTGGCACCCTACGCGCGTCTTCGCGGTTTGGGGCAGGGTCATCCGGCGAGGACAGGCGTGAACGTCTATTCTTGCGCTACCGGACTCCGGTCCCCCACTACCTGGACCCCACGATGCGAAACCGAAACTTCTCGAGGCTGCTCTGCTGCGCAACGTTCATGATTGCCCTCGCGGTCCCACTGCAGGCATCCGGCCAGTGGTTCGGCCCCGGCTGCGTCGTTGCGAACATGATGGGGTTCGGTGGCTTTTCCGGAGGGCTCCGCTTTTCGGCTGGCAGTGATGCTTACGGCC
>JAABSN010000456.1 GCA_011390385.1 Thioalkalivibrio nitratireducens | reverse complement strand
CTGGAAGCAGTTGCAGCAGTATCCTGCATCCGAGGGTGCTTTCAGGCGCGTCGTCTACATACAGCCCGAAAACGAGTTTGCCCGGGTCGAGCTTGCCGAGACACTGCTTTATGCGTCCAATCGTGCACAGCTGCCGTCGGAGAGCCAGCAATTGCTCGATTCCGTTCTCGCCGACAATCCCGACAACCAGAAGGCCTTGTGGCTGGCAGGACTCGGCGCATTCCACGAGGGCAACGACCGGCGCGCACTTGCCTTGTGGACGCGCTTGCGCGACCTGCTGCCGGAGGGCAATGTTCGCCAACGCGTCAGCGATCAGATTGCCCAGGTCAGCACCGACGCTTCAGCGCCCGCCGAACCTGCTGTAGAGCCCGCCCCGGCTCCGATGACCAACCCGCATGCCGGTATCCCCGGAATGTCCACGGGCGACACAGTTACGCAGGATGCATCGCCTGCCGATGATTCGGGCGATAGCGAGGGCCAGCCAGATGCCAGCATCCGGGTCGAAGTCGCGGTGGATCCGGGATTGATCGACAGGCTGACGGGCTCGGAAACCGTATTCGTCTTCGCGCGCGCCGTCAACGGGCCGCCCGCCCCGCTCGCGGTCAAGCGCCTGTCGGCGTCCGACTTGCCGGCCACCGTAACCCTCAGCGATGGTGATTCGATGGCCGAAGGTCTGTCATTGAGCGTATTTCCGCAAGTCCGGATTTCGGCGCGGATAAGCCGCAGCGGCAATGCAATTGCATCGGCCGGCGACCTCGAAGGCCAATCCGGGCCGATCACGGTCCAGGAAACGGATCAAACGCGAATCACGATCGACCAGGTCGTTGAATGACCACGTAAAACACGCTTATGCACCTTCGGCCAAGGTGCAGCACACGCTCCCCATTTCAAGCTCGCCGGTCCTGCCGATGCGGCCTGCGAGGTCATTCACAAATGTGAGTGATTCCAAAGGCTTACATAAGCATCCGGAGATTGACTCAGGTCAAAGCTCTGCGATATTCTGGGCGCATACTGTTCTTGAACACTGACTGGATGGCAAGCGACCGATACGTCCTCTGCCATTGATCCGATTCAGGATGATTCAAGGAAACGTGTCCCCATGCTCGAACGAAAACTGGTTCCACACGAACAGCTTCGGCAGTTCGATCTGTTTCGCGAACTCCCCGACGAGTTGGTCGAAGAGGTCCGGCACAACGCCTGGACCATTTCACTCAAGGCCAACGAAGTGCTGTTCAGGCAAAACGATGCCATTCATCGTAATTACTTCTGCCTTTCCGGACAGGTCAAGCTGTTCAGGCTCACGCGCACGGGGTCGGAGAAAATCTTCATGATTGCACGTCCGGGTGACGGCTTGTGCGAAACCATTTCCCTGAGATCCGAACGCTTCCACCCGCTGAACGCCACGGCCATCTCGGAAGCCGAAGCCCTGTCGGTGGACCCGGAAGTGGTCGCCGATGTCTTTCACCGCTCCCAGCGTGCACGCACTCAGCTGGTTGAATCGCTCGTTCGACGCGTTGACGATCTTATCGATCACGTGGAGTTGCTTTCAGTGGACAAAGCACACTTCCGCGTCGCCTCTTTCCTTTTCAATGAGTACCAGCGAAACGGAAACGAATGTTCGTTTCGTCTGAACGCCAGCAAGAAGTACATCGCCAGTTACCTTTCGCTGCAGCCCGAAACGCTTTCCAGGTGCCTGCGTACCTTTCGCCAGGACGGTATCGCCAGTTCCACCAACAGGGACATTCGGGTCCACGACCCGGTCCGCCTGGAACAGTTGGTGCTCGGCATCGACGGGGTCGCCTGACGCGCAGGCACCCGGCACCCGTCAAAGACTGTGTTCGGCCGAACTCTCGGCCCGGTACAGCGCCAGATTCGTGATTTCATCTACGGCCGCCCGCGGCAGGTAAGGTATCGATCGTTCCCCGTGCGGGAGACGAATCGCCAGAGACGCCAGTTGGTGTCGCCGCTGGTACGGACTTGTGCTGATTGCCACCTGCTGACAGGACGCCAGGTCGAATTCAACGATCTTCTGCCCGACCAGGCCGCTGCGGATCCGCATGCGCTGCCCGTCGTGTGCATAGGCCCATCGCCGCCAGTGAAGGTGGATCAAGCCGAGGATCAGCAAATTCAATCCGAGTATCGCCAGCGGCGGCCATGCCACGTGGCCCGGCAACAGCAGCCAGACCAGAAGTGCCGCAATCATCATTGCAACACTGATTCGACCCCACAGCATCGATCGGAACCTCGGATGTATGCCTTGCCACCCCGGCACGTCCCACCTGCCCCCCCGGAGCGTGCCTAGAACGCTCTCCAGGCGATCATCGTCGATTCCCGGTATCAAGAACCGGCGATCGTCGTTCATCGCTCCTTCGAGCGCGGCAGCGCCGGTCTGATGGCCTATCGCATGCCACTGCCCCAGTATCCGGCCCACGGCGGTCTGCACCGTCTGGATGCCGTGAAGCTTGGACAACTTCAATGATTTTTCGCGCACGTCGAGCATGCCGAAACGGGACTTGAAACGGTCGGTTTCCCTGACGAGGCGGTATCCGCTGAACCGCACGACAGCAAGCAGACCGGACAATGCCATCAGAACCAGCGCGGCCGATACGATCAGGATGCCGACAAACAGGGCGAGCATCAGCGGCGCCCCCCTGAGCATCTCCATATCCAGCAGTCCGTTGGCGCTGAGCTGCTCGATCCAGTTCGATACGCTGGACTCGATCCAGCTGGACGCCGGCGCCCCGAAAACAGCCAGCAGAATCCAGATCTGGTTCGATGTCATGCCGTACTTGAACAGATCGGCCGCGCCGGCCGCAAAC
>JAABSN010000455.1 GCA_011390385.1 Thioalkalivibrio nitratireducens | reverse complement strand
GGCCGGGATCGAGCATGCCTCGGGTGACTACCTGCTCATGATGGACGTGGACCTCCAGGATCCCCCCGACCGGATCATGGATTTCTACCGCAAGATCCTGGAAGGTGACGGCTACGACCTCGTGTTCGGCATCCGTGAGGCCAAGAACGACACGCTCTTCAACAAGCTCTTCTCCGGCCTGTTCTGGCGCACCCTGAATTCCATGACCGGCCTCGAGATTCCAACGGGACTGGCGGTGATGCGGATCTTCAATCGGCGCTTCGCCCAGGAATTCCTCAAGAACCGGGAGCGCATTCGATTCATCGAGGGTTTATTCGTGTTCGTCGGCATGCGTCAAACGACGATGCCTGTCGAGAATCGCGAGCGTGTCGCCGGCACGTCGAAATTCAATGCCAGACGTAAGCTGAAACTGGCGACCAATGCGATCCTGGCCTTCAGCGATCGACCGCTCGAGATGACGACGAGCGTGGGCCTAGGCATGCTGGTCCTGACAACCCTGACCTCGTTCTACTTCCTCGGCCGGAAGCTGTTCATCGGCGTCGACATGGCCGGGTGGACCTCGACCACGCTGTTCATCCTCTTCCTCGGCAGTATCCAGATCCTCCTGCTCGGAATCATCGGGATGTATGTCGGCCGGATCTACACCGAGGCCAAGGCGCGCAATCTATACACCGTCCAGCGATGGGTGAACCTGCCCGCCTCCGGAGAGGTCGAATGAGCACGCGCGTTGCGATCCTCGGGGCCGGTGATCTGGGGCAGGCTCTGGCCCGCTATGCCGGGGTCATCGACGACCTCGAGGTCGTCGGTTTTCTCGACGACACATGCATCGGCGAACAACGAGCCGGCCTGCAGGTCATTTCCGGTGTTCAGCAAGCGGAGGATGTGTACAAACGTGGTGCGTTCGAGGCCCTCCTGATGGGGATCGGCTACCGCCACCTCGACGCTCGTCGCCGGCTCTTCGAACAGCTGCAGTCGATCGGATTCGTCTCCCTGGTCCATCCATCCGCATACGTCGACCCCGGGGCAACCATCGAGGCCGGTGCGATCATCTATCCCGGATGTATCGTTGACCAGGGTGCCTTGATCAGCCAGAACGCATTGCTCAACGTTGGCTGTGTCGTTGCACATGATACGACCGTCGGACCCCATACCTTCCTGGGGCCTGGCGTCGAGCTCGCCGGGTTCATCCGGATCGGGGAGCGCTGCTTCATCGGTGTCGGCACCACGGTCATCGACAACGTCACCATCGCGGACGGCGTCCAGACCGGCGGCGGGACGGTCGTCATTCGCGACCTCGAACCGGGGCTGTGGGTCGGCAATCCCGCGCGCAAAGTGCGTTGATCTCGGTCTCTTGACCACGAGAAGGCACCGGCTAGCCGCGACCGGAACCGGCGGATTGTCAGGCATATTGCAATCAATCCGCCAGCATGGTATCATCTCAGGACAATTGTTCGTGCATTATGCAATCATTTGTCCCGGAGATATCCATGCGCAATACCAAGGCCATCATGCTGGTCGTCATCGCCCTGGCGGCTGGTTCGGCCCATGGCGAGACCGTCGAGACGGCGGCAGCCGTCGAGGTCGTGCCCGTGTTTGCCATCACCCGGGCTGACGTTGGACCCGAGAGCGTGTCGCTCGCCCTTGAATCGAGCCCATCCGCACCCCTGCAACTGTTCCTCGAGTTCCATGCTGCGGACGGGTCCTTGATCGCACGGTCGCGGCGTGATGACTTCTCGCTGGACGCGGCCGGCCAGACCTCGACGACCCTTCCGCTGACCGACTCGGCTCACGACCAGGTGCCTGCCGTGAACCTCGTCTTGATACGAGAGTAGCTTCTTCCGGCCCACTTCCTGCATTGCATACCTCCGAACCCTGCGGAGGTGTTATATGCGTCCGGATTCTTGCCAGTCATGGTTGCTCTGTCTGCTAATCCTGATCACCGCAACCGTCGCGGTGGGCGGGATCGTCCCGCCGACGCCGGTCGACGGCGCCGATTTCATGCAGATGCGCTGGGGAATGAGCCGTGGCCAGGTCAACCGGCTGACTCCTGAGCCGCCGGACCTGAACGACGGCCCCATCCTCGCCTATCCGGACACGATTGCCGGGCAGCCCTGCCGGGTCATCTACGTCTTCCAGGAAGACAAGCTGTGCATGGGCTTCTTCCAGTTCTCGGACACCCACGCCGAGCTTGCTCCCTATTTCGAGGATGCCAACCGCTTGCGAGGCCTGGTCTCGCAGGAGTATGACGAACCGCAGATCGACAAGTGGGCGTGGGCCGACCCCACGTTTGCGGAGGACCCGACACTGAAATCCGAGGCCCTCGGCCTGGGCCTGGTCACCTACGAGCTGGGCTGGATGAGTGACCGCAGCATCGTGGCGATGCGCATGTCCGGTGGCAACATGCAGGCTGACATCTTGTTGATGTATGCTGACCGGCGCTGCTTCCCCAGCGGGCAGGACGCCTACGGCGCGTTCTTCTCCGACCGCATCGGCCTCCCTTCCCCCTATTTCCGCCAGGACCCTGAATCGCTCGTCAAGCCGTGAGCTATTCGCCGCAGTGGTAGGCCTACCGTCCCCCTACTACCGCTGACCCGACCACCACCGCCGCCACCACGGCCGCCGCGGCGGCGCCGCCCGGTCCGGCTGCAACGACGCGTCGTTCAGCTTCTCGCGCAGGTAGTACAACCGGTCGCTGAGCCACAGGTAGACGTCCACCTCGGTGCGCCCCACGAAGTCCCGCAACAGCCCCCGCTCGCGCACCACGTCCACCACCGGCTGGTAGGCCGTGTCCTGCCACGACGCCACCGCCTCATCCCAGCCCGGCT
>JAABSN010000454.1 GCA_011390385.1 Thioalkalivibrio nitratireducens | reverse complement strand
AGAAATGGGGCATCCACAGCACCTACACCGACAACCTGCTGATGCTGACGCTGAACAGGGGCGGGCCGGTCGTCTGGATGTCCGAGGTGGACGCGCAAAAGGCGGGTCTTGTCGATAACGACTGGGTCGAGGCGTACAACATCAACGGCGCGTTGACGGCGCGGGTGGTGGTGTCCCAGCGGATCAAGCAGGGCACGCTGTTCATGTATCACGCGCAGGAAAAGATCGTGAACACGCCCGGATCGGAAAAGACCGGCAATCGCGGCGGCATCCACAACTCGGTGACGCGCACCACGCTGAAACCCACGCACATGATCGGCGGCTATGCGCAGTTGTCTTACGGATTCAACTACTACGGCACCGTGGGCAGCAACCGCGACGAATTCGTCATCGTGCGGAAAATGAAGAAAATCGACTGGCTCGACAAACCTGCAAGCCGGTCCGCAACCCACAAAGTGGAGGCAGCGGAATGAAAGTTCGTGCGCAAATCGGCAAGGTTCTGAATCTCGACAAATGCATCGGGTGTCACACCTGTTCCGTCACCTGCAAGAACGTGTGGACGACGCGCGAAGGCGTCGAATACGCGTGGTTCAACAACGTGGAGACCAAGCCCGGCACCGGCTATCCGACCGACTGGGAAAACCAGAAGCGCTGGAACGGCGGCTGGACACGCTCGGCCAGCGGCAAGCTGCATCCCAAGCAGGGCAGCAAGTGGCGGATCCTGGCCAATATCTTTGCCAACCCCTCGATGCCGGAAATCGACGACTACTATGAGCCGTTCGATTTCGACTACGACCACCTGAAGTCGGCGCCGGATATGGATCATTTCCCAACCGCGCGCCCGCGGTCGAAGATTACCGGCGAGCGGATGGAGAAGATCGAGAAGGGCCCGAACTGGGAGGAAATCCTCGGCGGCGAATTCGCCAAGCGTTCGGAGGACTACAACTTCGAGAACATCCAGAAGGAGATCTACGGAGAGTATGAAAATACCTTCATGATGTATCTGCCGCGCCTGTGCGAGCATTGCCTCAACCCGACCTGCTCGGCCTCGTGTCCCTCGGGCGCGATCTACAAACGCGAGGAAGACGGCATCGTCCTGATCGACCAGGAGAAATGCCGCGGCTGGCGGATGTGCGTCTCGGGCTGTCCCTACAAGAAGGTCTATTACAACTGGGAATCGGGCAAATCCGAGAAATGCACCTTCTGCTATCCGCGCATCGAGAGCGGCCAGCCGACCGTCTGTTCCGAAACCTGCGTCGGGCGAATACGGTATCTGGGCGTCATCCTTTACGACGCCGACAAGATCGAAGCGGCGGCAAGCAGCGAGCGCGAGACCGATCTCTACGGCGCGCAACTTGATGTGTTCCTTGACCCCAACGACCCCGAGGTGATCGCAGCCGCCCGTCGTGACGGCGTGCCAGAAGACTGGATCGAGTCCGCCAAGATCAGTCCGATCTGGAAGATGGCGATGGAGTGGAAGGTCGCCTTCCCGCTGCATCCCGAATACCGGACCCTGCCGATGGTCTGGTACATCCCGCCGCTGTCGCCGATCCAGAACGCGGCTCAGGCCGGCCAGATCGCGATGAGCGACCAGATGCCCGACGTGCGCAGCCTCCGCATCCCGGTTCAGTACCTCGCCAACATGCTGACGGCTGGCGACGAGGAGCCCATCGTTCACGCGTTAGAACGGATGTCGGCCATGCGGCTCTACATGCGTGCGTTGACGGTTGATGGCGTGCGCGACGAGGGCATTGCCGCCCGCGTCGGCATGTCGGGCCGGATGATCGAGGACATGTACAAGATCATGGCCATCGCCGACTATGAGGACCGTTTCGCCATCCCCACGGCGCACCGTGAACAAAACGAGGCAGGCGCCGACATCCGCGGCGGCTGCGGGTTCACCGACGGCAATGGCTGCTCCACCGGCGAGACGGGCAAGACCAGCCTGTTCGGCGGCAAGAAGAAGTCCTTTGCCCTTCCCTTGGAGTCGTTCTGATGATGGACCGCACACTCAAGGCGCTGTCGCTGACGCTCAGCTATCCGAGCGTTGAGCTGCAAGAGGCCATGCCCGATATCGGGGCGGTCCTCGCCGCCGATCCGCGCATCGCCCCCGATACGCGAAAGGCACTGCAAAAGCTCGCTGATTACATCGGGCAGGGCGACCTGTTCGATGTTCAGGAGAGCTATGTCATGCTCTTCGATCGCTCGCGCACCTTGTCGCTGAACCTGTTCGAACACGTCCACGGCGAAAGCCGGGACAGGGGTGGCGCGATGGTCAGCCTGATCGAGACCTACCGGGAGGGCGGGTTTGAGCCCGTCACCACGGAACTGCCCGACCACCTTCCGGTGCTGCTGGAATTCCTCGCTTCGCGTCCCTTCGTCGAGGCGCAGGAAACCTTGGCGGACGCTGCCCATATCCTCGATGCGCTTGCCACCCGTTTGGCACGGCGCGAAAGCGGGTATGACGCAGCGTTCGCTGCTCTTTCCCAGCTGGCCGGAGCACAAGCCGACACGGAAGCCGTAGCTGGCATGCTGGCACAGCCAGATGACGACCCCACAGACCTGGAAGCGCTCGACGCTGTCTGGGAGGAAACCGAGGTCACCTTCGGCCCCGATCCCAACGCGGGCTGCCCGCAGGTCCGCGACATGCTGGCCCTGATGGACTCACCCGTCTCCAAACCCAACCCGGCCCCTCTGAACAGGAGCGCCTGACATGTTCACCAACTTCGACATCAATTTCGTCATCTTCGGGGTCATGCCCTATGTCGCGCTCACGGTTTTCCTGGTGGGCTCCATCGCGCGCTACGAGCGTGATCCGTTCACATG
>JAABSN010000453.1 GCA_011390385.1 Thioalkalivibrio nitratireducens | reverse complement strand
CGTAAAGGCGGCTGACTGGAATGCCATGGAAACAATTACCGTGGAATTGGATGATCACAGTTTTTATCCTGAGCATCTTGAGCTCAAAGCCGGGCAGCCCTATCGTCTGGTGATAAAGAATGTCGGCGAGGTGCATCACTACTACACCGCCGAGGAGTTCTTCAAGTCGGTTGCATGGCGAAAAGTGCAGACACCCCAGCCACACGGTGGCGAGGTCAAGGCACCGTACTTCACCGCCCTCGAGGCATACAAGGAAGGCGGCCAGGTCGAAGCTTTCTTCGTGACCGTAAACCCGGGCACATACGAGGTGGTGTGCACCATCGATGACCACGCCGACAAGGGCATGGTCGGATCGATTACCGTCAAATAAAGCGGCTAGTATCGCAGGAGGACTACCCCGTTATGAAAAAGCTGATCGTCCCGTTGTTGGCCACCCTGTCGCTGAGTGCGCTTGCGCAGACGCAACAGGTTATCCCCGTCATTGCCCTGAATGCGAGTCCTGCAATCGACGGGAATATTGACGAATGGGGGGACGACGGCTGGGTCGAAGTCCAGGTCAAGCCCGCATTACCGCGCGACGAGCGCGGCGAATACGGGCTTGACCCGGCCGGAGACCGCAATGCCACTGGAAACGTGACGGTAAAGATCAAGGCAGGTGTCGCGGACGAGCGTTTTTTTCTTGCCGTTCGCTATCCTGACGAAGCGGAAGACACCGTGCATAAGGAATGGGCATGGCGCAGTGATCGATACAGACGCGGGACGCAACAGGAGGACATGCTTGCGCTACGCTTTCACATCGATGGTGACTTCGACCGCTCAATGCTCTCGAAGAGTGAATACTCGACCGACGTGTGGTTGTGGTCGGCAGCCCGCACCAACCCTTCCGGCATTGCGGAAGACATGGTGCACAGCTTCACGACACAACTGACCGAGATGGCCGCTGAGTACGAAGCGAGCGATGGCACGGGAATCTATATCACGAAACGCCGTGACGACGGCGTCCCCCCTTATGATATCGTTCAGCGCCCGCGTGAGAACATAGGCGACACCGTCCCCTCATTCGAAATAGTCGAGCCCAGCGGAAGCGCCGGGGACGTTGCCGCCAAGGGCGTCTGGAAAGGCGGATTCTGGAGTGTTGAATTCGGGCGTGCGCTGAACACGGGCAATGCAGATGACGCAGCTTTCAAGCGTGGCCAATCCATACTTGGTCAGATCGCTGTGTTCAACAAGGGCAGCGATGAGCACAAGAGCGTTTCAGAGCCTTTACTATTCGATTTTGCGGCCATCCAGTAACGCCACCCGGTAGGGCTTTTCGAACAGTGCTTGTTGATTTTAATTCTGCTGCTGCGCGCGAGAAGGTGCGGCACAGCAGCAGAACATCAGCCTCGCGGATGCGTTACCTGTTGGCAGGGACCGTCGGGCGGATATGTGCCACGCCGCCGAAGCTGCCAACCCAAAGCCCGCCATCAGGTGTCGTCGCCATCGAGAACACGGCCGGACTGAATAGGCCGTCGGCGACACCCATGATCCGGAAGTCATCGCCTTCCATCATGGCCAGTCCATTGTTGGTACCGATCCAGATGCGGTCCAGATGATCACGATGAAGCATGAAAACGTGGTTGCCCGGTAGCCCTTCGGTTGTGGTCAGATTGTGCCACTCGTTGCCGTCAAAGCGGGCCAGACCACCACCCCATGTCCCCGCCCATACCGTACCATCCTTGTCCACTACCAGCGAAATGATGTAGTTCGGGTTGTAGGCCTGATCCACGCCCTCCAGGCCCATCTCAACCTTTTGCTGGGCGTGATGCAGCGACTCCGCGGCCGGGTCACGGTTGAAGGCGATGTTGTCCTTGACTTTCTCGTAAGGAGCGCCGACGCCACGCGAGTGGTTCCAGTTGTCCCAGACGCCGTCGTCGTAGCGCGCCATGCCACCTTCGGTTGCGAGCCAGATCTCGCCGTTTTTACCCGCGGCCAGCCCGTACACCCAGTCATTGGGAAGCCCACCGTCGGTGTTCTCGACGGTATAGAGTTCCCACGCGGCCGGGTCCTGCAGCTTGCCGCCGAGCACGCGATTGACGCCCGACCACGTGGCGATCCAAAGGTCGCCGTTAGCCAGCTCCAGCACGTCATAAACGAATGCGTCGCCCAACCCTTCCGGAATGTTGTATGTCTCCCAGGTGTTGTCCGTCTCGTCGAGCATGGACATACCACCGCCATAAGTACCGACAGTGATCTTTCCCTGCACCCGGCCCACGTAGAACATGCCGTTTGAGAGCAATCCAGTCGTGTTGTCAAACAGCTTGAACTGGTCACTGCGGGTGTCGTAACGGATGACTCCACCAGACGTGGCGACCCAGACTACCCCGTCGTCGACATAGAGTCTCTTGACGTTCTTGTTGCCGACCCGGAAGTGCGTGAATTTCTCTGTCGGGTCGAAGGCGACCGTGCCCTCGCGCGCGGCCGGGCCACCCACTGGCGGATGTGCTCCCGTCGCGCTGTCCGTCGCCACCGTCGTCGATGGCGTATCGCTAGCAGCAACCGGCTGGGGCTCAGCCTGCTGCTTGCCCAGCGTATATGCGCCGACGGCCACGAGTACGCCGGCGACCACGACAGCAGCCGTCACTTTGTAGTTCATGCTCATGCGGTGAAACTCCATATATAGATGCGCATGCCACTAAACCGCCGGCGCAGTGCCGGGACCAGGTGGCACGGGCAAGGGATTATTCTTGAGCGATGATCGCGACACCGCGACGCGTGCCGACCCAGATGTCACCGTCGGGTGCGGCAGCCACGGCATAGACGTGCGAATAGAGCAGCCCGTCGGCGCT
>JAABSN010000452.1 GCA_011390385.1 Thioalkalivibrio nitratireducens | reverse complement strand
AGCGGTCGAGACGGTTGCGCCGCTCGATGATGACGCACAGTTCGAGGCGCCGGTGCCAAGCGACTTGTCTGCTTGGGTGGACCAGGCAATGGAGAGTGCGCTCGAGGTCGAGGCACGCAATTTACTGATCGAACGCGCTGCGTTCAATCTTCAGCGAACCCGTAGCCAGCATCTGCCCACCCTGGATGCGTTTGCGTCGGTGGAGCGCTCTTCAAACACCGATACTGGCTTTGCCGAAGACAAGATCGCCAGACTGGGCGTCGAGCTGAACATACCGCTTTATACCGGTGGCCGGCTATCGGCGCAGGACAGGGAGGCGGCGGCGCAGAGTCAGCAAGCCACCGAGGAGTGGTTGCTTGCCAGACGGGAAGCTGAGCTTGAGGCGAGCACGGCCTATTCCGAACTCACCAACAGCCTGGCCCGGATCGAAGCCTTGAACGAAGCCGTGCGCTCGGGTGAGGTCGCCCTGGCCGCGGCTGAAATCTCGTTCAGGGTGGCTTACCGCACGTTTATTGATGTGCTCAATGCACAACAGTTGTTATTCAACTCCCGTTTCGAACTGCTTCGGGCCCGCTTCGATTATGTGCAGGCGCTGGTGCGTTTGCATGCTGCGGTTGGCGCCCTCGACGACAGCGTGGTCGAACGCATTGATCTCTGGTTACAGAAAAGTTAATTCATGAATTCCAAAAATAAGGATCACTCCGAGATCCTCGAGGTGCTGCGCGAGTTTCGCAAGGTGTTTTTCGCGGCAGGTTCCTTCAGCATGGTGTGCAATATCCTGATGTTGGTGCCTGCAATTTACATGCTGCAGTTGTACGATCGCGTGCTCGCCAGCATGAACGTGTCGACCTTGCTGATGCTGACCTTGATCGTGGTGGGTCTTTTCATACTGCTGGGCTTCATGGAGGCGGTTCGATCGAAGACGCTGATCCGGCTGGGTAACGAACTTGATGATCGCCTCAATGGTCGGGTGTTTCGGGCGACCTACGAGAGTTATCTGAAGCAGGGTAATGGCAATGCGCAGCAAGCGCTTGGCGACTTCACCAATATCCGGCAGTTCACGACCGGGCAGGGCATCATTGCTTTTTTCGATGCACCCTGGACCCCGATCTACCTCGTGATCCTGTTCCTGTTTCACTGGCAGATTGGTGCTTTGGCGCTGGTCGGAGCCCTTTTCCTGGTCGCTTTGACCTTTATTAACGAATGGTCTACGTCCAAGCACTTGGGCGAGGCGAATCGGATTGCGACGCGAGCCAATGCCCAGGCTGCCAGCAATCTGCGTAATGCCGAAGTCATCGAGTCGATGGGCATGCTCGAACGGGTGCGCCAACGGTGGTTGAAGATGCACCGTGAAATGCTCGGTCATCAGACGGTGGCGAGTGAACGCGCGGCGGTGATCTCGGCGATTACCAAAACGACCCGTCTCGGCCTGCAGTCCATGGTGCTGGGCCTCGGGGCGTGGTTGGTGATTCAGAATGAACTGACGGCCGGGATGATGATCGCGGGTTCCATTTTGATGGGACGCGCGCTGGCTCCTGTGGAGATGCTGATCGGGACCTGGAAGGGGTTCGTTGCGACCCGTAACGCTCATGAACGTACGGCAAAACTGCTGAATACCTTTCCTGAAGGAAAAGAGCCCTTGTCGTTGCCCCCGCCTAAGGGACAGGTTGATCTGGAGCAGGTGTATGGTGGTCCTCCGGCGGCCAAAAAACCTGTTGTGGTCAACGTCAGTTTTTCGCTGCCTGCGGGCGAAACGCTCGGCATCATCGGCCCCAGCGCGTCAGGCAAGTCAACGCTGGCGAGGATGCTGGTTGGGGTGTGGGCCGCATCCAACGGTAAGGTCCGGATCGATGGCGCCGACGTCTATACCTGGAACAAAGAGGAACTGGGTCCAAGTATTGGTTATCTGCCGCAGGACATCGAGCTGTTCGACGGCACGATCGCCGAGAACATCGCGCGTTTCGGTGAGATTGAGGCACAGAAGATCGTGGCCGCGGCACAACTAGCCGGGGTCCACGACATGATCCTGCGCTTGCCCGAGGGCTACGATACGGTGATCGGTGCCGGTGGCATGAGCCTGTCGGGCGGACAGCGGCAGAGAATCGGTTTGGCGCGAGCGGTGTATGGCAATCCTGCGCTGGTGGTGCTGGACGAGCCCAACTCCAACCTCGATGACGTGGGCGAACAAGCGCTGGTAAATGCGCTGCGGACGCTGCATCAACGTGGGTCGACTGTCGTGCTGATCACTCACAGGACCAGCGTCTTGTCGGTTGTAGATAGATTGCTGGTGATGAAGGACGGACAGGTGTCGTTGTACGGTCCGAAGGAGCAGGTCTTCGCAGCGTTGAAAAAGGCGGCCATGGCGGCCGCGCCGTCGCCAACCGTGGCGACCCCTGCGGGTTGACCGCTTTATCCCGTTTCAGGAACACATTGCATCATGTCGCTTAAAGAAAACGAGTCCAAACTTCCGGTTGAGACCGGGCCGGGCCTGCCCCGTATGATGACGGGTGCGGCCGTGGACAAAGACCGAACACTGGATCCGGTGGCTGAACGTCGCGAGATGAGCGGACGTGGTCCGGGCAGCGTCATTCGACTCGGTTGGCTGGTTTTGTTGATTGGTTTTGTCGGTTTCCTGACCTGGGCGGCGTTGGCGCCGCTTGATTCAGGGGTGACCGCGCCTGGCGAGATCGTTGTCGACTCGAATCGGCAGAAGGTACAGCATCTGACTGGCGGCATCGTTGAAGAAGTGCTCGTGCGTGATGGGGATCATGTCGAGCGGGATCAGATCCTGATCCGTTTGAACCGGACGCGCACCCAGGCCGAGCTTTC
>JAABSN010000045.1 GCA_011390385.1 Thioalkalivibrio nitratireducens | reverse complement strand
AACGCCGGCGACCGGTGGCATGGCCCCGAATTCCCAGTGGTGTTGATGGACACCAAGGGCAACGGCCCGATAGAAAGCCAGATCGGAGTGGTGCGACGGTTCGTAGATCCGGTGTATCAGCGGCGGACCCTGGTCGGAACCGAGGGCTTCGGCTCCGTGGCAACGGGCGCAATGTGTCGCAAAGAGATCGGCGCCCAGCGCGGGACGGGACTGAAAATCTGCCGCAGGAATCCGGAATTCGGGTTGGGGTGCCCCCGTCGGTTCCGGCACTGCAGAGGCGGGCGCCGCCGCGTTGTGATCGTTCATTTCGGTCGCGTCGTTCGCGGGCTCGCCGCAGCCAGCGAGCAGCACCAGCGAAATCACGCCGACAGATGCACTGGTTCGTTTCATCATCATCTCCTGGCTCCTTTTAACGTGAAAGCAGGCCCCGCAGGGTGCCGTGAGGCGCAGCCGAACCGCACCGGAAGCACGCCGCCCCGGATCCAGGCTCCCGGTCCTCTCGCGGTGCAATTCGCTGCGCTCATTGGCACCCTACGGTTTTCCTTGTCAGTGCCGCAGTGCCACCACAGGGCATGAGGGTCAGCCATGGAACTGGACGGAAGGGTCCCGCGGAAGGCGTACCGAAAAGGTGGTGAACCCGTCCGCGGACTCGACGTCGATGGTGCCGCCATGGGCCTTGACAATGGATTTCGTGATCGCCAGGCCGAGACCCGCGCCTTCACCGCGTTCCGACCGCGAATCATCCACGCGGTGAAAGCGGTCGAAGAGCAGCGGAAGGCGGTCGGCAGGAATCACTGCTCCCGGGTTACGTATCGTGACGATGGCGTCGTTTTCCCGCCGGCGAATGTCGATCTCGACCGTGGCACCCGACGCCGTATGGCGGAGCGCGTTCGAAAGCAGATTGGAGAGCGCGCGGCGCAACATCAGGCGATCGCCAACGACGCTGGCCTCGCCGCGCAACCGCAATCGCACGCCCTGATCGTCGGCCAGTGCCTCGTAGAATTCGAGCAGAGCCTGGGTCTCGACCTCCAGCTCGATGGTTTCCGCGGGCCGTGGCAGCAGTCCGTTGTCGGCCTTGGCCAGAAAGAGCATGTCGCCGATCATGCGCGCGAGGCGGTCGAACTCTTCGAGGTTCGAGTGGAGGGTATCGCGGTACGCGTCGGCACTGCGGGCGCGTGACAATGCCACCTGGGTCCCGGTGATCAGATTGGAAACCGGGGTTCGGAGTTCGTGTGCAATATCGGCCGAGAAGTGGCTGAGGCGCTGGAACGACCCTTCGAGGCGATCGAGCATGCCATTGAACGCGTGTGCGAGTTCGCGCACCTCCGCGGGTGCGTCGCGTTCAGCAATGCGTTCGCCAAGCCGTTCCGCCGACAGGCGGCGTGCCGTAGCGGTGATTCTCGCCAGTGGCACCAGTCCCTGTCGCGCGGCCAACCAGCCGAGTACGGCGGCAAAGGCAGCAGCGAGCGCCACGCCGAGCCAGAGATGCCTGCGTATCTCGCGTAGAAAATGGATGTGATGGCTGACATCGAGCGCGACCACGGCATGAAGCGTCGTCGGCTCCGGAACAGGCAGTTCGAAGCTGCGTTCCCGACTGATGAAATGGCGCCCGTCGCGAACCCAGCTTTCCTCTGCTGCACGGGCGCCTTCCCCGGCGAGCCTGGCTCTTGGGAAACGGTTCAATTGCGCGCCGAAGATGACGACTCCTTCCGCGTCACGCAGAAGTACCGCGATGTTCTCGTGGCCCGCCAGCGCATCGTGAAGACGTTGCGGTAGTGTCTCCAGATCGCGTTGATTCCGCGTTCGGGCAACCAGATTGCCGATGACCGTCATCTTTGCGGTCAGATCATACGCATCCATTTCGTCGAAGTGGATGTCGACCGCCCGTTCCATCAGGATGCCGAGGCCGAGCATCAGGACTGCGGCGAACGTTGCGAACAGGAGCGCCAGCCGCGCCGTCAGTGACAGCGGCCGGCGTGGTTTCACATGGCGAGGGAGGAGGCCGGGACTCATCCGTCCTCCGGGGGTTCGAGTACGTAGCCCATGCCGCGGACGGTTCGGATGAGCCTGGGTTCGAAGGGATCGTCGATTTTCGCACGCAATCTCCGGACGGCGACTTCGATCACGTTGGTATCGCTGTCGAAGTTCATGTCCCAGACCTGCGAGGCGATCAGCGATCTGGGCAGGACTTCCCCCTGCCTGCGGACGAGGAGCTCCAGTAACGCGAATTCCTTGGCAGTGAGATCGATCCTCACGCCACCGCGCCGTACACGGCGGCGCAACAGATCGATCTCCAGATCGGCGGCGGTCAGGATCTCCGGTTCCTTGTTGCGGCCTCGCCGCAGCAGACCGCGAACCCGTGCGAGGAGCTCAGCGAAGGCAAAGGGCTTCACGAGATAGTCATCGGCGCCGAGTTCAAGTCCGCGAACGCGATCGTCGACCTCATCCCGCGCGGTCAGGAACAACACCGGCACCTGGTGTCCGGAGAGTCTGAGTGCTTGCAGAACTGCCCAACCATCCATGCGCGGCAGCATGACATCCAGCACCAGCAGGTCGTGATCGCCGGTCGTTGCGAGGTGCAGCCCGTCGAGCCCGTCGCGCGCGAGATCGACGACGAACCCGGCTTCGCTCAGGCCCTGGCGCAGGTATTCACCGGTCTTCGGTTCGTCCTCCACGATCAGGATCTTCATGAAGCTGCCACCCGCTGCCCTCGTCAGTGCACCATTCTGCCACCGGCATCGACGACGACCGGAAACATGACAGATTTGTAATGTCCCTGTCAGGCCGGTGTTCGGTTGCCGGCTGCATCATCTTGCGGAGTTTGCGCCAGATGACGCGCGGAGCTGCGCCGAACATCGCGCACTCCGATTCGCTCAAGATACCAGCCAGAGGATTCGCCATTACACACTCGACATTGAAAGTGCCTGCCTTGATTGTGGCTCTTGCGTTGCTGCTGCCGCCGACCCTTTGGGCCCATGCACAACAGGAAGGGTCATACCCGGAACACGAATCGACGCTCGAAACCAGCCCGGAACGAATCGCTATCTGGTTCGATCACGACATGCGTCTGACATTCTTCGAAGTGTCGGGTCCTGATGGGCCGGTCGCGCTCAGCGAGCGTCCGGGAGGTGCATTGATCAGCCAGTTCGAGACCGCGCCAGAAAGTATGTTGGGATCCGGCGAATACACCGTTCGATGGCGTGGCCTGGCCGAGGATGGCCATGCCATGTCCGACGAGTTTTACTTCACCGTCCGCTGAAAAGTGGATTGGGTTTCGGTTCTCGATGGCATGGACGCCTGGACACTGTCGATGGTCCTCGCAGCCGCGGCCTTCTATGCGAGTGCGCTCATTGCGACGGGGGGTGTCCTGTTTGGGCTGGCATTTCGATGGGAACAGGGCGATGTCGGTCTGCGTCATTCCGTCGTCATTGCTGCCTGGATCGCGCTGACACTATTGCTTCTGCAGTGGCCGTTGCAGGCCGGGTTTCTCGGCGGGAGCACCCTGGGTGCCGCGATCGATCCGGTGCTGCTCGGCATTGCCTTCGAAAGCGCCCAGGGAACCAGGATGATCCTTGCAGCCAGCGGACTGCTTCTGCTGCACGGAGTCCTGATGGCCAGGGGGCGACTGCGGTATCCGGGCATCGGTTTGAGTGTGACGGGGGTGATCTTGGTGTTCCTGGCTTTCACGCAGGTCGGGCACACCAACGACGGTCCGTATTGGCTTCTGGGGGGGCTGCTTCTGATTCACCTGGGGGCCGTGGCTTTCTGGGTGGGTGCGCTGATTCCGCTTTACCGAATGGCTGGACACGCGGTTCCGCACGAGGTTGCCGGCCAAGTCCTTGCGGCCTTTGGTCGGGTGGCATCAGTGACGGTCGGGTTCCTGCTGGCGGCCGGGCTGGTGTTGGCCTGGTTGCTGCTAGGCGCGACGGCTGCCTTTCTGGAGACCGCTTACGGGCAGATCCTGCTGCTCAAGATTGCACTGGTTCTGTTGCTGCTCGTGCTTGCGGCGATGAACAAATGGCTGTTGGTTCCGGCCTTCGAGCGGAGAGAGCCGAACGCGGACCGGCGCCTGCGGCGAAGCATTCTTGGAGAAGGCTTTCTGGTGCTGCTGATCCTGTTTATGACCGCGCTGCTGACAACCACGACGTCACCCAATGGGTGAGATCGAACGGAAGGGAGAGATGCCTTGATGCAACGAACTGCCGTGTGCCTGCTGCTCGCCTCGAGCCTGTTCCCAAACCTCGCGATGGCAATCCAGCCGTATGACCCGGCTGTGCCGGTTCCCGAACCCGCCTTCGTTCCAGTGGCTCCATCTGTTCTCGATGCGGTTGCGATGGGGGAAGACGGATGGCGCGCAGCGAACGACATGGTCGGGGCCTTCACGCGAGGCCACATTGACATCATCCGTTGGGAGGCCGAGAACCGGCCTGCCGCTGCCGAGGCGCGGCCGGACGGAAAACCGCTGTCGTCGGTTGATGCTCTGCGCATCGCACTGTCGAACCGCCCCGATCTCTTTGCCACCGAGGACATGAACCGATTGCAGCGTACACGGGCCGATGTCGCTGTCCTGGGATTCGCCCGCGATGTTCAGCGCACATGGATCGAGGCGGTTGCGGCCACGGCAGCCCTGCGCCGCGCCGAGGAGGCGTTCGAGGCTTCGGAGATTGCGACCGAACTCGCCGTGCGCATGACGCGGGTGGGAAACTGGGGGCAGGATCGCCTTCTGCGGCAACAACTGGATCTGTCCGATGCGGGCATCGAATTGTCACGGGCACGACAGTCCGCGGCGAGTGCCCGCGAAGCGCTGAACCGAACGCTCGGCCTGTGGGGTGAAGTCGGCGATTTGCCCCTTCCCGAGCAGCTCCCGGAACTCCCCGATACCCTCCCCGGTGCCGACGGACTGGAGAATGCGGCACTGCAGAACCATCCCACACTTTCGCTCCTGGCGATCGAGGCCGAGCGCGCACGGCGGGGATTGGCGTCCCGGACCAGGGATATGTGGAACGATGCTGCCGAGAAGGCGCTTTCCGACGCGCTGGGTTCGGCAGGTGCCGGTAACGGATCGATGCAACCACTCATCCGGTCGGCCCCCGTCCTGGAGCGTCGCCGTTTGCCCCCTGGCCATGAGGCGGCCCAGGCTGCAAAGGCCCAGGCCGAGGCGGCGGCGCTGGCAGTCAGGATCCGTTCCGAAGTGCGCGAGGCCTACCATCAGTACCGGGTCGCGTACGACATCGCGCAGCGGGCGGAAGCGAATCAACGCCTGAGCGAGGACATTCAGGAGGACATGGTGCTGCGCTACAACGGCATGCTGAAAAGTACCTGGGACCTGCTGTCGAGCGCCCGCGATCGGGTGGAACGCGCCGCTGCCGCGGTTCAGGCCCAACGCGATTTCTGGCTGGCACACGCGAACCTGCAGGCCGTGCTTGCCGGAGCCGAGTATCCCGGACCCGACACCGGTGCCGTCGCCACGGGCCGCAAATCTGCCGCAGGAGGGCACTGAAATCATGAATCGACGCGATTTTATCAGCGGAGCAGCACTGGGTGCCGTGGCGGTGTCCGGGGTCAGCAAGGTCGCACTGGCCGCGTTACCCGAGCCTGCCATCATGACCTCGCCGGGGACCGCGCCGCCGCGCATGCCCGACAAGGGTCGTCCCTACAACCCGGTGGTCACGCTGAATGGCTGGACTGCACCGTGGCGCATGAATAATGGTGTGAAGGAATTCCACCTCGTTGCGGAACCGGTCGAACGCGAGATCGCTCCTGGAATGATCGCCCGGCTATGGGGTTACAACGGTCAGAGTCCGGGACCGACCATCGAGGTGGTCGAGGGCGATCGCGTGCGCCTGTTCGTGACCAACCGTCTGCCCGAGCAGACCACGATTCACTGGCACGGCCAGCGGCTGCCAAATGGCATGGATGGAGTGGCCGGTCTGAATCAGAAATCCATCCCGGTTGGCAAGACCTTCGTGTACGAATTCGTGGCGCGCCGCCCGGGCACTTTCATGTACCACCCGCATGCCGACGAAATGGTGCAGATGGCGATGGGAATGATGGGTTTCTGGGTGACCCATCCACGCCAGAAGCATGATTGGATCAACGAGGCTGAACGGGACTTCTGTTTTCTGTTGAATGCCTATGACGTCGATCCCGGCAGCGTGGTGCCGAAGATCAACACCATGCTCGACTTCAATCTGTGGACCTTCAACAGCCGGGCATTTCCGGGTATCGATTCGTTCAATGTCCGCCTCGGCGACCGGGTACGCATCCGGGTTGGCAACCTCACGATGACCAACCACCCGATCCATCTGCACGGCCATGAGTTCGAAGTCACGGGCACTGATGGTGGTCCGACCCCACCCGGTTCACGGTGGCCGGAGGTCACCTCCGACATTGCGGTCGGCCAGATGCGCCAGGTCGAATTCATTGCCGATTCCGAGGGTGACTGGGCCTTTCATTGCCATAAGAGCCATCACACCATGAACCCCATGGGTCACGATGTGCCGACCATGATCGGGGTCGATCACCGCGGCCTGGTGGGACGGATTCAGGAACTCGTGCCCGACTACATGCTCATGGGCGAGCGGGGAATGGCGGACATGAAGGATATGCAGATGATGCTGCCGGAGGAGACGCTCGCGATGATGGCCGGTTTCGGTCCGCACGGGCCGATCGGCATGGGCGGCATGTTTACCACGCTCAAGGTCCGCCGGGACCAGAAACCGGGCGATTACTCGGATCCTGGCTGGTATCAGCAACCGGCCGGAACCCAGGCCTACGAATGGACCGGATCCATGCCGGAGCCGCAGCGTTTCGCCGCGGAACGTCTCAACCGGGGCGAGGTTCCCGACCTGAACCGTACCGCTTTCGAGATGCAGGTGCGCAAGCCGGTGCCGAATGGGCATCAACACTGACAGCCGTAACCACCGTTGCCCGGCGCTTCGACCTGACCCGTTGGCGGGAATCGGCGCAGAGACAACAATCCACGATTTCACCAGAACAACCAGAGAGACCTGCTCATGAAAAAAACCTTACCGTACCTCATGCTCTTCGCCGTTGTCGTCGTTGTTGCCCTGAACAGTGGGCACGCGCAGCAAGGTCATCATCAGGGTGCTGGCACCAGCGCTGATGATGGGATGCCGCATCAGTCCCATGCCCAGGGTATGCACGGGTCGGGCAGCGGGGAGGCTCAGGGAGAACTACCCAGGGTGAGGTCGGAAGTGCGTCGCATCAACACGCGAGCCAACACCCTCTCGCTTCGACACGGCGAGATTCCCAATCTCGGCATGCCGCCGATGACGATGGTATTCCAGGTCTCTGATCCGAGTCTTCTGGAAGGACTCGGGGCCGGAGACGAGATTCTGGCGACATTCGACCGGATCAACGGCGCCTACACAGTGCTATCAGTGGAGCCGATGCAATAACGATCACGGCAATACGCGCCACTCCGGAAGATGGATCTGCGCAGGGTGCCAACAAGCGCAGCGAGTTGTACCGCTCGAAGCCAGGGAGCCTGAAGGTCAGGCCTGGCCGCGTATCGGTGCGCTTCGGCTGCGCCTCACGGCACCCTGCAAGGACTTTCACGTTAAGATACAGCGTATGTGGCGAACCCGGTGCGGCGGGAGGGGTGGGCAATGAGCCAGAATGGACGCAGTGCCTGGCAGGATCTCGGCGGGTTGATCCGCTGGCTCGCACTGGTGCTGGTCGTGGCCGTGATCGGCGGCATGGTGACGCGCAGTTCGGTTGGCGATTGGTATCCGCAACTGGTGCAGCCGACGTTTGCGCCGCCGAACGCCGTGTTTGGCCCGGTGTGGACAGTACTCTACGTGATACTGGCCTACGCCGCCTGGCGTGTCTGGCGAGTACACGGGTTCAGGGATGCGCCTTGGGCGCTGGGGTTGTTCCTGGTGCAGTTGGCCCTGAATCTGCTCTGGTCCATTCTGTTCTTCGGCTTGCAGCAGATTGGCTGGGCCCTGTTCGAAATCGCCGTCCTGTGGTTCACCATCCTGGCCACGATGATCCTGTTCTGGCGTCGCGACAGGATCGCGGGGGCACTGCTGTTCCCCTACCTGGCCTGGGTCGGTTTCGCGGGCTTTCTGAACCATGCCTTCTGGGTCCTGAACTGACGTGCGCGGTTCGACCCCGTTCGGGAGCCGGAGCGGGGCCGTGGAGTCCGGGTACGCTCAAGCCGTCCATGGCTGCCGACGGCCCGGACCCCACCCACCCGCTCCGGCGTGTGCGACACCGCGGGGGTGTCGAGGATGACCCCTGCGAAGCTCGGTCTTGCCGCTTATGCGCGCATTACCGCGAACTACTGGGCGTTCACGGTCACCGACGGCGCGATCCGGATGCTGGTGGTGCTGTATTTCCACCAGTTGGGTTACAGCGCGCTGGAGATTGCGCTGCTGTTCCTGTTTTACGAATTCTTCGGCATCGTGACCAATCTGGCGGGCGGTTGGCTGGCGGCGCGGCTGGGGCTGAACACGACGCTGGTGTCGGGCACGCTGCTGCAGATCGGCGCGCTGCTGATGCTGACGGTACCGGAGGCCTGGCTGTCGGTCGCGTATGTGATGTTCGCTCAGGCGCTGTCGGGGATCGCGAAGGACCTGAACAAGATGAGCGCGAAGTCCGGCGTGAAGCTGGTCGCGGGGGACGTGCAGGGCCGGCTGTTCCGGTGGGTGGCCTGGCTGACCGGATCGAAGAACGCGCTGAAGGGGTTGGGTTTCTTCGTCGGCGCGGCGCTCCTGTACACGATCGGCTTCCAGGCGGCCCTTGTGGTGCTTGCAGGGTTGCTGGTGTTGAGCCTCAGCCTCGCCGTGCTGGGGCTCCCGCGCGGGCTGGGCCGCGTCGATGGCAAGCCGAAATTCACGCAGATGTTTGCCAACAGCCCCGCAATCAACGTCCTTTCGGCGGCGCGCTTTTTCCTTTTCGGGGCGCGCGATGTCTGGTTCGTGGTCGCGTTGCCGGTGTTTCTTTCCGCAACGCTCGGGTGGAACCACCTGCAGGTCGGGGCTTTCCTGGCGCTCTGGATCATCGGCTACGGGTTCGTGCAGGCCGCAGTCCCGACCCTGATTGCGCGCAAGGGTCTGGACCCGACCGGTCTGACCGCCCGGGTCTGGGCGTTGGTGCTGATGTTGATCCCGGTCGGCATCGTGATCGCGCTGGAGACCGGTTTCGATCCGGGGCTGGTGCTGATCGTCGGGCTGGGTGTGTTCGGCGTGGTCTTTGCGGTCAATTCGGCGGTGCACTCGTTCCTGATCCTCGATTATGCCGAAGCCGACAAGGTTGCGATGAAGGTCGGCTTCTACTACATGGCGAACGCCGGCGGCAGGCTGGTTGGCACCGTGCTTTCCGGCTGGATTTTCATGACTCAGGGGCTGGTGGGTTGTCTGATCGCGTCCAGCATATTCGTGTTTGCGGCCTGGATGCTGTCGTCGCTCTTGCCGCGGGGACCCTCAGCCATGGAGGCAGCTTCGCGGCCAAACCGCTGAGAGGACGAATGCTCCGCAGGTCGGAAAATCAGAACCCAGGGCGTCATCGCGAGAAGCGAAGCCATTAGCCGCGAGCGCAGCGTGGCGGGCTAAACCAGCGCTTCCTTAGAGTTCGCGCGCTGCCTGGACCACGCCTTCGTCGTCCTCAGTCGCCCGGATCTTGAAGCCCAGGTGACGCATCAGCCCCAGCATGTGGGTGTTTCCGGCAATGATCTCGCCCTCCATCAGGCTGATGCCGCGGGACTTTGCCACCCGCATCAGTGTCTGCATCAGATGGGTGCCGATGCCGCGGCCCTGCCATTCGTCGGCGACCACGATCGCGAATTCGCAACTGCGTTTGTCGGGGTAGGCCGTGTAGCGGGCTACGGCCACCTGCTTCTCGACCCCGGGGTCGGGTTCGACCACTGCGATCATCGCCATCTCACGGTCGTAATCGATCTGGGTGAACCGGACCAGCATCTCCTGAGTAAGCTCGTGCACCGCCTGCATGAACCGGAAATAGCGTGATTCGTCGGACAGGCTGCGCACGAATGCCTGTTCGATCTGCGCGTCCTCCGGACGGATCGGCCGCACCGTCAGTGTGATGCCGTCCGGCATCGGCCATTGCTCGACGAGATGCCCCGGGTAGGGATGGATCGCCATGTGTCCGTAACGATCGGCCTGGCTGGGCGGGAAATCAACCACGATTCGTGCGTCCACCGCGGCCAGACCGTTTTCGTCGACGATCAGCGGATTGATGTCGAGTTCCAGTACTTCCGGCAACTCGCAGACCATTTCCGAGATGCGCAGCAGTACCTGCTCCAGCGCTGCGACGTCGACCGGAGGCATGTGCCGGAAACGCTGCAGTAGACGGGCCACGCGCGTGCGGCCGATCATTCCGCGGATGATGGTCTCGTTCAGCGGCGGCAGCGCCACCGCCCGATCCTGCAGCACTTCTACTGAAGTACCGCCCGAACCGAAGCTGATCACCGGCCCGAACACCGGATCGCGCAGAACCCCCACCATCAGTTCGCGCCCGTAATGACTTCGATACATTCGCTCAAGGGTCACACCCTCGAGGCGCGCTTCGGGTCGCGCTTCCGCTGCTTCCTGCATCATGGCCTGGAAGCATTTGCGTACCGCCTCGGCGGTCGTGATGTTCAGCCGCACGCCGCCGACGTCGGACTTGTGAGTGATGTCGGGCGAAGCGATCTTCATCGCCAGTGGATAGCCCAGCGTGCTCGCGGCGACCAGCGCCTCACTGGGGTTGTGCGCCTGCACGGTCTGCGTCACCGGAATCCGGAACGCAGCGAGCACTGCCTTGGACTCCATGGTTCCCAGCGAACGGCGACCCTCGCCGAGGGCGCCCTCGATGATCATGCGAGCGCCCTCGACATCGGCCGGACTGCGGTCGCTGAGAGGTCCCGGAACCTGGAGCAACAGGCGCTGGTTGCGTTGGTGAGCCGTAAGATACGCGAAAGCCTCGATCGAGGCCTCCGGGGTGATGAAGCTCGGAAGCCGTTCGGCGATGAAACGGTCCCGGGCCTTTTCGACCTGCTTGCCGCCCATCCAGCATGCCAGCACAGGCTTGCTGTCCCTTCCGCCAGCGCTGCTGCGGATCACGATCTCGGCGATTGCATCGGAGTCGGTCATCGCCTGTGGCGTGAGCATTGCCAGAACGCCGTCAACCCCCGGATCCTTCAGGCAGGCTGCCAGGGCGGTTTCATAGCGGCTTGGGTCCGCGTCGCCGAGCAGATCCACGGGATTGCCATGCGACCAGTGGGGCGGCAATGCGGCATCCAGCCGCTTCAACGTCTGGGCGTGCAGATCAGGGATCGAGAGGTCCAGTTCCACAGCCCGGTCCGTGGCCATCACGCCGGGGCCGCCG
The DNA here is from genome assembly GCA_011390385.1 of Thioalkalivibrio nitratireducens. Next base: position 9,180 of record JAABSN010000045.1, on the reverse strand, counting down.
GCATTGGTCACGATCGCCAGCCGGTTTCCCCGCGCCCGTACGCCACTGGACAGGATGCTGGCGGCCGAGAACATCTGCTGCACCGTCTGCGCACGCACCGCGCCCGCGCGTTCCAGCGCTGCATCGAAAACGTCGTCCGCGCCGACCATTGCCCCGGTATGGGACATCGCCGCCCGCGAACCCTCGGCGTGTCGCCCGGCCTTGATCACGATCACCGGTTTCATGCGCGCCGCCGCACGCAGGCCACTCATGAAGCTGCGGGCGTTCCGGATGCCCTCGATATACAGGAGGATGCTGCGGGTCTCCGGGTCCAGCGCCAGAAAATCGAGGACATCCCCGAAGTCCACGTCGGCAGCGTCGCCGAGGGACGCGACCAGCGAAAATCCGATGCGTTGGTCCTCGGCCCAGTCGAGGATCGCCGAGCAGATCGCGCCGGATTGAGAGACCAGTGCCAGGTGTCCGGGTACGGCGCTGTTACGGCTGAAGGTGGCGTTGATCCTGCGCGACGGGCGCATGATGCCCAGGCAGTTGGGGCCGATGATGCGCAATCCGGTTTCCCGGGCCGCCTCCCGCATCCGGTCCTGCAGGCGGGTCCCTTCGGACCCTCCCTCACCGAAGCCGGCGGACATCACGATGGCGCCCTGAACATCGGCCTTGCCGCATTCCCGGATGATGTCAGGAATGGTGTCGGCCGGTGTGGCGATGATGGCGAGGTCGATGTTCCTTCCGATCGCTCCCACGCTGGGATGGCTCTTGCGTCCGTGGACTTTCTTGTATTTCGGATTGACCGGGTACAACTCCCCCTCGAAGCCCATCGCCAGCAGGTTCTTCAGAATCGTGGAGCCGACGCTACCCGTTTGGTTGCTCGCGCCGATGAGTGCGATGCTGCGGGCGGAAAGGATGCGGTTCAGATAGTGTGGGCCCATGCGCAGTGGTCCGGTTCGTGGTGCGTTTTGCGGCAGTGCAATAAGACTTGTGTATCGGGTCCTGCTCTAATAGTCAATGAAGCGGTCCGGTTCAGGCCCGATGGTGGGTCCGCATCGGGGTCCCCGCTTCCAGGGGCTGTCGACGTGAAAACCTTCTTTATCTCCCATCCTGATTGCGCGCTGCACCGGGCGCCCTTTGAGCATCCGGAATGCCCGGAGCGACTCGCGGCGATCGACGACCAGCTGATCGCCTCCGGGATCGAGCCCTGGCTGCGTCATCGCGAGGCGCCGTTGGTTACGCGCGAGCAGCTGTTGCGCGTGCACGACGCCGAATACATCGATGCACTGGAGGCGGGGGTTCCGGAACCCGGGCGCTGGGCGACGCTGGATGGTGGTGACACCTACGTCGGCGAGCACAGCCTGAAAGCGGCGCAAAGGGCCGCCGGCGCCGTGGTCCTGGGAGTCGATCTCGTGCTCGAAAACGCCACGCACACGGCTTTCTGCGCGGTGCGGCCGCCGGGTCATCATGCCGGTCGCGACTACGGCATGGGTTTTTGCCTGTTCAACAACGTCGCGATTGGCGCGGCCCATGCGCTGGAGGCGCACGGGTTGTCACGGGTCGCCATCGTCGATTTCGATGTGCATCACGGGAACGGGACCGAGGATATTTTTCGTGACGATGCACGTGTCTTTTTCTGCTCGAGTTTTCAACACCCGTTTTATCCGAACACTGGTGCGGATACGCGCAGCGAAAACATTCTGAACCTGCCGTTGCCCCGGGACAGCGATGGCGCCGCGCTGCGCAACGTCGTGGAGGAGCGGTGCTTTCCAGCCCTCGAAGCCTTCCAGCCCGAACTGATCCTGGTCTCCGCCGGCTTCGACGGCCATCTCGAAGACGACATGGCCAATTTCCGACTGGTGGAAGCAGACTACGAGTGGTTCACCCTGCAGTTGCATGACATCGCCAAGCGTCACTGCGACGGTCGATTGGTCTCGACGCTGGAAGGTGGGTATAACCTTTCCGCCTTGGGGCGCAGTGTTGCAACGCACCTGAAGGTGCTGACGGAGTCGTGAGATTCCCGTGGGGGCACGTCATCACGCGCGGTGCCGTGGTGCAGGTGGCGGCCGTGAAACCCGAGCAGGGTTGACCGGCGGTGGGAATCACCGACTCGGGTCTTTCGGCCGGGTCAGGCGCGCCGAGAAGCGACGCATGACGCCGCGGGCCACGCGGTCCTCGGGATCGATCGTGAAACCGGCGTGTTCCACCGCGGTCTCCGTGTCACGGTTCGGATGACAGCCGCCGGTCACCCAGGTCCACGCCGGCTGGACGCCGTCCTGTATCCGCGCCAGGGCGGGGTGGCTGTGACGGACATGCTCGATCATGCGCAGTTGCCCGTCCGGGCGCAGAACGCGGCGGATTTCCGCAAGGCCGGCAGCTGGGTCTTGCACGCTGCAGAAGACCAGCCCGCTGACGATCGTCTGAAAATGGTCCGCGGGGAAGGGCAGGGCTTCGGCCCGGGCGACGACCAGTAGCGCGCCGGGAGACCGCCGGCGCGCCCGGCGAAGGGCTTCGAGGTCAGGGTCCAGCGCGACCACTTCGCTGCCCTCCGGGTACAGGGGCAGGTTGCGCCCCGTGCCACAGCCTACCTCAAGGATTCGGTTCTCGACCGTGCTCACCAGTTTCCGTCGCCAGCGCGAGAAGCCGGTGAAGTCCCAGGTGCTCATCAGTGCGTCATACAGCCATGGAATGTGTTCGATCCCGCGCATTGCCGTGCCTCTAACGTCGCTGCCTCTGTAAGTGGACCATCGCCGGCGGACAGGGTTGCGAGGGTACGCGCGTGATCTGCGCCGATCCAGATTCCGAGTTGACGCGTCGCGAGTGGTCCGACCATGATGGACCAGGAATACAATGGTGCCGATGCCACACCAGACCATGACACAGGCGTAGGGTGCCAATGAGCGCAGCGAATTGCACCGTTCCAGGCCCGAACAAGGACGGGGTACCCCGACCCGGCACCGGTGCGGTTTGGTTTCGCCTCACGGCGCTCTACGGGATGGACTTTCACCGCAAGGCAGTCTAGCGACAGGATATATCCATGCGCCGCTTCGTTCTGGATACCAGTCTTTTCACCAATCCCCATGTGTTCAGTCAGTTCGGCGATGATCCCCGGGAGGGGTTGCGGACCTTCCTGCGCCTGGCCTGCCGCTGCCCGGCGGAATTCTACATGCCACTGTCGGTGTACGAGGAGTTCCGCACCATGCGGGACCTCGAAGAGCTGGCAGCGGACTTCGAGACCGTTGTCTGGATACGGTCTCCACGTCGCTTCACGTTGACGATTCCCAGTGACATTCTGTACGAGTTCATCGACGAAGTTCGTCATCGGATCGACCGCGGCCTGCGCATCGCCGAAGAGCATACCAAACGTGCCGGTGCGGCTGCCGACATGCCGCCGGAACTCATTACCCAGTTGCGCGAGCGGTTTCGCGAGGCGATGCGCAAGGGTCTGGTCGACTCGCGTGAAGACGTCGATGCAGTGCTCCTGGCACTCGAGCTGGATGCCGAACTGGCCAGCGCCGATCAGGGGATGCGCAAGCTCGGCAACCGAATGGGGATCAAGCTGGTCACGGTCGATTATCTGCGCCGGGTGATGGAGAACCTTGCGGACGGAAAACTCTCCGGCGCCGATGCCGGTTGAGGCCTTCGGAACCCGCGTTCAGTCGAATTGCACGGCACCGGACAGCGCAGTGGACAAGGTGCCGGTCATGCGATCGAACACCCGTTCGAACTCGATTGCCCAGTAGCCACCTTCCTTACGGGGCACTCCGGGCGCCATGCGCACGCGTTGTCCACCGGTCGCGGCCATGTGTTCGATGAAGTGCAGGGCATTGCGTCGCTCGCGAAAGCGGCACCGGTAGCGGTGATGCACGCGACCGCTGTCGCGGCTGCGTTCCACGGCTCGGTCCAGCCCCTGCAGAAACGCCTGGCCCAGACTGCGTTCCAGCTCCGGGTCGCCCTGTTGGTTGTGCTCGGTTACGAACAGGGCCAGCCGCATCAGGCGGTTGGTGAAGTACTCCGGTGGGAGGTCCAGCAACTGTCCGCTGCATACCTGGATATCGGTGATGTTCGAGCGACCGGTGACGTACTTGGCACGGTTGCCTTCGGCCTCCGCCTTCAGTACCAGGCCTTCCGCGCCCTCGCTGTCGAGTTGCAGGATCAGCTTGCGCAGGGGTTCGACGTCAGTGGGGCGAAAGCGCGCGAAGATACGGGTAGCCGGCAAGCCGTGCCGTTCGAGCAACCGCATCTTTGTGTTCTGGGGCAGGAATCCCGGCTGACCCTTGCGCAGCATGTCGAAGACGAAAAGCTGAACGTCGTGTTCGATGTGCGGCGGTGATCCCTCCAGATACGGGTTGTCGGGACCGGCGATCTCCGCGCACAGGACGAGGTCCCGCTCGGACTCGAAGACCGAAAGCGGCATCAGATCGGGCAGGCGGTCGGTGCTGAACGGGCAGACGAACCCTCCGCGGCTGAACGCATAGACGCGTCCCTGATGGCTGAGGATGCGGACATTGTAGCCGTCGATTTTTTCCTCGGCCCAGAAGTGCCCCCGGAACTGCTCGCGCAACCCGGCCGACAGGGAATGGATTCGCGCAATCGACGGATAACCGGGGATCACGGCCCCGTCCGGCAGGACCACGCTGCCTCTCGGATACCGGGCGACCGTTTCCGTCAGGCGCGTGTACTCGAGATCCTCGAAGCAGTGTTTTTCGGCGCGCCCCAGTTCCAGCGCATTCATCAATGTCTGATGATCCATGCTTCAGTTTAACGTGAAAGAACCTGTGCGGGGTGCCGTGCGGCGAAGCCGAACCGCACCGGTCGCACGTTGGTGCTCTGCTCGAATCCCCCGTGTTTCGATTGGCGCAATTTGGTGCATTGGCTGCGCAACGCGACAGATTGTCTCTGGAGCGGATTCATGGGAAAACGACATATAAACAAACCATTGTTTACTGATTTCCGTTGCGGCGCCGGATTTGGCACGGAACCTGCTTCCGTCTTCTGGATAGAGAAGCGGCGTTGCCGTTGTCGTCTGCATTGGAGAGCAGTATGAAGATTCTCGTGGCATCCGGTATGGCTTCGCTGACGATTATCGGAGCGATGTTGCTGGCCTATTCGATCTGATCCGGTGGCTCGCGGGCCTGCTCTGGTCCTGCAGATGCGAGAGCGACGGTAAAGCTCGTTCCTGGCAGGGCTGATGCGATGCCCTGAGCGGTGGCCGCCGCTGATGGCGGTGAGTGCCGCGCGCTGACGAATGACTGCTGTGTTGTCCGCCTGGACCCGAGAGCTGTACGGATGGCGGCCTTGTCTCCGCCGCCTGTCTTGCGCATGCGCGATCCTCCTCCATCGCGCCTTCACCGCCCTCCGGGGCGGTTTTTTCTTTCGGGCTGCGCCGGCCGCGAGCGCCTGCTAATCTTGGCGCAAGACCCCAGCGGTATCGGGGCCCCATGTGCGAGGATCCGAGTGCGGATTGGCGCCCTCATCAGGCCAGGGATCTCCAAAGCGATGGAACAACGGCTTTCGGTATTGCGTGCGGCCAAACTCGCGGGTGTCACCCGCGCCGAGTTGCAGTTCCGGATCAAGCACGGCGAACTGCCCAGCTTCGATGGCATGGTCGGGGTCGACGACTTGCTCAACCTGTATCCGGCGACGCGCATGTCGGACGACCGGACGCTGGAAAAGCTGGACAAGATCAAGGCGGCCGCTCTGGGGAAGGATATTGCCAGCCGCAGCCTGCCCGACCCGCAGGTGTTGGCCGAGCGCCTCGCGCGCCTGGGCCATCAACTGAACCGGCTCAGACAACAGACCGAACAGTATGCCGGCGTCCTGGAATCGCTGGAGAACCGCTTGCGGGAACTGGAGAAGGCGGGCGATGCGCCGACCCGGAGTGTCGTGCGGGAGATCAAGCGGACGGTGCAGAGTGCGCTGCATCAGGAGCGCGTCGAGCGTTATGCCTCGGGCGCGAAAACCGATGGGGGGAACTGGATGACAGTGATGGCACCGCAGGTGCGGTTGGTACCCGATGACCATGAATTCCTTGTCGAGGGCGCCGATACGGTGCTCGAGGCGGCGCTCAGGGCCGGGTTGTCGATCGCCTACGGTTGCAGCAACGGCAACTGTGGCGAGTGCAAGGCGCGTGTCGTGTCTGGCGAGGTCAGGGAAGTCCGGCCCCATGATTTCGTGATCGGCGAGACCGAACGCGCGCAGGGATATGCGCTCCTGTGTTCGGTGGCCCCGGTGACCGACCTGGTGATCGAAGTCGGTGTCGCGAGAAGTCCGGACCAGATTGCGGTGCAGTCGATCAATGCCCTGGTGCGCGAGATTCAGCAGCCGAAACCGCATGTGATGTTGCTGCGGGTTCAGACGCCGCGTACCCGAAGGCTGCGCTTCCTCGGTGGCCAGTATGCGCGGCTGCGAGCCGGGGACGAGCCGGTCGAGGCCCTGTTGCCGTTGGCTAACTGCCCCTGCGATGACCGCAATCTGGTCTTCCACATCGCCGAAGACAAGGAGGATCCGTTCGCCCGATATTGCTTCGAGCACCTGCGCAAGGGCGACCCGATCGCAGTGGAAGCACCGTTCGGTGATTTCGTGATCCCGGGGGACATCGTGCGTCCACTCGTGTTCCTGGCCTGTGACACCGGTTTTGCCGCGGTCAAGAGCCTGATCGAACATGTGATCGCGCTCGACGAGGCGTACGCGATCGACCTGATCTGGGTGGCGACCGGGGCGATCGGTCACTATCAGGACAACTTGTGTCGATCCTGGGAAGACGCGCTGGATTCCTTCCGCTACCGGCCGCTTCGGGTCAACAGCGTCAGCGGTGATCCGGAAACCTGGTCCGCCACTCTCACCGGCGCGTTGACGCGACTGGATAACCCTGATGCGTGTGACTTCTATGTTGCCGGGCCTCAGCCGTTCATCACGACGGCACTTGATGTTCTCCACCGCATGAACGTGCCGGCAGAGCGATGCCGGAGTCAGATCGTTCCCCCCGAGCGTTGAGACAGGACAGCGTGTCGATTCCAGTGTTTCGTGCAGGTAGTGCGAAAGCGAGCGTCTCCACGGGGCGGCTGTCCATTGTCATCCCGTGTCTCAACGAAGCCACGCGGCTGCCGCGTTTGCTTGCCGATCTCGCGCCCCTGCGAAAGCGCGGGCACGAGATCATCGTGGTCGATGGCGGTTCCGACGACGGAACCCTGACTGAAGCTGCACCGGGAGCCGATCGGGTGTTGTCGAGTGTGCCCGGGCGGGCACGCCAGATGAATGCCGGTGTGGCGGTCGCGCAAGGTGACGCTTTCTGGTTTCTCCACGCGGACTCCCGGGTGCCCGCGAACGTGCCTGCGGCGGTGCTTGATGCACTGCGGGCAGGGCATGCCTGGGGCCGTTGCCGCGTGCGCCTGTCGGGCGAGAGCCGGCTGCTTCGGATCACCGCTTTCCTGATGAACCTGCGCTCCTGCGTGACCGGGATTGCCACCGGTGATCAGGGGATCTTCGTTACGTGTTCTGTGTTTCGTGCGGCGGGCGGTTTTCCCGAAATCGCGCTGATGGAGGATATCGCGTTGTCGCGTTCGCTGAAGCGACAGGTTGGCCGCCCGGCCTGTGTAAGAGCCTCGCTGATGACTTCGGCCCGGCGCTGGGAGCAGCGCGGCGTATGGCGCACCGTGTTGCTGATGTGGCGACTGCGTTTCGAGTACTGGCTCGGAGCGGACCCGGAACGGCTCGCCCGCCGGTATCAATGAGGATTCTCGTCTTTGCCAGGGCACCAGTTGCGGGGGCGGCGAAGACCCGCCTCATACCGGCGCTGGGTGCGGTGGGCGCTGCCGAGTTGCACCGGCGTCTGGTGCGGCGGGCGCTGGCCGAGGCCGGTGCCGCCGGGAAGGGCCCGGTCGAACTCTGGTGCGCACCGGATGTTGGGCACCCCTTTTTCGCCGAATGCCGACGCGAATTCGGCTGTTCGCTGCACCCGCAGGCGACGGGTGATCTCGGGCAACGGATGCAGGCGGCGCTCGAAGTCGAGTTGCCGGCGCTTTTGCTGGGTTCCGATGCCCCCCACCTCGATGCCGCTACCGTGCGCGCTGCGGCCCGGGCATTGCGGTCCGGTCACGACTGCGTTCTGGTGCCGGCGCTCGATGGCGGCTACGTGATGATCGGACTGGCGGTCGCTGCGAGCGGCCTGTTTCACGAAATGCCGTGGGGTGGGCCGGATGTGCTTGCGGAAACGAGGCAACGCTGCTTGCAAGGCGGCCTGGCGCTGGCGGAACTGGATTCGAGTCCCGACCTGGATCGGCCCGAGGATCTGCGCCATTGCCCCGCGGAGCTTCTCGTGGGTTTGCCGTTGACGCGTCCTGAGTGAGCACCGCAGCGAGGGAAAACACTCGGGATTTTCGCGGCCTTGTCCCTGCTGTAATAAAAGCAGGTTAGGATACTCTTATGAACAAGTTTATCGCTTGGATCGACCGCACACCCGTCTGGCTGTTCGTGATCTTCGTGGCCACCCTCGGGCTGGCGCCCTGGGTACCCGAGCCGCATATTGCCGAGAAGGTCCGCTGGCTGTTCCACGGCGAATTGACGAGGCCGCTGGACATCTTCGACCTGGTCCTTCATGGCTTTCCCTGGCTGTTGCTGGGATTGAAACTGGGCCGGGAAGTCTGGCACGAGTATTCGCCACGGTTCCGGCAGCCCGAACCTGGCGATCGCTAGTGTCCTGCGGACTTGGGCGGCCAAGAGGGGAATGAACCGGAGCGCGATACTGCGCCCGGTGTGATTCGGCTGCGCCCCACGGCAATCTGCGGAGAGTACCCTGCGCGCAGGGTGTCAAGGGGCGGATGCGAATGGCACCGGGAAGGCTCCGGCGTCTGTCAGGCCGCCTTGGCCCGCGGCCATTCGGAGTAGACAGCGCGCGCGGCCGGCAGAGCTTTTCCGGGTGTCACCACACCCATTTCGGCCAGCACGGCCTCCAGGCTCCCCAGACACAACAGCACATTGCGTTCATTCGCGGCATGCCCCATCAGCCCGATACGCCAGATGCGTCCGGCATAGGGTCCCAGTCCGGCACCGATCTCCAGGCTGTAGCGTTCCAGCAGCGCGGCACGCACCGCGGCTTCGTCCACGCCGTCCGGAACCATGACCGCGTTCAGTTGTGGAAGCCGGTGCGCAGCGTCGACCAGGAACGACATGCCCATCGCCTCGATCCCGGCCCGC
>JAABSN010000451.1 GCA_011390385.1 Thioalkalivibrio nitratireducens | reverse complement strand
GCTTGCGGAATCGGTGGACGGGAAGCTATCGCTCCGCCGCCAGAGCACGCAGAGCCCGAAGCCGGGCTACTGCGACGTTAAGGACCCCAGGGGCGGGCTGAAATACCAGCTCTACTTCGACGGCGGGACGGAGCGCAAGCTCCAGATCAAGAATCTTCGCAAGGATCTTTGCACCGTGCATGCGACGTGGGTCTTCGCGACCGAGCCCGAGGATGCTACAGAGCAAGCCTTGGGTGAGCCTTGTTGATCCGTTCGAGCGCGATCTGCACGTACTCCGGGTTCAGCTCGATGCCGACGCACCGGCGCTGATACTCCCGGCACACGAGCCCCACGGTGCCCGATCCGAAGAACGGATCAAGCACCAGCGCCCCGGACTTCGATCCGGCCTGGACGCACAGGTGCACGAGTTCGGGCGGGAATACCGCGAAATGCGCCCCGTGAAAGCCGTTGGTGCTGATGTTCCAGACCGTCCGGCGGTTCTTCGGCCCGCCGCCGTTGCTGGAGGGTTCCTTGATCGCCTCGTGATCGTAGAAATACGACTCGGACTTGCTCATCAGGAATACATATTCATGCGCCCTGGTGGGGCGGTCCTTGACCGACTCGGGCTGGCAGTTGGGCTTGTTCCAGACGATATCCGAGCGCAGGAACCAGCCGTCGGTCTGCAGGGCCAGGGCCAGCCGCCACGGCACGCCGATCAGGTCCTTGGGCTTGAGGCCCTTCGGGGTCGGCGGCCGGTAGCTCATCGCCCGGCCGGGGTTCTTCTTGTCCGGTGCCCGCCAGCGGCGGTCGCCGCTGGTGTATGAATCGCCGATGTTGAGCCAGAGCGTGCCGTCCTCGCGCAGCGTGCGGCGCACTTCCCGGAAAATGGCGACCAGGTCGGCAATGTAGGCGTCCGGATCGTTCTCCGCGCCGATCTGCCCGTCAATGCCGTAGTCGCGCAGCCCCCAGTAGGGCGGGCTGGTGACGCAGCACTGGAAGGTGTTATCCGGGATGTCGGCCAGCGCCTTGCGGGAATCCCCCTCGATGATCCGTACATCGTCCTCGTGATAGACTTCCCGGACGCACATCCGGTTCCTTGATCCGCGCTTTTCAGGATATGCCGTCTTCATGCCTGCCTCTTGAGCTGTTCGCGTTCGATAAACATGTCCAGCAGTTGCAACGCCTGGCGCTTTTCCTTCGCGCCGAGCTTTTCAAGTTCCTGCAGCTTGCGCTGCAGGCGGTTGCTCATCGGACGGGTCGGCGCTTCGCGCCGCCCGTTGCCGTTGAGCAGTTCATCCACCGAGACGCCCAGTGCCTGGGCCAGCCGTGGCAGGATCGTTGTCGGCGGGTGCTGGGTCTCGCCCTCGTAGTAGGCGATCATCCGGCGCGATACGCCGATCTCGCTGGAAAGTTCTTCCTGGGTGAATCCGGCCGCCTTGCGGAAAGCCGCCAGTCGCTGGCCGAAACCGTTGATATCGCTTGTGTTTTTCTTTGGCATCAGAATCTCCATTGTCTTGCTGATGCCGGCAGTATAAGGGCAGGTTCTGTTCATTTTGCATTTCCTCGAAAAAAGTGCTTGCATTGATGTACGGTATTCGTACATTATGCCGTCACGAAAAGCAAGCACTCTTTCGGTCGATTTGGGACTTGACAGGGTGTGGAGAAAAAGGCCGATCGCGCAATCCGCCAAGATCAATCGCGACCGGCCAGAGTTAAACCCGAGCCGAGGCTCAAGCTTGAGTGGTAATCTACCACGAAGCGGGCCGAAGCTCCAACCAAAAGAGGAGTACCGTTATGGCCCGCAGCCGCATGTACGACGAGCACCAACTCTCACAGCTAAAACAAAACATCTCGATCCCGCACGTATGCGCCGCGCACGGCGTCGAGCTACGCAAGCACGGGGCAAACGACTATATCGGGCTTTGCCCGCTGCACAATGAGGACGAGCCGTCCTTTATCGTGACCCCATCAAAGAACCTTTGGCACTGCATGGGCTGCGACAAGGGGGGCAGCGTCATTGATCTGGTGATGGCCCTCGACGGCATCACCTTCCGCGAGGCCGTTGATAAACTCATGACCTCCACCGGACTTGTCAGCCGAGCGACTGAAACACCACCGCAGGAGCTGCCAGCTAAAGAAAAACAGGTTCCAGTAGAGCGTGCAGCGGCCCTGTTAGATCGGGCTATCTCGCTCTATGAAAAGAATTTCCAGGAGTCCCGCGAGGCGCAAGCCTACCTTGAATCACGCGGCATCACCGACGCGGCCTTGTTCTCCCGCTTCCTTGTCGGCTACAGCACGGGCAAGCTTGGCAAGATGCTTCCCACAGAAGGGATCATCCGCCAGGACCTCAAGAACACCGGCATTCTGCTCCCTTCGATCACCTCGACAAGCTCGGGACAGGCAGGCTCAGGGCAGGCGATCCCAACGAAAGAGCGTTTCGAGGGCTGTATCGTCATCCCGATCCACGACGAGGAAGGTCAGCTTACCACGCTCTACGGCCGATCCATTGGGGCAGGTAAAGGCCGTCACCTGTATCTTCCCGGTCGTTCAACCGGTCTTTGGAATGTGCAGGTCATCAAGACCGATCTGGAAATCATCCTGACCGAGTCGGTCATCGATGCGCTTTCGGTCATGGTCGCCGGGTTCCCGAACGTCGTCGCCATCCAAGGCACCAACGGCCTGAAGGACACCGACATCGAGAACTTCGCCCGCCGTGGTGTCTGCAGCGTTGTCCTGCTTATGGACGGCGATGATGCAGGGGGCAAAGCCTCTGCCAAGCTGCGGCCCCGACTCGAAGCTGCAGGCCTTGCCGTCAAGGTCAAGGCCCTGCCAGCCGATCACGATCCCAACA
>JAABSN010000450.1 GCA_011390385.1 Thioalkalivibrio nitratireducens | reverse complement strand
GACCTTGGCGCCATACGTTCCTGGACCCGTATCAGGTGTCCGTGCTCCACCGTGGAAGGAACCGCGCTCTGTTCCCAGGCTGGACAGGCTGTATGGCTGGCGCCCAGCAGCAATAAAGTCAGGCCGGCCGGCCCGATGAAGGTATTCGTTCTCATGATTTTTCGGAATCTGCGTTCATGGTTCTCGGCCTATAAGCATAGGACAGATACCCACCAATTCCAGCGCCATGCAAAGTCGGGAGTGGTGATTCTGCCGACTTCGCGTTCGTTTCGCGGTAGCCCGACCACACAGGCGCATGGCCCACTAGGGGCTGATTCCTCCTGCATCTGGAACAGGCAGTACGCACGACACAGACTCCGCGACGCAGATTGGCAAAGGCGTACAATGCGGCCGACACGATGGTTCACCACCGATTCAGAGCAGGAGGCTGCACGCCAATGGCACTCTCAGAGCAGAAGGGTAATGACACCCCGAGAATTCAGATCAGTCCACCGGTCTTTCTCATCTCGGCTGGCCTGACATTGGCCCTGGTCCTGTTCGCAACCATCTTCAGTGAAACTGCGGGAACGCTGTTCAGCGCCGTACAGTCCTGGGTCTCCGACTCGGCTGGCTGGTTTTACGTGCTGGCGGTAGCCGGGTTCATCGTGTTTGTCGTATCGCTCGCTGTTTCCGACTTCGGTCGTATCCGGCTGGGGCCCGATCACAGCGAGCCCGACTATTCGTATATTTCCTGGTTCGCGATGCTGTTTTCCGCGGGTATGGGTATCGGCCTGATGTTCTTCGGGGTGGCGGAACCGGTGATGCACTACGTGTCGCCGCCCGTGGGCGATCCGGAGACGGTCGAGGCGGCGCGTCAGGCAATGCGTATCACTTTCTTTCACTGGGGCGTGCATGCCTGGGCGATCTATGCGGTGGTGGCGCTTTCGCTGGCGTATTTCGCGTTTCGCCATGGTCTGCCACTGACCATCCGTTCGTCGCTGTATCCGCTGATTGGCGATCGCATTTACGGACCCATCGGCCATGCAGTCGACATCTTCGCCGTTCTGGGGACGATCTTCGGCGTGGCCACCTCCCTTGGTTTCGGTGTGATCCAGATCAACTCGGGTCTGGAATACCTGTTCGGCGTTCCGAACACCGTGACCATCCAGGTTATTCTGATCGCGGCGATCACGGCGATCGCCACCATCTCGGTGGCGCTGGGCCTGGATGCCGGTATCCGCCGCCTTTCCCTGCTCAACATGATTCTTGCGGGCGGGCTGCTGGCATTCGTGCTGGTCGCCGGTCCCACCGTGTTTCTGCTGCAGACACTGGTGCAGAACACCGGGAATTACATCTCCAACCTGTTCAGCATGACCTTCAACCTGTACGCGTACGAGCCCACCGGCTGGATCGGCGGTTGGACGCTGATGTATTGGGGTTGGTGGATCGCCTGGGCTCCATTCGTGGGGATGTTCATCGCTCGGGTTTCGCGCGGGCGCACCATCCGCGAGTTCGTGGTGGGTGTACTGCTGGTGCCGCTGGGCTTCACGCTGATGTGGATGACCTTCTTCGGGAACACCGCGCTGCATATGATCATGACGCAGGGAATCACGGAACTGGCCGACGCAGTTGCCCTCGATACATCGGTGGCGCTGTTCCAGTTCTTCGAGCAACTGCCGTTTTCCACCCTGATGGCCTCGTTCGCGACTCTGCTGGTGGTCACGTTCTTCGTCACGTCGTCGGACTCGGGGTCACTGGTGGTCGATATTCTGGCTTCAGGGGGGCGCGACGATTCCCCGGCCTGGCAACGCATCTTCTGGGCCATCGTGGAAGGTGTCGTTGCCGCGGCGCTGTTGGTCGCCGGTGGCCTTGCGGCGCTGCAGACCGCGACCATCGCCAGCGCATTGCCGTTCACGATCATCATGATCCTGATGTGCTGGGGGTTGCTCAGTGCCCTGCGGGTCGAGGCGAAGAAGCGGATCAGCCTGCACGAGGCGCGGATGGCCCCCACCGGTCCGCGCGGTGCGCGCAACTGGAAAAACCGCCTGCATGCGATGATGCACCAACCGAAGCGGCGCGAAGTCATACGCTACATTCACGACGTGGTGAAGCCGGCATTGTCGGAGGTGGGCGACGAACTGCGCAAGCAGAACCTGTCCGTCGAGGTGGGCGAGGGCGAGGATGATCGCGTCTGGGTGGAAGTGCTTCACGGCGCCGAGATCGATTTCTTCTATTCGGTGCACCCGCGTCCCTATGAACCGCCGACCTTCGTGATGCGCGATACCCGGGACAAGCGGCTGGAAAAGCTCAAGTACTACCGGGCCGAGGTGCATCTGAAGGAGGGCGGGCAGGATTACGACGTGATGGGCTGGAGCAAGGATGACGTGATCCACGATGTGCTCGAGCAGTACGAGCGCCACATGCACTTCCTGGCTGCCGTGCGTTAGCGCGAAAGCACGTGCGTAGGGTGCCGTGAGGCAAAGCCGAACCGCACCGATACCACGCAGGTCCTGGCTTCAGGCTCCCGGGCCTCGAACGGTGCAATTCGCTGCGCTCATTGGCACCCTACGTATTTCATCGTCATGGTTGGCCGCAAGTCATGGCAGTTGGCGTGCAGGAACCCGCGTAGGGTGCCGTGAGGCGCAGCCGAACCGCACCGGTCCCGCCGCCAGGTTGGACCCCAGGGGCCGATCAAAGGGCCTGCGTGTCGATCAGGAGTCGATGGATGCGCTCGGCGAGGTAGCGGTAGCCATCCGCGTTGGGATGGATCGGGTCAGCCTTCAACGCGTTGCGCGAAAGAATATGCGCCAAAGCGTCGTTTTCGACCGGAAGACGGAATTCCGTAGCCAGTTC
>JAABSN010000449.1 GCA_011390385.1 Thioalkalivibrio nitratireducens | reverse complement strand
CGGCCAAGACGGGCAAACTGGTCAGCATGGATCTCGAAGGCGGGGCGCTGGCGATGATGATGCAGGGTCTGGGTGGCAGCGGTGACGACGATGACGATGATTTCTTTTCCAAAGACTGAGGGGGGTCGCCCGTTCTCTATCTTTGGATACAAGACTTCTCTTTTGCGATCTCTCGATACCCTTTGCCCGCTTTGATTTCGGGCCTCTGCATGGGAGTGTGGAGAGGTTATCCACCCGCCCAAGGAGGCAGTACAATGAGCGTGATCCGGCATCCGAACGACTTTGCTCGCTCGCAGACGATCGCCCCGATCGCTCACCGGTCTGCATCGACAGCCCCAATTCATGCACCGGCCCTGCCGAGTGGGTGGTGGATCATCCCGATGGCCACACTTGGCATGGCCATGTGGTACTGGATCATCACGGGTCTCTTCGCCCTGATTGGATAATCTCTCCTAGTCCTAGCAGCCTCAGAAGCCCGGTCCCTCGTGGACCGGGTTTCTTTTTTCGTGAACCGGGAAAATGCCTGGCCCCGTGCGGGGATCACCCCGCAGGGCAGGTCGCCAGCCGGGCATCGACGGGAAGCGTGGCGCACCATTCCTCGAAGGCCTGCAACGTCTTGTCCTGCGCCATGAGGCGCGCAGCGGGCTCCAGCCGCAACGCGACGGCATCGCGCAGAACTGCGGCGTCAGGCACCTCGAAGGCGGCGGCCAGCGCAAACCATTCCAACGCCCTGGGATCCTGTGACGGGCTGCGCAGCTCCAGCGCCACACGGCCCAGCGACAGGAATGCCGTCACCTCTCCGTCGGCGGCCAGCGCCTGCAGATCCGCCTCGAGCCGGTCGGCCAGACGGGTGCGCGCAGGGTCGGTCAGGCGTGACAGAAGATGGTCGGACAGATCGATGGCCCGCGCCTCTCCGGCGAACCGCGCGCGCCACGCCCAATAGGCGGCGGTCACGTCATCCTGCGGCACACCCCGCCCCAGCGCCTGCATCACCGCGAGGTTGACCTGGGCCACCGGGTCGCCATCCTGCGACAACTGCCTGAAGATCGACACGGCCTCGGCGGTGCGCCCGGCCTCGGCCAGCTGCACCGCGGTGGCGAAATCGGGCTTCGGAGCCGCCTGCCCCCCCGTGGCAAGAGCCAGCAGCAGCCCGGTGAGGATCGCGCAGCACCTCATTTGCCCGCCAGCATGACAAGCTGGAGATACATGACCCGACGCCGTTCGCCGTGCTGGCGGTTCTCGTAGACCACGATGCGCTGGCGCTGGGTCTCGGTGGTTTCAAGCTCGATGCTCACCGTCGTCGGCAGGTAGACGTTGTAATGCGCCAGAAGCCCCTTGGGATCGGCGCGCAGCGTGTCGCTGAACTCCGCGTCGATCCAGGCCCGGGCCAGCGCCC
Organism: Thioalkalivibrio nitratireducens; assembly: GCA_011390385.1. The sequence continues at coordinate 1,438 of JAABSN010000449.1, read as the reverse complement.
GCCCGAGGATTTCCGGCAGATGCCGTTCGACCCGTGCGATGTCCTGCAGGTGGGTGCTGTGGCGCACAAGGGCGAAATCCGACGGCGGCACGCTCGTCCTTGGCTGCGGCCCTCGCCCGGACAGGCGGGAAAACACACCGGAAAACAGTCTCGAACCTGTCAGGGTCATACGGAAATCCTGCGATTGCCACGGATCGGAAAAACGAGGGTCATGTCGGTATAACGGCGCAGCGCGTCAGAGTGTTAGCCCCGGATGGCGTGGTTCTTGCTGGGGTGTCTTCATGCGGATGTTGCGCCCTTCCAGAACGACCCTGTCGTTCCTCCTGCCCACGCTGGCCCTGCCTCTTGGCATGCTGGTGGCCAGCGTCCTGGCGGTGACGCAGCCGGTCGTCGTGCCCCCCGAACCGGACCAGGCCCCTGCCGAACCGGTCGAGGCAGCGCCACCGTCCCGCATGTACCACGCCTTCCTCAGCCCGGTCACGGTGAGCCTGCCCGCAAACGGCGGACGGCTCAACGTGCTGCTGGGTGCGGCGCTGCCGCAAACGGCGGACCGGGCGCTGGAGAAAACACTGCAGGACAATCCGGATGCCGTTCTCGCCAATCTCGCGACCGCCATCCTCGATGCCATCGACACCACCGGTGCCGGCGCGGATCCGGTGCAGCTCTACCAGGTTCTGCCCCCGGCCCTGCAGGTCGCGATGAACGCCAATCTGGCCGCCATGGGCGCGCCGCCGGATATTCTCGAAGTGCTGATCCTGGATTGGGCGCTGGTGCCGTAATTGGCAGAGTTCTTGCAGCTTGCCTTGCGTAATCCAGACGAAGGCAGACCCATGGACCCGCTCATTCAAACCTACCCGCCCACACCGGGCACAGACCTGAACAACCTTGCCGTGGAATTCGTCATCTGTGACGAAACCGGCCGCCCCCGCCGCAAGCAGATCTTCGGCGTTCTGCAGCTTTTGCGTTCGAAACTCGCGCCGCTGCGGATGCAGTAAAACGGCACTGGTGCCCTGCCCGGGTCCGGGCGGGACGCCACAAGCGGATCTTGCGATCCGCTCATACCTTCCGTCCCTCACGATCTTCATGCCCGCGCCCGGTAGGGTCGGTGCCCCCCTGCCCAGCGATACCGGGCAGGGGGTGTGATGGCTTGTGTCAGAACAGGGCCGTATCCCCACCAAACCCGACAAGCTGGATCAGGAAGTCGCCATCCACGGCGGACAGCGCATCTGCGTAGAAGGCTTCGCTCTGTGCGAGACCTTCGGCAAGGCTGGCTTCGGAGCCGTCGAACTGCGCCATCACCATGCGGGCCTCGTCCACGTCGGACATGCCGCGGGCCACCGCGAAATGCCCGCCCAGCAGAACCTTGTTCGCCAGGTAGGCGGCATCGGCTGGGCTGCCGGTTTCGGCCTTGGCACCGGCGAGGATCTCCTGGATGAAG
>JAABSN010000448.1 GCA_011390385.1 Thioalkalivibrio nitratireducens | reverse complement strand
GTACCCGGAGGTGGTGCTGATTCTGCCCGGGGACATTGCCACCCGGGAATACCGCGCCGACAACAGCCGTTACTTCGCGGAGCTCGACGGCGATGGGAATATAACCGGCGGCTCGTTCCAGTAAATCGGCTCGGGCTTTCATGCCTCTGCGTGTGCCGAACCCCTGCCGCTCAGAGCCGTAGGGTGCCAATGAGCGCAGCGAATTGCGCCGTTCGAGGCCGGAGGGCTTCCGGAGCCAGAGCCGGTGCGGTGCGGCTTCGCGTCACGGCACCCTGCGCCCGTTCTTTCACCCTGATCAGGTTCCCATTTTCCTTCGCATTGACTAACCTGAGCGTGCGAAAATGCGGAGCGAAACCATGAAGACGAATGATCCCGGCCGGCTCGACGCGCTGGTTGCGCGTTCCCAGCGCGACAAGGCCGAGAGGGAGAAGGGGTACCGCGAACGTGCCCTCAAGATGTATCCCTGGGTCTGCGGACGGTGCGGGCGCTCGTTCACGGTCGCCAATCTGCGCGAACTTACCGTGCATCATCGCGACCACAATCATGACAACAACCCGCTGGACGGCAGCAACTGGGAGTTGTTGTGCGTCTATTGCCACGACAACGAACACCAGCGTTATGTCGACGCAACGCCCGGCAAGGACAAGGCCAGCGGCTCCGGCGCGACCCACAATCCCTTTGCCGGTCTTGCTGATCTCCTGAAGCGGGATTGACCGCCCCCCGGTCCAGTTGTCGGTGTCCGTCCATGCTTTCCGTGGCTCGCCCTTTCAGCTTTCAGGGTGGCCGCCGGTGCCGGGAGCGTCAGCCATGGAGGCCGAGGCCTCACGCGCGGCGTTGTCGTGCTGATGCTGCCACAGCCGCCGATACGCGCCGTCACGCGCCAGCAATGCATCATGCGTGCCCTGTTCAACCACCCGGCCGTGTTCCAGCACCACGATCTGGTCCGCATCCATGACCGTCGAGAGCCGGTGGGCAATGACCAATGTGGTGCGTCTCGCCGATACCTCGTTGAGTGCCTCCAGGATTGCCTTTTCCGACCCCGAGTCGAGCGATGAAGTGGCCTCGTCGAAAACCAGGATCGCCGGGTCCTTCAGCAACATGCGGGCGATCGCGATACGCTGTTTCTCGCCGCCGGAAACTTTCAATCCGCGTTCGCCGACGACGGTGTCCAGTCCCCTTGGAAGGCGCGCGATGAAGTCGTCGAGATGGGCCATCCGTACCACTTCCCGGATTTCCTCTTCGGCCGCTTCCGGGCGACCGTAGGCGATGTTGTAGCCGATGCTTTCGTTGAAGAGCACGGTATCCTGCGGCACCACGCCGATCGCCTCGCGCAGACTGTCCTGGGTCACCGCTCGGATGTCCTGACCATCGATGGTGATAAGACCGTGATCGACATCGTAGAACCGGAACAGCAGGCGGGAAAGCGTCGATTTTCCCGCGCCGCTCGGACCGACGACTGCGACCTTGTGACCGGCCGGAATGTCCAGCGACACGCCCTCCAGGATCGGGCGCTCCGGATGGTAACGGAAGTGAACATCCTCGAACCGGATTGCGCCGCGCGTGACCACGAGATCGGTCGCCCCCGGGCGATCCTCGACCTTCACCGGTTTTTCCAGCAATCCGAACAGGCGCTCGATGTTCGCCAGCGACTGGCGGATCTCGCGATAGACGAATCCGAGAAAGTTCAGGGGGATGAACAACTGGATCATGTACGCGTTGACCATCACCAGATCGCCCAGCGTCATCGTGCCGGCCGCGACCTGGCGCGCGGCCAGGATCATCATCGCGGTGATCGTCGCGGCGATGATCAGTGCCTGGCCGCTGTTCAGCAGCACCAGCGAAAGGACGTTCCTGGTGCGTGCCTGCTCCCAGGACGCCAGACCCTCATCGTAGCGTTCGGCTTCGAAGCGCTCGTTGCCGAAATACTTGACCGTTTCGTAGTTGAGCAGGCTGTCGATCGCGCGCGTGTTGGACTCGTTGTCGCGCAGGTTGGCCTCGCGTACGAAGCGCGTGCGCCACTCGGTGACCACGACGGAGAACACGATATAGATCCCCACCGCGACGAAAATCGTGAACATGAACACGGGTCCGACGGCGAGCAGCAGGATCACCGCGACCATCAGGATTTCCAGAAGCGTGGGAAGGATATTGAAGACCATGAATCGGAGCAGGAAACTGATGCCGCGCGTGCCGCGTTCAATATCCCGCGACAGCCCGCCGGTTTCGCGCGACAGGTGAAATCCAAGCTCCAGCCGATGCAGGTGCTGGAACACCTGCAGCGCAACCCGGCGCATCGCGCGTTCGGCGACGCGAACGAACACGGCATCGCGGAGTTCCCCGAAGAAGGTGGCCGAAAAACGCAGCAGGCCATACGCGATCAGCAGCGCCATCGGCACCGTGACCAGGACATCGGCACCGGCTCCATCGAAATGATCGACGATGTATTTCAGTGCCAGCGGCACGGCGACATTGGCGAACTTGGCCATCGCCATCATTCCCAAAGCGAGAAACAGACGGCCACGGAATTCCGAAAGGTATGGCAGCAGGCTGCGGATGATGCGCCAATTCACCGCCCCTTCGGGCGCGTCGACGAGCGAGGCATGCCCACGCATGGCAGAATCCCAGGTTTGGAAACGTGATAAGGGGCGCACACTCTAGGCGCGGCAGGTGGTCTGGTCCAGTGAGCCCACCGGTTCCGACGGTTTGCGACCTTTGGCGGCTTATGGCGAGAAGGCGGTTCCACGGAAGGAGAAGCGATCATGAGGACAGCAGATGATGAGTTCCAGCCCACGCGGGCGGCCAGCGTGAATCCGGTGTTGGAGGCCGGCGTGGAAAAACGTTC
>JAABSN010000447.1 GCA_011390385.1 Thioalkalivibrio nitratireducens | reverse complement strand
GTGTAGTCACTGAAACCGTCACAGGGCATTTCACGGATCTCGAGCGTGATGCCTGCGCGGCGGACGGATTCCGAAACGATCGCCATGATCCGCGGCTCTTCGGGGAAGGACGGGCAGAAGACGATCGTCGGCAGTGTCACCCCGTCGGGATAGCCCGCTTCGGCCAGCAGACGGCGCGCCTCATCCACGTCCTCGGCAACCTCACGCGGGAGGAATTCGGGGTTCAGCGCCGTCATGTGCGTATCGTTGCCAACCCAGGTGCCGGGGTCGTTGTACACGATCCGGTTGATCGCTTCCCGGTCGATCGACAACGTCAAGGCCTTGCGAACGGCCGGATCGTTCCAGACCATGTCGATATTCTTGGGCATTGTCAGAAGGAACTGATCGCCGCCCGGGGATGTATGCACGACCCCGCCGTCATCGCGGAACTGCCCGGCCGTGGTGGGATCGATGTTGAACACGGCATTGAACTGCCCGGCCCGGAAGCCGTTGATAGCGGCCTGCGAGGATGTGATGTAGCCCTCGAGCTCGTCCGCATAGGGACGGCCTTCCATCCAGTAATCGTCGAAGCGGACCGCCTGGAAGCCACGCTTGTTGTCAACGTCGACGAGGCGGTAGGGGCCGGTGCCGATACCATCGAAACCACGGCTTTCCGCGTCGCCTGCGGGCCAGACCACCAGTCGGTATTCGGCGACGACATAAGGCCATTCGGCATAGCCGGCGGTCAGGTGCATGCGGACCGAGTAGGGCCCAGTCGCTTCGATCTTTTCAATCCAGTTGTAGGCAAAGCCGGACCCACGCTGTTCGATATGGGCCTTGAACGACGACACCACGTCTTCGGACGTCATCTCCTGCCCGTTATGGAACCGCACCCCCTCGCGGAGGGTAAAATCCCATACCGCCATCGTTTCGTCGGCTGCCGACCAGGTCGTTGCCAGTTCGGGGCGCACGGTATAGTCGTGATCGACCCAGGTCAGGCAGTTCCAGACCGAGCGTGTCAGAAGGTCGATCCAGAAATACGGATGCTCGCCCCGGTCCGAGGAGCCGATCGCCCAGTTCGGGTAGGTCTGGGCATAGACCAGCTTGCCGCCATGCTTCGGGGCGGACCCATCGGGAAGTGCTGCCCAGTCCGGGGTGCTTGCGGCCGCTCGACCGGGGAGGAGAAGGCCCGAGGTGCCGCTTGCGGCGACGCTGGCCCCGATTGCGAGCAGGAAGTCGCGCTTTGTGATAACTGGCATGAATGCTCTCCAGGATATTTGCATGTAACGTTGGGACAGGTTAGCTCGATCGAGGTTGCCGGTGCGGCCTATCTGAAACTCTTATGTCGCGAGGATTGATATTAATGATTCGCATGACACAGCTGTGACAGGGCCGCAGATCGCCCAGGCGGCCGCTGAAAAGGACGTCGCTGCCCTCAATCTGAATTCGCTCAACGATCTGCGTGCATTCGTGGCCGTGGTAGAACAGGGGAGCTTCTCTCTTGCGGCCCGTCATCTGGGCGTATCCCAGCCTGCGGTGTCCCAGAGGGTGCGCAACTTCGAGATCGCGTGCGGGTTGCGCCTTCTGGACCGTCGCTCGGGTGTCGCCCTCGCCGATACCGGGCGCGAGATCTATTATCGCGCGAGGCTGGTCATCGCGCGCGTCGATGAACTCGAGGCAACGGCATTGGACCTTCTCGGGCTCAAGGGCGGAAAGCTTTCGGTCGGCTACGCAACACCGGCATTCGCCATTCCGCTCATCGCGCGGTTTCGTGGAAAATTTCCGCTCATCGACGTCGAATACCAGTTTGGAAACACAGCCTCCCTGTTCGAAGGACTGCGGCAATGCCGTCTCGACGTGGCGGTGACGTCGCTCCTGTCTGTGCCCCAGGACCTGGTCGCCCGACAGATCGCAACTCAGAAGCTGATGCTGTGTGTTCCGAAGACGCATCCCCTCGCACAAGAGAAATTTTTGTCGATTTCGCAAATTGTCGACGCACAACTGCTAATCCGGGAGCCTGGATCGATGACCCGAGCGCTGGTGGAGCAAGCATTCAAAAAGCATGATCAGTTGGCAGATCGAGTCACGACGATCCCCACGCGAGAAGGTGTCAAAGAGGCTGTGGCTGCCGGATTGGGCTTCGGATTTGTTCTGAGCGGTGAATTTGGGAACGATCCCCGGCTCGCCGCCGTCGAGCTTCTAGATTCGTCGGAGCCCGTCGGTGTATATGTGCTTTGTCATTCAGAAGCTGCAGATCTACCCGCAGTCCAGAGCTTGCTTGAGATGGTTGATCCTGACGGCTTTATGCCTGTGGCCGGATAGACTGTTACGTGTTCACAAGCAGTCGCATTTGCCGCTGACGGTGATTTGCACAGTTGCCGGCAAGAAATGACGCAAATGGCGCACGATTGCTGGTCTTTTTCGGCATGGTGACCGACCGCTCCTGCACAATGCTGCAGATGCAATGCCGCAAGGTCACAATCGGCTTGCCACCCCTCGCGGCCCAAAGCCGGCTTTCATCAAATGGTGGATCCAATGCGCCACCGCCCGTCATTCCGGGTTTTCGCGAAAAACGTGGAGCCGAGGGTGCAGCGGACACACAATATGTGGGACATAAGGCCTCTCGCTGAGACGTTCATGATCGCCCGTTTCAGGTGCTCGTGGGGCGCTGGATGAGATATCTGTGCATTCGCCAGATTTGCAACGCGATCAGGGGCGCGGAGACGATCAGCGGCTCCCACGGATCATCCCAGTTGTTCAGGCTGAGCGCGTGCAGAAGGCCGAGAAGGGCAGCCGCGTAGGCCCAGCGTTGCAGGCTCTTCCAGCGAGGCCCAAGCCTGCGGACCCACCCATCACTTGAGGTAAGC
>JAABSN010000446.1 GCA_011390385.1 Thioalkalivibrio nitratireducens | reverse complement strand
GAACCGGGGATGGCCGCGAGCAACATCACGATGGGAAAACAGACCCCGAGCGCCACAAAGGCCGCGCCCACGGCGTGCCGTGCATTGCGGGCAAAGCGGCTGTAATCGGGCTGGATAATCACCCCCGCGATGTACGAACCCACCACCGCAGAGACCGCGGCGGAGAAGCTCATCACTGTGGCACCGGCAACGGGGCGGTCCCAGTGCACCACCTGGTCGACGCTACCCATGGCCGCATACAGGACCAGCAACAGCATGGCCGGCGTCATCCACAGGGCAACCCTGTCGATGCCGCGAAACCCGGTGATGGTAACCAGTACTATCGCGAAACTACTGAGCACGATGTACACCGGTACTGGCAGCTGCCAGCCGTACAGGCGTGAGAAGACAAAATCCGATAGCGAGCCCAGAGTGTTGCTGATTACTGCGAACCAGCCAATCAACGACAGAGCAATCACGGTGTTGACCAGCTGGGCGCCAGCACCACCGAAGGCCTGTGTGCACAGCTGGTAGGTGGTGCAGCGGGTGGTGGCGCCGACATAGGACGTCAGGGAGCCCATGAGCGCCAGAATCAGGCAGCCAGCCACAAACGCCAGCGCCGCACGCTGCAGACCAAGAGACCCGCCGATCTGGGCAGACACCAGGAACACGGCCATGCCGATGGTGCCGCCGATGATGACCAGCGCAATATGCACCCCGGACAGCGTTTCCCCTGCGCTGACCCCCGGCGTGGACACGGTTACCGGCCCGATACTTCCGGGCTGACCCCATAGACCGCGCTGGCATGCTCGGGGGAGATGAAGCCGTCCAGCAAGTCTTCCTGCACGCTTTTCGGGTCGCGCTCCCGCGGATCACCGTAACCACCGCCACCGCCGGTCATCGACTTGATGATGGTGCCGGGTGGCATCTTGATGTCATTGGCCTTCAGCCGCTCCAGGGTTTCCTGTCCGGGGCGCTGGATCAGGACCGTGGGCGGTGCGCCGGAGCCGCCGCCGAACAGGCCCCAGGCCGGCGTATCGGAGCGCTCGAACCAAAGCCACAGGGACGCGTCCGATTCCACCAGGTACTCCCGATAGGTGCCGTTGCCGCCGCGATATTTCCCGGCGCCGCCGGAATCCTGGCGAATGCCGTAGCTGAGAATGCGCAGAGGATACTTGCTCTCGAATATCTCGATCGGCAAATCCTTGAAGCTGCCATTGACGTTGTTGATCAGGGAGTTGGCGCCATCGCCGCCGTTGAAGGCACCCCAGCCGCCGGTGGTGGGCTCGATCATCAGGAAGAAGTCATCGTTGTTGCGCGGATCCTGCCCGGCAATGGTGATGACCATGGAGTCGCCGTAGTGGGCGCCCGCAGCCTTGTCCGGCAGTACCGGGGCAAGCGCCTTCACGATCAGGTCGATCAGCAGGCCCAGCGGAGTGAAGTACCAGCCACAGGGCGCCGGTTCCTGGGCGTGAAAGATCGAGCGCGGCGGCGCCTGCACATCCAGCGCGCGGAAGGAACCGCCGTTGGGCGACACCTCGGAGCAGATCAGCAGCTTGTAGGCCACCCGCGCCGCGGCCACGGTCTGGGTCAGACCGCAGTTGACCGGGCCGGTGGCCTGCGGCGCCGATCCGGCGAGGTCGACGGTCATGCCGTCGCCGGCGATACGCACCGTGAGCTTCACCCCCAGCGGGCCATTGCCCAGCCCGTCGTCGTCGATGGTGCCCTCGGCGCTGTACTCGCCATCGGGCAGGGCGAGAATCGCCTCCCGCTCCTTGGCTTCGGTCTGCTTGTAGATCTCGTCCCGGGCCGCGTGAATGGCGTCGGCGCCGAAGCGGTCGAACAGGGCCTGCAGCCGCTGCTCACCGGTGCGACCGGCAGCGATCTGGGCGTTGAGATCGCCGATGGTGGCATCGCCGAAGCGGCTGTTGAGGCGCAAAAGCTCGATCACGTCGTGCCGCGGCTTGCCGGCGTCATAGAGCCGGGTCGGGCCCCAGCGCGTACCCTCCTGGTAGATCTCGTGGGAGTCCACCGGGGTGCCCGGATCCTTGGCACCCACATCCAGCCAGTGGGCGCGGGAGGCGGCGAAACCGATGCGGGTGCCGCGCCAGAATATCGGCATGATGATGGTGGAGTCATTCAGGTGGGTGCCGGTCATGTAGGAGTCGTTCATGTAGAACACGTCCCCTTCCTGGAAATAATCCCAGCCGTAGCGCTCTGCCATGATCTTGACGCAGATTTCCAGGTTGCCCAGAAACAGCGGCAGACCCAGGGACTGACCCAGAACCTCGCCTTTCTCATCGATCAGCGCCACCGAACAGTCCTTGCCCTCGTAGATCACGGGAGTGAACGCGCTGCGAATCAGCGTGGCGTTCATGTCGCTGGCAATGGCGATGAAGGCATTGCGGATGATTTCCGTGGTGATCGGATCTACCGTGCTCATGCTGCGGCTCCTCGGGTCAGTATCAGGTTGCTCTCCTCGTCGACCCGCAGCTGCCAGCCGTCCGGCAGTACCGTCGTTGCGCTCTGCTCCTCAATAATCGCCGGACCGGTAAACTCATAGCCTACGGGCAGTCGGTCGCGCCGCAGTACCTGCGTACCCAGGGTCGCGCCGCGGAAGACAGCGTCACGCTGGCCAATGACCGCATCGCTGCCATCGCCGGTAACCGTGTGGGGGTGCTCGTCGTACTTGCTGATCGCGCCGATGGCCGCGAGCCGCAGATTGACAAATTCAATGGGCGCCTCGGGACTGGAATGGCCATGGCGCTGCTTGTGGGCGTCGTGGAAGCGGGCGCTAAGCGCGGCGACATCCATCTCCGCCGGCAGGGCGATGTTGATAGTGTATTCCTGGCCCGAATAGCGCATGTCAG
>JAABSN010000445.1 GCA_011390385.1 Thioalkalivibrio nitratireducens | reverse complement strand
CGGTGCGGGTGGAACATGACCACCGGCAGACGGCAACCGTTGAGTGCCTCGGCCAGCGCGTCGCCGCGCGTCCAGGGGGCGCCGACCAGTTGGAACGGCATGGCCGTCTGGCGTCCGTGGTCGATGTGCGGCAGCCCCTCCAGACAGACCGTGGCTGGAAAGCAGAGCGCCGACTCGCGCGAGACGATGGACGGGGAGGGACGCATGAAGGGCGGGGCATCCGTCAGCGGCAGGATATCGCGCTGATAGCCCTGCATGGGGACGGTTTGCAGCTCGACTTGCGGGATGCAGGTCTGCTGCAGCCAGCGCGCGGTCTCAGCCGGGGTCATGCCGTAGACCATGGGGGCGTCGATGGCACTGACAAAGCTTTCGAACCGCGGATCAAGCAGGGGACCGTCCACGGTGCGGGGCAGGGGGATCTGTCGGTCGGTTACGATTGCCGGCAGACCGGCTTGGGCCGCGGCTTCCAGCACGAGTTTCAGGGTGGATACGTAGGTGTAGGGGCGGTAGCCGAGATCCTGGAGGTCGACGACGAGCAGATCGAGTTTGCGCAGCCAGTCCGGTCGCGGCTTGCGGGTGTCGCCATAGAGCGAGTAGATCGGGATCCGCCAGTCCGGGTGACGTTGCGAGCGGCAGGATTCGCCGGCGGCGGCAATCCCGAAAAAACCGTGCTCCGGTCCCATCAGGCAGGCCAGCGTGATGCCCGGTGCATCATGCAGGCGCTGGGCCGTGGTGGTGCCGTTGCGGTCCACAGCGGCCAGATGACTGACCAGGCCGATACGCTTTCCCGCAAGCGCACAGGCGTTCTTTCCGCGCAGCAGCGTTTCAATGCCGGGATGGAAACAATGCGGTTTGGTGGTTGATGACATGGTGGCAGTCTGGCGTAGAGAGGAGCATGATTCAAGTGCAGAGTTAAGGCAAAAAAAAGGCCGCCCCGGCGAACCGGGGCGGCCTGATGGTTTTGCTCTCAGAGCGGGCTCTTAGCCAAGGCGTGCCTTGAGGGCCTCAAGCTGCTCGGTGATGCGCGGAGGAAGCTTGTCGCCGAATTTGGCGAGGTATTTCTCAGCATTGATCACCGTTTCGCGGAAGAGATCCTTGTCGACCTTCATCAACGCGGCCCAATCCTCGGCCGGGATGTCAAGACCATCCAGCGTGATATCGCCTTCGTTCGGCATCAGGCCGATCGGTGTCTCGCGGGCGCCGACCTTGCCTTCGACACGGTCGCACATCCACTTGAGCACGCGGCTGTTCTCGCCGAATCCAGGCCAGAGGAACTTGCCGTCTTCCGATTTGCGGAACCAGTTGACGTAGAAGCAGCGCGGGGCCTTGTCGCCGAGCACGTCGCCCATGTCGAACCAGTGCTGCATGTAGTCGCCCGCATGGTACCCGATGAACGGGGTCATGGCGAACGGGTCGAAGCGCAGGCTCACATTACCCAGGTCAAGCGCGGCCGCCGTCGGTTCGGATGAAGCCGTTGCGCCCATGTAGATGCCCTGGTTGAAGTCGAACGCCTCGTGCACCAGCGGCATGGTCGTGGTGCGCTTGCCGCCGAAGACGAAGATGTCGATCGGCACGCCAGCGGGGTTCTCCCAGTCCTCGCAGATCACCGGGCACTGCGCGGCAGGCGCGGTGAAACGGCTGTTGGGATGGGCTCCAAGGATCTTCTTGCCGTCCGCGTCCTTCATGCCGGGCTTGAAGGGCTGGTTCTTCCAGTCGGTGCCACCGCCGCCGGGGCAGTCGTAGCCCATGTCTTCCCACCACACGTCGCCGTCATTCGTGACCACCACGTTCGTGAAGATCGCGTTTTCCTCGATGCTGGCCAGCGCCATGGGGTTGGAGTCTGCGGAGGTTCCCGGCGCCACACCGAAGAAACCGGCTTCCGGGTTGATGGCGTAGAGACGGCCATCCGCGCCGGGCTTCATCCAGGCAATGTCGTCACCGATCGTCTCCACCTTCCAGCCCGGTACCGTGGACTGCAGCATGGCGAGGTTGGTCTTGCCACAGGCGCTCGGGAAGGCGGCGGCGATGTGGAACTTCTTGCCCTCGGGGTTGGTGAAGCGCAGGATCAGCATGTGCTCGGCCATCCAGCCTTCGCGGCCCGCCATCGCCGAGGCGATACGCAGCGCCAGGCACTTCTTGCCGAGCAGGGCGTTGCCACCATAGCCGGAACCGTAGGACCAGATCAGGTTCTCTTCCGGGAAGTGGGCAATGTATTTCTTGTCAAGCGGGGCGCAGGGCCAGCGGCTGTCCTTCTCGCCCGGCTCCAGCGGCTTGCCAACCGAATGCAGGCAGGGAATGAAGTCGTCGGTCTGCTCGATCAGGCGAACCACTTCAGGGCTGACCCGCGTCATGATGTGCATGTTGACCACAACGTAGGGACTGTCGGTGAGCTCGATGGCATTTTTGGCAATGTCCGAGCCGATCGGGCCCATGGAGAAGGGGATCACGAACATCGTGCGGCCCTTCATGCAGCCGGCATAGAGCTCCCGCATCGTCTTCTTCAGCTCGAACGGATCGATCCAGTTGTTGGTCGGTCCCGCATCCTCTTCCTTGAGCGAGGCGATATAGGTGCGGCCTTCCACGCGGGCCACGTCGGAGGGGTCGGAGTTGAAGGCAAAGCTGTTCGGACGCTTCGCCTCATTCAACTTGATGGCCATGCCGGAGGCAACCATCTGTTCCATCAGGCGGTCATATTCTTCCTTGGACCCGTCACACCAGACGATCTGGTCCGGTGTCGTCATGGCGGCGACTTCCTCCACCCATGCTGCTAGTTTCTTGTTGGTTGTCGGTACACTCATACTGTTCGTCCTCCTTGTTGTGTTGCGTTGATTTGCAGTCGTTCTAACGGGAGCTCC
>JAABSN010000444.1 GCA_011390385.1 Thioalkalivibrio nitratireducens | reverse complement strand
GGATGCCCCGGCGCCGTGCTGGACCGTCGGCCCATCACGGCGGCGCAGACCCGGCATCAGCAAAAGCGGTCTAGAGGCTGGCGCCGCCCTGAAGCATGCCGCGCAATTGCGTGGTGTTGCCCTGGATCACGGAGTTCAGCTCGACCATGCGGGCCAGTCGCTGTTCGATTTCCGTCTGGCAATCGTCCAGCTGCTCCACGATGCCCGCGAGCGCGGTTCCCGAATTCGACAAGGCCGCGCTTTCGATCTTGCACATCATGCGGGTCGAGCTGAGCCCGGTCACATAGCGCTTCATGTCCAGCACGCTGCGGGCAAACCGCTTGGCCTCTGCCTCGACCTTGTCGAGCGAGGCTGTGGTCTGTTCGAGGAACCTCTTGCGATGGGCTGACAGTTCGGCGATCTCGCCCTCGATGTCGATTCCGGCGGGGTAGGCCCCTGCCCGGGTGCCGAAACCGGCCATCATCTCCTTCTCGACGGCGGATGCAAAACTCAGGAACTGCCCGAGCAGGATGGCATCCCGGATGCGCGCAAACACGCAGCCCTCCCCGTCGACAAAGGTCTTCACCCAGGTCGTCATCTCCTCCAGCATCTGGCTGTAATTGACCGAGATGGCGCTGATCGGCCCGCCGGCATTCTCCAGCCGCGAGGCGATGATCCGCATGTTCATGGGAACGGTGCGGATGGCCTTGAAGGCTTCGGTCAGTTCCGCTGTCTCGACACCGACCTGCGCGATTGCCCCGGCCATGTCGCGGAACCGGCGTTGCAGCGCGTTCATGTCGCCGCCGGTCTGCCGGGCGCGGGAGTCGTATTCGGTGGCCAACGCGTGGCTCTGGAAGGCATCGTAGTTGGAGAATCCCCTCTCCCGGATCGCCGCGGCAAATGCCTCGGCACTGTCACGCGGCGACAGCCCCTCGGAGGTTTCGCGTTTCAGAAGCTCGGCGTAGAGCCCCGCGACAACGCCAAGCTGCTCGGAGCTCGGTTTCAACCGGGTCGAGACGTAGCCGCCCTCGGTAGGCGCGATGAGCGCGAAGACCCAGTAGTAACGGCCGCTCTTGCACCGGTTCTTGATGTAGGCGCCGGTCGGCTTGCCAGCCTTCAGACGGTCCCAGAGCAGTTGGAACACCCCTTTTGGCATGTCGGGGTGGCGGATGATCTTGTGGGGCGCGCCCAGCAGCTCCTCCCACTCGTATCCGGCGACGCGCTGGAACACGGAATTCCCGGCCCTGATCACCCCACGCGTGTCGGTGCGCGAATAGAACAGTTCACTCAGTTGAAATTGCGCCTCGGACCCGGCAAAGCCGCTGTCTGCGGTGAAGGTCGCTGTGTGTTCCGTCATGGTCATCCTGCTGCGATCGAGGGTTTCGGACAAGGGCGGGCGGCGTCACATCAAGGAGCGAAGCATCGCGGTGTTGTTCTGGATCACCGCGTTCAGTTCCTCGATACGGGCCAGGCGGGCCTCGATCTCGTCCTGGCAGTTGTCCAGTTGCTCCACGATCCCGTTAAGCGCCGTGCCGGAGCGCGACAGGCTCGCGCTTTCGATCTTGCACATCATGCGCGTGGAACTGAGCCCGGTGACATAGCGTTTCATGTCCAGCACACTGCCGGCAAAGCGCTGCGCGCCGCGCTGCACCGACCGCAGCGAGTCGATGGTCTGGTCCCGGAACTGCGTGGCATGGCCTGTCACCTCGTCGATCTCCCGTGACAGATTGACACTCTCGGGGTAGGCCTCCGCCGGTTTGGCAAAGCTGGCAAGCATCTCCTTTTCGACCGCCTCGGAAAAGGCGAGGAACTGGCCGGTCAGGATGGCGTCGCGGATGCGGGCAAAGACGCAGTCCTCGCCCTCGACAAAGGTGGACACCCAGGAGGTCATTTCCTCGAGCATCTGGCTGTAGTTGACCGATATCGCAGAGATCGGGCCACCGGCGTTTTCAAGCCGCGAGGCGATGATGCGCATGTTCATGGGCACCGTTCGGATCGACTTGAACGCCTCGGTCATGCCGGATGTCTCCTCGGACACCTGCAGGATCGCCCGGGACATGTCCACGAACCGTTTCAGCATGGGGTCGAGCGGCTTGCCGAGTTGCCGGGCGCGGGCCTCGAATTCGCCGGCGAGCGCGTGACTCTGAAAGATGTCGTAGCTGGCGAAGCCCTGGCTGCGGACCCAGGCCTCCAGCGCGGCGGCGCTCTGTGCGGGGGTCAGTCCCTCGTCCCGTTCGCGGGCAAGAAGCGTGGCATACTGCGTCTCCGCGGCGTCGCGCAGGGGCGACGTCGGCTTGATCCGGGTCGAAATGTAGCCGCCCTCTGTCGGCAAGACGAGCGCGAAGACCCAGTAGAACCGCCCGCAGGCGCGGCGGTTCTTGACGTAGGCGCCAGTCGGTTTGCCCTGCTTGATACGCTCCCACATCAGGTGGAACATGCCTTTCGGCATGTCAGGGTGCCGGATCAGCTTGTGCGGGGCGCCGATCAGCCCGTCCCAGTCAAAGCCGGCGACACGTCTGAACACGTCGTTGCCGGCCAGGATGACTCCGCGCGTGTCCGTCCGCGAATAGAACACCTCGGAAATCTTGAACACCTGCTCGGTCCCGGAGGCACCGGAGGTAAATTGGGGATCCAGCTCTGACATGCGCGACTCCTCGTTGCCGCGACACTAGGCCGAAACCCCTTTTCGAAAGCTGAACGCCGCCGGCCATTGCGGACCGGCGGCGTTCGATTTTTGCGAAAGTCGTGGCTTTCTTCAGCCCGGGCTCATCCCGCGCATCCTCTCGGACCGGCGGCGCAGAAGTTCGACCGTGGTCAGCAGCAGGATGGAAATCGCCACCAGGATCGTGGCTGCGGCAAGGATCGTCGGGCTGATCTGTTCG
>JAABSN010000443.1 GCA_011390385.1 Thioalkalivibrio nitratireducens | reverse complement strand
CTTCCGGAAGACCGAGCATCCGGAACAGTTCTCCATTGCGGAACAGATCGGCCCCGCGCTGGTTGTGCTCATGCGGTTCGCGGGTCACTGTGGGGACGTAACGCAGGCGCTTTCCGGCTGCTTTTTCGATTTCCTCACGGTAGCTGAGTTCCGGGGCGGTACGCACGCTGTGCACCAGAATCACGGTTTCGAAGTTCTCGAAGACCCTCTCGCCTCGGATCAGGGAAATGAACGGGGCGATACCGGTACCGGTGGCGAGGAGATAGAGGTTACGTCCGGGCTGGATGTAATCCAGCGTCAGTGATCCGGTCACCTTGTTATTGATCCAGATCGTGTCACCGACGCTGGCCTGCGCGAGCTGACTGGTGAGCGGGCCATCGGGCACATGGATGCTGAGGAACTCGAGGTCCGGCTCATCGGGGTCGGAGACGATTGAGTAGGCGCGTGGCACCAGCTTGCCCTCGCTGCGCAGCCCAAGCGTGACGAACTGCCCGTTCTTGAACTGGAATCCCTCGGGCCGCGTTGCCCGGAAACTGAAGGTCTTCGGCGACCAGCGCCGTATCGAGGTGATGGTCTGTTCGTTGTACGGCAATGTAATCCTCCTTCACTGAACTCGGATGCCCGGTGTCCCGACAGCCGGCCAGGACGCCATCGGACGTGGGACAAGACACTACCAGTCTTCCGGTTCCCCGCGCAGTAACAACGGTGAGCTGTACGGAATTGTCTTCTGCCCGGACTGTGCCTGGCTGCCATGGCCAGGGATCACCGGAATCATGAAAGCCGGTTCATCAGTAATCGCCTGACCCAAGCCCGCAGGCCGCACCGCCCGTAGGGTGCCAATGAGCGCGAGCGAATTGCACCAATCGAGGCCCGGACGCCGAAGGCCGGGACCAGAGCGCGGTGTCGGCGAGGTCCGGCTGCATCTCACGCCACCCTGCGTCGCATCGGGGGCATGGCCCCGTAGGGTGCCAATGAGCGCAAGCGAATTGCACCGATCGAGGCCCGGAAGCCGTAGGCCGGGACCGGCGCGGTAGCAGTGCAGTTCGGCTTCGCTCACGCCACCCTGCGGGGCGGGCTTGCGGGGCAGCAATCGTTTCGGAACCAGATCATTCAATAAGCCCCTAGTTTTCGGCAGTAAATCCGTCATCGTCTCTTCACCGACACGTCGTCAGTTGTTCACGAATCGTGGCTAGGCTGCCCGCTGCATCCACCCATCACTGACCTCGGAGAGACCCGATGAGCAAGCACCTCGTACGCGGACAACCGATCGATCATGGCGACGGCGACGAGCCGATGAGCAACCCGAGCCATGCGCAGCACTTCCAGGAAATTCTTGAAGCACGCATGAACCGGCGGCTGGTTCTGAAAGGGAGCCTGTCCGCGGCGGTTGCGGGTCTGTTCGGAACGGCGGCACTCCAGGGCTGTGGATCGTCATCGAATTCCGGGTCCGGCGCCGGTGGCGGTTCAGGTAGCGTGTCGCCCCAATTGCTGGGGTTCGAGGCCATCCCGGTCAGCGACCAGGATACCGTGCACGTTCCGGCAGGTTACAGCACGCAAGTGATTGCGGAATGGGGTCGTTCCGTGAGCAACCCTGGCATCCTCTACGATCTTCCGCTGACGGGTGCGCAGCAGGGCGATGCAGTCGGGTCCCACCATGACGGCATGCACTTCTTCCCGATTGAGGGCACGGATCCCTACGAGGGCAGCTCCGTCGATGGCCTGCTGGTGATGAACCACGAGTATGTGGAACCGCGTTACATGCATGCTTCGGCGATTGGCCAGGCCCTGAGCCGTAGCGCTTTCCCGACCTACGAGGACAATGGCGAAACCAGGCGCGTGGCCGACGAGGTGTTGACGGAAATGAACGGCCATGGTGTCTCCGTCGTGCGTGTCCAGCAGCAAGTCAACGGCGAGTGGGCGGTCGTCGCCGACGGCCGGAACCGCCGCGTCACGGCTCTGACCCCGATGGAGATCCGCGGACCGGTTCGTGGCACGGATTTCGTGAAAACCAAATACAGTCCCGAAGGCACCATGACCCGCGGTACGATCAACAATTGCGCACACGGTGTGACTCCCTGGAATACCTACCTGACCTGCGAGGAGAATTGGGCGGGCTACTTCCGCAACCGGGACAACAGTGCGGACGCGCAGCCCCGCGAACACCAGCGCTACGGCGTGCGGGCTGGTGTCAGCCGTTATGGTTGGGAACTGGCCGACGTCGATCCGACGAGCAACGACGAGGCCTACGCACGCTTCAATGCCGCCCCGATCGGTGCGGCCGCAAGCGAGGATTACCGGAACGAGCCGAACGCGTTCGGCTGGGTGGTCGAGATCGATCCCTTCAATCCGGAAAGCACGCCCGTAAAGCGCACTCACCTTGGCCGCTTCGCGCACGAGGGTGTGGTCTTCCAGCCGCCGATCGAGGGCCAGCCGGTTGTGCTGTACTCCGGCGACGATGCCCGGAACGAGTACATCTACAAGTTCGTTTCGGCCCAGCCCTATTTCGGCGCGACCGCGGGAGGCCATCTGCTGGATTCCGGCACCCTGTATGTCGCGAAGTTCAATGACGACGGCAGCGGCGAATGGTTGCCGCTGGCATGGGGTCAGGGCCTGTTGCAGCCCCAGCCGATCAACCAGGGCGAGGAGCCCGACTGCACGTGTTTCCAAAGCCAGGCCGATGTTCTGGTCAACACGCGTCTTGCGGCGGACCGGGTCGGGGCCACGCCGATGGACCGTCCGGAATGGGGCGCCGTTGATCCCAACACCCGTCAGGTCTACTTTGCCCTGACCAACAATACCGCTCGTGCGGAAGACGATGTCGATGCCGCCAACCCGCGTCCGAACAGCCGCTGGGGCCATATCATTCGCTGGCAG
>JAABSN010000442.1 GCA_011390385.1 Thioalkalivibrio nitratireducens | reverse complement strand
GACGTGGAACTTATCGAAAGTGATCCAGGCATTCGGGAGATGGTCACCAACTCCCTTGATGAAGGCCTTCGACATGTCGATGCTGCACGACTCGATGGCCGCCGGGTCGCCACCATGCGCCGTCAGGAACTCGGCCAGCTCACCGACGGTAGCAGCATCCTTGCCCTCGGTTACGAAGATCACGGCCCGTTGTTCGGCGTCGGCGGCGAGCATCAGGTAGTCATGGCCGCGCGCCCTGGAGGTCTCGTCGATGGCCAGTTGGCGGACCTCGGACAGGTCACGCTGGGCGACCGCCAGGTCGACGTAGCGCTCGCAGATCGCCATGACACGGTGAACCGACAGTCCGGTCACCCGGGCCACACCCCGGAAGGGCATTTGCTGGGCCAGCAGCAGCACCAGGGCCTCGAACAGCAGGGTGAAGCCCGACAGCTTGCCCGCCCATTCCGGCTGGACCTGCCGGACGCTTCCATCGGGCAGCTTCACGCGCGGCACGCGGACATCCAGAAAACACTCATGCTGGAAAAAGTTGAGGTGGCGGTAGCGCTTGGTGACGGTGTCGTGGACTGGGTGGTCGCCATCGAGGTCTGCCATCCGGAAGCGGCTGCCACGCTGAAAGTCGATGTTGATGTTCAGGGTCTTCCCGGCCTCGTCGAAGACGACGTCAGCTACGAACCAGGGCGACGAAATGCCAAGGGCGGTCTGAAAAATCTGAGCGCTCACTGCTCCAGCTCCGATGGTTGGACTGGCAGTAGGATACCCACTCATTTTTCAACAGAGCCTCTGAAACAAGCCTGGGGTAAGCACCGGCACCTCGATCGGCGGGCCGACGACGGTAGCGAAAGCCGTGCTCGATGCGATCCCGAAAGCTGCGATGGCCGCGGCAATGGCCATCACCTCTTTTCGGGGCCTGCCTCAACGGCATCGACTCGCAGCAGTTGCCCGGGTTTATGGTCGGTCAGAAGATAGAGCTCGCCTTCTTCCCCGACCGCCACGTCGCGGATACGCTTGCCCAGTTCATGGAACAGTCGCTGTTCGGCGACCACCCGGCCGTCTTCGAGATCGAGGCGGAACACACCCATTCCGCCCAGGCTGCTGACGAGAAGATCGCCGTCGAACTCCCGAAACGCGTCGCCGCGGTAGACCGTGATCCCGGACGGGGCGATTGACGGCGTCCAGTGATTGATGGGCGCTTGCACGCTTTCGAGCTTCTCGTGCGGTGAGATGCTCGTGCCGGGATAGTTAACGCCCTCGGTAGCGATCGGCCAGCCGTAGTTTTTACCGGGCTCGATGATATTGACTTCGTCGCCGCCGTAAGGCCCGTGCTCGCTTTCGTACAGCTGCGCGGTTTGATGATCGTAGTGCAGGCCCTGGGGGTTGCGGTGGCCGTAGCTGTAGATTTCAGGCCGCTTGTTGTCCTGCCCGACAAATGGATTGTCGTCTGGCACGGAGCCGTCCATGTTCAGCCTGACGAGCTTACCCATATGGTTGGACAGATCCTGCGCCTTTTCACGATAGTCGAAGCCGTCGCCAATCGACACAACCATGGTGTCGTCGGGAAGAAAAGTGATGCGGGAACCGAATTGCACGCTGGTGCTTTTCAGCGGTTCAGCCCGGAAAATTCGCTGGAAGTTCTCAAGCCGGTTACCCTGCAGCTCGCCCCGTCCGACGCAGGTGTTGTTGGCGCTCTTGGATCCGCAGGCATAGCTTAGGAAAAGGGTTCGGTCGCTTTTGAAGTTTGGCGAGAGCTCGATATCGAGCAGCCCGCCCTGAACGCCTGCGAGCACCTCGGGCACGCCGGCCAATGGTTCCCGAAGCAACGCCCCTTGAGCATCGACGATCCGAACGCTTCCGGCGCGTTCGGTAATCAGACGCCGGCCGTCAGGCAGGCGGACCATGCCCCAGGGGTGGTCAAGGCCGTCGACGACTATAGCGATCCGATAGCCCTCCACGGGATACTCGTCGATTTCAATTTGACGCTCCGGCTTCATAAACGCGTGCATGCTGAATGCCGCGACCAGCATCACGATCGGAAATGCAAGATGCGTCCACGTAAAAGCCTTGAGCGACTTGAACTCCGGCTTCCCGCTGGTCCTGGCGAAAACCCAGGCGCCGATGAAGGCGGTAGACAGCATCGCAATCAAGCCCAATGGGTCACGGGTGGCGGAGATCAGGGTCGGGATCGGCGTAGCCTTGTTGGCGATCAGGAACGCCACTGCAAGCCCTATGGTGCCAGCGACACCAAGCAGCAAGGAGCGGCCCGCCGGCCACTTTCGAGCCAGCCACAAGCCCCCGGGAAACGCGATCAGGAACGCCGCCCCTACCAGCAGAGCATAGAACGGCGCAAACGAAAGCAAATCCCTGATGATCGTCCGCTGCCAGTCGCCCCACGTTGCGTATGACCCCATCTCCCGCAAGTTAAAGAGATTGAGGGTGGACTGAACCAGCGAACCGAGTACCGATGTCACGATGACCGCGATCAGCCAGGGGAGCAGGTTGCGGGCAAGCACTCTGACTGAGTTCTTCAGCGTATCAAAAGAAAGAGCGGTAGCGGCCATGCGCCTCGATCACTTTGGGAGAGGGCTCCGGCAACGACGCATTTCAACTAGCTGCACGAATGAATGCGCGTGGTGCTTGATACTCGCCAGAGCGGGAGGTGTCAGCATGACGCATCAATGCATTGATCATCGGTTCGGTAGCGCACAGATGCCGCGGTGGCAGGCGGCTGATCATGAATTCAGCCTAAACCATCATGAACTCGCCCATGTCCGCGGTTCAAACTTGATACTAGGAAATCGGACCGCTGAATCCACTCCTCCCGAGGAGAAGGCAAAACGCTGGGCAACACAAAGGACAGTATGCTGGGAGATCTATTAAAA